>NZ_JBEYRP010000017.1:93665-150739 GCF_040704085.1 Streptomyces sp. NPDC047841
CGTACAGCCGTACGTCCAGGCCGGCACACCGCCCACGACACAGCCGGAGCCGTACGTCCAGGCCGGCACACCGCCCACGACACAGCCGGAGCCGTACGTCCAGGCCGGCACACCGCCCACGACACAGCCGGAGCCGTACGTCCAGGCCGGCGTACCGCGCGCGACACAGCGGGGGCGCGCGTACGCCCGTTGCGGGGCGCGGGGTGCCCGTCGGCCCGTCCCCGTTTACGGCGGCCCCGGCGGGAGCCGCGGTGGCTCCGCGCCGGTGGCCCGTGGCTTCGCTCACGGCCAGGTGCTCGGGAACGTCCGGCGCCGCGACGCCGATCAGTGTGGCCGGCGGTAGCGGAGTGAACCCCGGTTTCATGGCTGCCCGGCAGACTCCGGCGCCGCCCGGCCCCCGTCAGGTCGGCGCGGGGGCGGGCTGCGCTTCCACCGGGCGGTGGCCGGCGGTCAGGACGCGGTGGGGAGCGCCGCGTCGAGGCCGTGGGAGGCGACGAGCTGTGCGCTGCCGTCGGCCAGGCGGTAGCACAGGCCCACCACGGCGGCCTGGCCGGCGGCGACCTTCTCGGCGAGCACCCGGGAGCGGTCCAGCAGCAGGTCGACGGTGTGCCTTATGTGCTCGGCGAGGATCTCGTCCGGCTCGACCCGTCCGGCGGCCCGCGCCGCCAGCACGCTGGGCGTCACCCGTTCGACGACGTCCCGGACGTAGCCGGACGGGGTCACGCCGTCCTCCAGCGCGGCGCACGCCGCGCCGACCGCGCCGCACGAGTCGTGACCGAGCACCACGACCAGCGGACAGCCCAGCACGTCCAGGCCGTACTCGATGCTGCCCAGCACCTCCGCGCCGGCCACGTGGCCCGCGGTGCGCACCACGAAGAGGTCCCCTAGACCGCGGTCGAAGATGATCTCGGCGGCCAGCCGGGAGTCCGAGCACCCGAACAGCACGGCGAAGGGCTGCTGGGACGGTGCGATCTCCGTGCGGCGGGTGGCGTCCTGGTTCGGGTGCTCGGGGGTGCCGGCGACGAAGCGCTGGTTGCCGGTCAGCAGCAGCTCGAAGGCGTCGCGGGGCGTCGGGGTCTGGATCTCGGTCATGACCGCAGCTTAGAACCCGGCACCGGTCGGCGCAGCGCCTGGTCCCCCTGTCGTCGCCGGGTCGGGTGATGCCGGCGGCCCGGGCGCCGGTCCGGCGCGGGCCCGGTACGGGGGGCCGGCGGTGGGGAGAGGGGATGGCGGGCGCGGACGCGGGGCGGACCGTAAGTTGAGGGTGAGGGCTGTTGGGGCCGGAAGGGAGCGCCACCGGTGGCATCTCGAATTGATCACGCGGCGCTGTTCGCCGCCACACCGAGCCCGTACCTGGTACTGGACCCGGACCTGATCATCGTCGATGTCAACCAGGCGTACCTGGAGGCCACCGGACGCACCCGCGAGAACCTGCTCGGCCGGCACGTCTTCACCGCGTTCCCCGACAACCCCGCCGACCCGGAGGCCGACGGGGTCCGCAACCTCGACGCCTCGCTGCACCGGGTCCTGACCACCAGCCGGCCCGACACGATGGGCCTGCAGAAGTACGACATCCCCGTCATGGACCGGCCAGGCGTCTTCGAGGAACGGTGGTGGTCCCCGGTGAACACCCCCGTCCTCGGACCGGACGGACAGGTGGCCTACATCATCCACCGGGTGGAGGACGTCACCGCCTTCGTCAAGGCCCACCAGGCCGTGCGGCCCGCCGGCCTCCGGGTGGGCCAGCACCTGGAGGAAACCCAGGCGCTGGATGCCGAGCTGTACTCACGGGCGCGGGAGCTCCAGCGGCTGAACGAGGAACTGCGCCAGGCCCACACGCGGGAACGCACGGTCGCCCTCGCCCTGCAGGAAGCCATGCTCCACGCCCCCGACCTGGCCCAGCACCCCCACGATGTGACCGTCCGCTACCTGCCCGCCACCGGCTCCCTCAACGTGTGCGGCGACTGGTACGACGTCGTCGACATCCCGCCCGACCGGCTCGCCCTCGCTGTCGGCGACGTCATCGGCCACGGCCTCCGGGCCGCGGCCGTGATGGGCATGCTCCGCAGCGCCCTGTCGGCGGCCACCCGCGCCCTGGAACGCCCCGCCCAGGCGCTGGAAGTGCTCGGCCTGTACGCCCGGTCCATCGAGGACGCGCTGGGCACCACCGCCGTCCAGGTACTCGCCGACACCCGCTGCCGCCTGATCACGTACAGCAACGCCGGCCACCCACCGCCGGTCCTCCTCCACCCCGGCGGCGACTGGGAACTGCTCGACCAGGCCACCGACCCACCGCTGGGCGCCCGCCCCCAGCACGTTCCCCGCCCACAGGCCAGCCTGTCCTATAAATGCGGCGACACCCTGGTGCTGTACACCGACGGGCTGATCGAGCGCCGCGGCGAGGACATCGACGCCGGCCTCGGACGCCTGACCGACGTGCTCGGCGCAAACGCTCGCCTCGGCACCGGACAACTCGCCGACACGGTCCTGGCACGCCTCGGCGTGTCAAGCGGCGGCCGCGACGACATCGCGCTGATCGTCGTACGCCTCTGACCGTGACGGCACCGCCACGTGACGTTCGTCGCGGCACGTCCGTCAGGACGGTGCCGTACCAGCGGGTTTCGGGCGATGACGCCCGCGGTCGTCGGCGCCGTGCCGAGGGCGGAACCCACCGGCCGGAACCGGGCCGCGGCGCGGTGGGCGGGGCCGGTCGCCGTGCCGGTGGAGTTCCAGGGCCACTGGAGCGGCGGTGAAGACCGAGGAGTAGGTGCCGACCGCGAGGCCGATGAGCAGGGCCAGGGCGAAGTCGGTGAGCGAGGACCCGCCGAGCACGGCGAGGGCGGTGAGGATGAAGACGGCGCCCATGCCGGTGTTCACGGTGCGGGGCAGGGTCTGGAGGATCGCCTGGTTCGTGAGGTCGGGCAGCGGTGTGGAGGCAGCTTGGCGGGTCGGTCCGGCTGTGCGGGTCAGTTCCCTGACGCGGTCGAAGAGGACCACGGAATCGTTCACCGAGTAGCCGATGACGGTGAGCAGGGCTGCCAGGAACACTCCGTCGACGGGCTTGCCCAGCCAGGCGAAGACGCCGACGAGGATCACCACGTCGTGGGCGAGGGCCGCGACCGCGGCGGTGCCGAACAGCAGACGGAAGCGCGCCGCCAGGTAGACGAGCTGCGCACCGAGGGCCACGGCGAGCGCGACCAGGGCGTCCCGGCGCAGCTCCTTGCCGAGGCTGGGGCCGATCAGTTCGTCGCGCACCTTGTCCGCCCCGCCCGCGAGGTCGCGTACCGCGCCGGTGACCTCGGCTTCTTCGGCGTCGGTCAGCCGCTCGGTGCGCACGGTCAGGCCACTGTCGCCGGAGGACTGCACGACGGCCCGGGGGAATCCGGCGTCCGCGAGCGCGGCGCGGGCCCGGTCGGCATCGACGGGCGCGCTGGTGGCGTACTCGATGAGGCGGCCGCCGGTGAACTCCACACCCAGTTCGAGGCCCCGCACCGCGATGCCCGACGCGGCCAGGACGAGCACGGCGGCGGACGTGGCCAGCCAGCGGCGCGGGTGGCGCATGAGGTGGGGGTCGCGCCGGGTGAGCCGGGCACGGACGGCGCCCGTGGTCGCGATGCCGGTCAGGTGCGGACGGCGGCGCAGGCCGGGGCGGCCGGCGGCGTACTCGGCGAGCACCCGGGTGATCACCAGGGCGCTGAACATGGAGGCGAGCACGCCGATGCCGAGGGTCACACCGAAGCCCCGCACGGGTCCGGACGCGAGGAAGAACAGCAGGGCGGCGGCGATCAGGGTGGTGATGTTGGAGTCGGCGATCGCGCTGAGCGCGTTGCGGAACCCGGCCGCCAGCGCCGAACGGGCACTGGGGCGGCGGCGGGCGGCGTACTCCTCGCGGGCCCGTTCGAAGACCAGCACGTTGGCGTCCACGGCCATGCCGATCGCCAGGACGAAACCGGCCAGGCCCGGCAGGGTCAAGGTGGCGCCGAGCACGGCCAGAGCGGCGTAGGAGACCAGGCCGTAGCAGAGCAGGGCCACGGCGGCCAGCGCTCCCATCAGCCGGTAGACGGCGATGATGAACAGCGAGGTCAGTGCCGTGCCGATGGCCGCCGCCCAGGCACTTGCCGTGATGGCCCGCGCGCCCAGGGTCGGGCCCACGGTGCGCTGTTCGACGGTCTCGACCGGCACGGGCAGCGCTCCGCCGTTGATGAGCAGGGACAGCTCGCGGGCTTCCTCGGGACCGAAGGAGCCGGTGATCTGTGTGGCGCCGTCGCGGATGCCGGTCCCGCAGGCCACGGACGGGTCGACCTGCGGTGAGGAGATGACCTTGCCGTCGAGGACGATGGCGACCCGCCGCTCCGGAGCGCCCGGCGGGTGGCAGGCGGCCTCACCGGTCAGCCGGGCCCAGCCGTCGCGGCCGGCGCCGGCGAAGCCGACGGTGACGTGCCATCCGGCGCCGCCCTGCTGGTCGAAGCGGGCGGCGGCTTCCTCGACGTGCGCGCCGGTCAGGGCGGCGGCACCGAGGCGCAGGGGCGTACCGGACTCGTCGGGCAGGACGGATTCCCGGGACCGCCCCGGCAGGGAACGGGAGTCGTCGTCGGCGTCGGCAGCGGTGCCGAGCACGGGGTGGAAGGTGAGCTGCGCGGTGCGGCCCAGGACGTCGGCGGCCTTCTTCGGGTCCTGCACACCGGGCAGTTCGACGAGGATGCGGTCGTCGCCGGAGCGGACGAGGGTGGGTTCGGCGACGCCGAGCGCGTCGATGCGGCCGCGCAGCACCTCCAGGGTGCGGTCGGTGGCCGCGCGGTCGGCGTCGGTGGTGGCGGTGGACCGGGTCTGGAGCACGAGCTGGGTGCCGCCGCGCAGGTCGAGTCCGAGACGGACCGGCACGGTGACGGCGATGTACAGCGATACGGCGATCACGGTGAGGGCGAGCAACGCCCTCACGCGCTGGGAACGGGTCAACGGGAGCCTCCGGCAGGCACACCACGGCCACGGCGCGGGCCGGGGGCGGGGTGAGCGGTGAGGGGAAGGAAAGGGGTGTCAGGTGCCGGAGGCGACCGGCGGCGCCCGGCCACGGTCAGGGGGTGCGTGAGGACCCGAGGAGGGGAGGTGCCGGGTGGATTCCGTGTGCCGCGCCGGGCGGGGCGGACCGACGTCCGTGCCCTCGGGACAGGCACCGGGATGGCAACGCGGAGCGGGCTGCTCGCCGTGCTGCTCCTGACGCGGTGCCGCCCGGACGATGCAGAAGGGGTCACACCCGTCGCCGGCACGCGGCCCGGGGTCCAGGTGGTGACCCGCTGCTTCCGCGATCACGACCGGGGGGACGTCCGCGGGCGCGGGGCCGCCTGTGGCCGCGGGGTCGCCTGTGGCCGGGGGGTCGCCCGGGGTTGAGGAGCCGTACGCGGTGGCAGGGTCGCCCGTGTCCGCGGGGCCGCCCATGGCTGCGGAACCGTACGGGGTCGCGGGGCCGCCCGTCGTCCCGGCGCCACCCGAGGCCGAGGCACCGCTCGTCATCGCGGGGCCACCCGCCGTCGAGGCACCGTTCGTCATCGCGGGGCCACCCCCGAACGCCGTGCCGCCCGTCATCGCAGGGCCACCCCTCACCGCAGCGCCGCCCGCGCCCGCGGGGCCGGTCAAGCCCACCGTGGTCAGCAGTGTCAGGACGACGGCCGCCAGGACCGCTCCGGCGGAGGGCCGGGCGTTTCCTCGGCGGGAGGCGTGGAGCATGACCCTCCCCTCTCGTCGTGGTGTGCGGGTGCCGGGTCCGGGGGCGGGCGGCCACCGGTGGGGTCGGACGGGACGTCAGGGTTCGATCAGGCCGACGCGGATGGCGTACCGGGTGAGTTCGAGGCGGTCACGCAGGCCGAGCTTCTGCAGCAGATTGGCGCGGTGCCGCTGGACCGTCTTGACGCTGATGAACAGCAGCTCGGCGATCTCCTTCGACGAGTGCCCCTCGGCCACCAGCTTCAGGACCTCCTCCTCGCGGGGGGTGAGGACCTGGTCGGGGGCTTCCTCGCCGCGTCGGGCCCGGTCCAGGTAGTTGCGGATCAGGGCGGTGACCGCGCCGGGGTACAGGAACGGTTCGTCCCGCATCGCGGCCCGGCACGCGGCGACCAGGTCCCGGTCGGCGACCGACTTCAGCACGTACCCGCTCGCGCCGGCCTTCAGGGCCTGGAAGAAGTACTGCTCGTTGTCGTGCATGGTGAGCATCAGGATGCGCAGGCCCGGCTTGAGGACGGCCAGTTCCCTGGCGGCCTGCAGGCCGGTCATGCGCGGCATGGCGATGTCCAGCACGGCCAGGTCGACGTCATGGGCGCGGGCCAGGTCGACGGCCTCGGCGCCGTCGCTGGCCTCGGCGACCACCTCCAGGT
The DNA here is from genome assembly GCF_040704085.1 of Streptomyces sp. NPDC047841. NCBI lineage: Bacteria > Bacillati > Actinomycetota > Actinomycetes > Kitasatosporales > Streptomycetaceae > Streptomyces > Streptomyces sp. NPDC047841. The sequence goes on from NZ_JBEYRP010000017.1 coordinate 100,031, forward strand.
CCGGTTCCTGGTCGAGGATGAGCCGCACACCCCTCCGGACCAGCGCGTGGTCGTCGGCGAGCAGGATACGGATCGTGCTCCGGGAGGCCGTCCGGGGCGGTGTCCCCGCCGGGGACGTCGTGGCGTCGGGCATGGTCAGGGCTGCTTCCTGGGAACGGACGCGGTGAGCTGGACCCGGGTGCCGGTACCGGGCGCCGGGGTGATCTCGAGGCTCCCCCCGATGAGCAGGGACCGCTCGCGCATGCCGCGGATGCCGGCGCCTTCGCGGGGGGCCTTGATGCCGGAGCCGTCGTCGGTGACCGTCAGCACCACGCTGTCGTCGGCGTGGCGCAGGGCGACCGTGACCCGCTGGGCGTCCGCGTGCCGGGCGACGTTGGTCAGCGACTCCTGGGCCACGCGGTAGAGGACCAGTTCGGTCTCCGGCGCGAGGGCGGGCAGGTCGGCGTCGAACCGGCGGCCGACCCGCAGCCCGGTGTGGGTGGCGAAGTCCTCGGTGAGCGAGGTCAGCGCACTGACCAGCCCCAGGTCGTCCAGCACGCCGGGCCGCAGCCGGCGCACCAGGCGACGGACCTCGTCGAGGCTCTGCCGGGTGATCTCCTGCGCCTCGTGCAGCTCTTCCCGCAGCGCCGCCGGTGCGTCGTCCGCGGCCCGTTTCAGTCCCAGCAGGATCGCGGTCATGCTCTGGCCGACCTCGTCGTGCAACTCCTGGGCGATGCGGCGGCGTTCGGCCTCCTGGGCCAGCAGGGCGCGGGCGCTGCTGGTGGCCCTCTCGTGTTCCAGCCGCTCCAGCATGGCGTTGAACGTGCGGATCACCTCGGCGACCTCGCCGCCCCCGGAAGCCGGCAGACGCTGGCCGGGGCGCAGCAGGTCGACGGTGGTCATGAGCTTCGTGAGCCGGTCGAGCGGGGCCAGTCCGAGCCGCAGCAGCACGGCGTTGGCGACGAGCATCACGGCCATTCCGCCGACCAGGATGACCGCCTCGGTGAGCAGGACCGGCACGGAGACGGTCACCGGGGCCCACAGGAGCAGCGCGGTCGCCGTGCCCAGCACGACGGCGTTCAGGGCGAAGATCCGCCAGAACAAGGACACCGGCCCCACGCCTCCCCTTCTACACCCTCGGTCCACCTCCACTGTCGGCCATCGCGCAGCCCCACCGCGTCCACGGTACCGGGGCGCTCGGGTGCGCCTGCCGCCAGCGTCCCCCCGTCGCGTGTGCCGCGTCGATGGGGCTCGGAGCCCATTTCACGGGGCGCGCACCACCCATGGCCCTCCCGTATGGGTCCCGCGCCCCCGCGTAGATGGGTTCCGCGCCCGATAGGTGTCCGCCGCAGGCCCGGCCATGGTGGGAGGCACACGATCACCGCCGACGACGAGCGTGCGGCTCGGCGACGCCGCCGGGCCGTGGGCCGCCGCGAAAGGAACCGACCATGTCACTCGACGTCACCCGGGCCGAACCCCACCCGGACGAGGCCCGACGGCACCTGGAACACGCCCGTGTCTCGCGGCTGGCCCAGCTCCAGGCGCTCGACGAGACCGTGCAGACCACGGACGCGTACCTGCTGTCCGAGCAGAAGTCCGCCATGAAGCGGGTCCTGAAGGAGATCGAGGATGCCTTCACCCGCGTCGACGACGGCTCCTACGGCGCCTGCCAGGACTGTGCCAAGCCCATCCCCGCGGAACGGCTGGAGATCCTGCCCTACACCCGCTACTGCGTCGCCTGCCAGCGCCGCGCCATCTGACCACCGCCCGTCACGCCGCCCTCCTGCCTCCTGCCCCCGAAGGGGTGAAGTGGTGAACCACCAGACGATCGGCCAGAGCACGACGCACCTGTCGGCCGAGGACCTCGCCGCGCTGCGCCGGCACCTCCAGGAGCAGCGCCTGTTCCGCCAGGAGCAACTGCTGCAGCTCGCCGGACCGGTCACCTCACGCGCCGAGGACCGGCTGCAGCGGCAGGCCGCCGCGCAGATCGAGGTACGCGTCAAGCTGACCGCGTCCGCCCGCATGGTCCTCGCCGATGTCGAGGCGGCCCTGCGGCGCATGGACGACGGCTCGTACGGCACCTGCCACCTGTGCCGGCGCCCCGTCGACCGGGAGCGGCTGATGATCGTGCCGCAGTGCCGCTACTGCGTCCGCTGCCAGCAGGTCAGGCGGGCGGTCCCATGACCGGCACCGGCCACGACCGCACCACCGCCGTCCGGCACCTGCCCTGGCCGCTGTGCCGGCGCTGCTGCGGCGTCGCCCTGGACATGGGAAGCGTGCGCACCCGCGCCTGGATCGCCGGAAAGGGTGTGGTCGTCGACGTGCCCTCCGTGACCTTCCCGGGCTCCGGCGCGGTGCATCCCATCCAGCGCGGCACCATCATCGACACCGCGGAGTGCGCCCGTATGCTCCACCGTCTGCTCGCCCACCGCCTGCCGCGCTCCGCCCGCCCCATGGTCATCGTGACCGCGCCCGTCCTGGACGGCGTCGCCTACCGCGCGCACGCCCGCGGCGCGGTCGACGTGCTGCGCCCGCGCAGCGTCCTGACCGTGCCCAGCGCCCGGGCCATCGCCGTGGCGGCCGGCGCGGACATGTCCCGTCCGCTGATGGTGGTGGACATCGGCGCCCATCTCACCGAGGTGGTGCTGCTGGCCGACGGTGACATCACCGACGCGCGCCGCACCGCCCTGGGCACCGGCGATCTGGACGACACGACCACACCCGAGGAGATCGCCGGTGCGGTGGCCTCGATGCTGACCGCGATGCTCCGGCAGGACCGCACCTCGCTCGCCGCCGACGCGGCGCACCGCGGCGTCCTGCTGGCCGGTGGAGGTGCCTTGCGTCCCGGGATCACCCGCCGTCTCACCGAGCGGTTGCACATGCCGCTGCACGTGGTCACGGCCCCGCACACCGCGGCGGTTCGCGGCGCCGCCAAGCTCCTGCAAGCCGCCCACACCCACCCCTCCGCGTCCGGCGTTCTCCCGCCTGTCCGCCCCCGCTAGACCGTGGCGCGCGGGGTCCGACGCGTGCGGTCGTAAGGCGGAGGAGGGGGTCGGCTCGGCGCGCCGGTGACCGACGGCGAGGTGGCGGACGTACGTGCCGAGTCCCGTGGCCCCGGGGGCGATCGGCGAGAACTCGGGACCAACCGCGAGACACACTGCCGGGCAGCGCCCGTGCCCCGGTTCCCCGGGTGCCCCGTCCACTGCGTCCACGCCGGAAGGAGGACACGTGCCCGGCCGCAATCCGCCCCCTCCCGAGGACTCGCCCGGACTCGCGCTCCGGCGCCTGAGACGGAACCCCCTGTGCCGCCGCAGCCATCTGGTCCGGGCGTGGGCCCGTCTGTGCCTGCTGCTGGCCGCGCTGGCGGCCACCCCTGCCGCCATGGTCCTCGTCGGCGACGCCGCCCACCGCCACTACGCCCGCGCCGCCCAGCACCAGGCCGCCACCCGTCACCAGACCACCGCCGTCCTCCTGGAGGACTCCCGGCACCACCCCGAACCCGGGTCGGCCCAGGCCAGGAAGACGCGCTACCCGGCCGAGGTCCGCTTCACCGACCCGCACGGGCGCACCCGCACGGCCACCGCCGACGTCGAGCCCGCGCTGCCCCGGGGCAGCGTGGTCCGCGTCTGGGTCGGCACCGACGGCACGATCACCGGCCCACCGATGAGCCCCCGTGAGGTCCGCAGCCGCGCCATGGGATCAGGCATCATCGCCACCCTGGGCGTCCACGCCGCGGCGGCCGCCGCCTACGGTGCCGCCTGCCTCGTCATCCAGCGCCGCAACCTCGCCGCGTGGGACACCGCCTGGGCCCGGACGGCTCCTCGCTGGACCACGTCGCCGTAGGCCCCGGCCGGCCGAGGGTCCGCTCGACGTCCCCTCGCTCGCCGCCCGTTCCGCGGCCCTGCCGGGCCGCCTGGCCGCGATCGAGGCCGTGTGGGACGGCGACACGGTGCACGACTGGTTCGTGCTCCTGATCGCGGTCCTGGAGGATCCGGTCGGCGAAGGCCCCTTGGCGACCGTCTGCCACCGCCGTGACGGGCCCGGGCGGCCGCGCGGCCGATGGAGGAGCCGTGACCGAGTCGATGCTGTGGTCCAGCGTCCGGGGAGGGCCCGGACAGACCCTGTGACCGTTCGTCCCGCATGGGTCGCGTCGACGCGGGAAACCGGTGATCACGTTTCGGCGATGCGGGAGGAGATTCTCTGTGCACAAGGGCAAGTGGATAACGGGCAGCGCGCGCAAGGAGTTGGCCGACGCCTTCACCAAGGAGTACCGGGAGGGGCGGTCGATCCGCGCCATAGCCGAGGCTCATGGCCGGTCGTACGGCTTCGTGCACCGCGTGCTCACCGAAGCCGGCGCGCCTCTCAGGGCGCGGGGCGGCGATGTCCGCACCGGCACCGCCCATTCGACGCGATAACAGCCGCGTCCCCGGCCGCCGGAGGCTGGACCACCGGTTTCCGGGTAGCCGAACCCCGTGGGGCCCGACGAGAGCAGGGCACCCCCGGCGAGAGGAGTGTCATGTCAGGAGTTCTCCAACGACTCAAGCAGTTCGCCAACAGCCCGCAGGGCCGGCGCACGATCGACCAAGTGCGCCGTACCGCCGCCGATCCGCGCCGTCGAGCCCAGGCCCAGCGTCTCATCGGCAAGCTGCGGACCCGCCGTTCGGGTTCGGGCGTCTGACCGTCCCGACGATGGCCGGAGACCGGGGCACACGGACCGGGCGGTCCGCGACCCCTAGGCCCCGTCGGTCGTGAAGTACGACTCGTGGGAGCCCCGCAGGGCGTCGTAGGGCGGGCGGGGCCTTCGGAAAACCCCCAGCCGTGCCCCTGCGCCGGCGGCCCCGCCGTCTGCTCCCGCCACGTCGTCCGGCGCACCGGTCAGGCGGTCGTCCCCTCCCGGTCGGAGGACGGCCACACGTAGGGCAGGTCGTCCGGTACGCCGGGGAACACGGGCGCGTACGTGTCCCGGTCCTTGCGGACGAGCGCTGACTGGTGGCTGCGGTGGAAGGCCTCGTCACCGAGCCACGGCGGGAGTTCGCCCGCGGCGGCGAGAGCGGGCTGGTCGCGCACGTGTGCGCCAGGACGGCCCGCGGCGTATCCGGCGATCAGTGACGCGGCACAGCTGTCCTGGTGGCCCTGCTCGCGCCAGACCCGGCAGACTTCGAGCCCGTAGCGGACCAGGGCCTCCTCGTAGCCGTTCCACATGCGCACGGCCGGGTGCCTGCGCCAGCCGTATCCGGGAACGGTCAGGCCGCGCAGGACCTGGAGTGCCTCGACCCGCTGCTTGCCCAGGCGGCGCCGGTCCAGGAGCAGGGCGGAGCGCCGGAAGTCGGCATCGGGCAGGAACGTCTGCATGGTCGCCGTCCTGGAAGTGGTGGGGCGGGAGCGGGAGTTCGGGTGGTTTGGGGTCACTCGGAGGTGTGCCGCCGGGCCCGGCGGGGCGAGGGGCGGTCAGCCGTCGGCGGCCGGGGGGCTCGCCCTGTGGCCGGGGTGCCCGAGGGTGCGGCGCGCCTCCTTCATCTCCGCCTCGTACAGGTGGTCCCGGCCCTGGGCGAGTGCGTTGACCACGCCGCGTTCCAGTTCCCGGAACGGCCCGTAGTAGGTGTCGTTGTAGGCCTCGATGATCTGGAAGGTCCAGTGACCGGGGATGACGTCGCGGCCCAGGATCTCCGCCTCGGCCTTCGCCGCCCACTCGGTGTGCCCGGCATCGCGCAACAGCCCTACCGCTCGCTCCAGTTCGCGGTCGGCTCCACCGGTCAGCTGGTGGAAGCTGTACAGGTGGCCGCGGGCGCGTTCCGTGGTCTCCAGGGCCTTCGACAGCGATCCGAGGGCTTCGACGGTCAGGTCGTCGACACCTTCCGGGCGGTGGTACCGGTGCTCGGACCCGCCCTGGTACTCGTTCATGGCACTCCCTGGGTGCTGTGGCTCTGTCGGTCCCCGCATCCCTTCCCGTCGCGCCGGGTGACCGCGTGCGGCGTGGGCCGGACGGGTGAGGAGCCGTCGTGCGTCGTGTGGCCGCGCGTTCCCCGGGATCGCCACGCGCGGACGGGCGTTCACCGCGTGCCGGAGCCACGGGCGGCGGCGCCGGCCAGGCCCCGCAGCAGGGCGCTCCGGCCGTGCCGTGGAACCGTCCACAGGGTCACTCCCCGCACGCCCCACTGCTCCAGCAGGGCGTTGGCCGCGAGGAAGCCGGTCGTCGCGGCCCGTTCCATGAGCGCCACGGGCAGGCCGGTGCGGACGAGGTCGCCGGCCACCACGAGGTGGGGATCCGGGGTGCGCACGGCCGGCCGGTCGCCGTGCCCGCCCACCGGGAACAGCGGGCAGTCGTCGCGCCATTCGTGTCGGGCGTCGACGATCGTCGCGTCGCGCGTCTCCGGATAGACGCGGTGCATCTGTTCGATCAGGCGCTTCTCCTCGACGTCCCGGGCGGCGCCGTCCGGGACGGCGTAGGCGTGCAGTTCCACCACGGACCCCCCGGTGCGTGCGGCCCAGTGGGCGGCCTCGTCCTCCCAGCGCTCCAGGACACTGACGTTGTCCAGGCTCCCGAATCCGCCGGTGCCCAGGAAGCCCGGACGGCCCGGTGCCACGGGACGGTCCAGCCACAGCCTGGTCACCAGGAACGGCGGGGCGTTGCGCAGCCGTGCGATCCGCTCGCGCCACGAGGCGTCGCCCAGCAGGTCCGACCGGGCGACGAGGCGGCGCAGGCCGGCGGTGTCCAGGGCGAGGACGACGGCGTCGTGGTGCCGCTCGTCCCGGTCCGTGACGACCTGGTGACCGCCGCTGCGCCCCGGCGTGATGTGTTCGACGGCCGTGGCGGTGCGCACCTCGGCGCCGTGCCGCCGCAGGTGACCGGCCAGGGGCTCCCACAGGGCGGCCGGGAAGGGTGCGCGCGGCACGTCGAACAGCAGGCCCTCGGCCGAGCCGAGGAAGTAGACGTGGAACATCAGCGCCATCTCGGCCGCCGAGAGCTGGCGGGGGTCGGCGAAGAAGCTGCGGGAGAACACCTCGAAGGCGAGGTGCCGGGCCTTCTCGGGGAAGCGGACGGCGTCGAGGAACGCGTGGGCGCTGACGTGGTCCAGCCGGTCGTAGATCTCGGGGACGCGGACGTCCAGCAGCGGCAGGGCCGCGACCGGGTTCATGCGGCACATGTCCCGCAGGGTGAAGGTGGGGCTGAGCGCGGCGAAGCCGAGCGCGCTCCACGGCGGGGTGCGCGGGACGCGGCGGAAGCTGTCGCGCGTTCCGCCGGCGTGCAGCAGCGGGTAGTCGGGCAGACCGGTCAGCCGCCGCAGGCCGGGGTCGGTACGGCGGAGCAGCCCGCGCAGGTTGTAGTACTGGCGGAAGAAGGCGTGGAAGCCCCGGCTCATGGTCACCCGGGTGCCGTCCCGCAGGGTGGTCGGCCAGCCCCCGGCGCGCCCGCCGAGGTACGGCTGCCGCTCGTACAGCGTCACGGCCACCCCGCGTTCGGCGAGCGCCGTGGCGGCGGCGAGACCGGCGATGCCGCCGCCGACGACGGCCGCGCTGGGGCGGGCCCCGCCGACGCGCCGTGCGCCGGGCGGCGCCGGCAGCATCCGGGCCCGCCGGTCCCGTCCGGGACGATCGCCGTCCGGCCGCTCTGCCGCGGCTGCCGTCTGCTCGGCCGCGGCCGCCGTCTGCTCCGCCGCGGTCATCGCGCGCTCTCCGCGCGCCGGGCGACGACGGTGTGGGTGATGCCGGTCTGCCAGCCCGGCAGGGGCAGCGCCCGGACCCGCTCGAAGCCGGCCGCGCGGACGCGGGCGGCCAGGCGGTCGACGGTGTCGAACTCGACGACGCTGCGCCACAGATGGCGGTACAGCCCGCCGTCCCCGAGGACGGACGCCACGGGCTGCACGAGGCCGCGGCAGACCAGGCTCCACACCGTTCGGTCGACGCGGCGGCCGCTGAGGGCGTACTCGTGCACGCCGAGCCGGCCGCCGGGCACGAGCAGGTCCCGCACGGCGGTGAGGACGGCGTCGGGATCGGACACGTTGCGCAGCAGGTAGGCGGCGAAGACCGCGTCGAACGGCCCGGTCACGCCCGCCTCGGCCAGCCGTTCCGCCGGTGCCCGCACGAAGGTCACCCCGTCCGCCCAGGGCTTGGCGGCGGCCCGCCGCAGCATGCCGGCGGAGGCGTCGACGGCGGTGATGTGCGCGGCCGGCAGGACGGCGCGGAGCGCGGCCGTCGAGGCGCCCGTGCCGCAGCCCAGGTCCAGCAGGCGCAGGCCCGCCGCGGACCCGGGCAGGCCGAGACGGCGTACCGAGCGCCTCAGATGGGCGTGGTAGCCGGGGTTGGCGGCCACCAGCCCGTCGTAGCCGCGGGCGGCGTGGTCGAAGGCGGCGGTGAGGTCCTCGTCGCGCAGCAGCGTCATGCGGTCTCCAGGTCGGTGCGGTGGCGGGTGATCGGCCGGGCGGGGCGGTGGAGCGGGACGGGCGGCTCAGTCGAACGGGCGGCGGGGCAGGAGGGGCAGTTCGAGCGCCGAGCGGAGCATCGGGCCGATCGGGGTGCGCAGGCCGATGGCGAGGTCCTCGCGCAGACAGGTGCGTCCGTCGAGGAAGCGCAGCAGCCGGGGGGCGGGTACGTGGGCGAACAAGCCGCAGAACAGCGCGGGGCCGTCGACCCGGCCGCTGGCCAGGGCGCGCAGGAGGACGGCGTCCATGGCGCGGGACCTGGCGGAGTGGGCGGGAGGCGGCGCCGGCCGCCGTCCGCGGCGCAGGGCTGCGGCGACGGCCCGTGTCTGACGTTGCAGACCGGCGAAGGTGTAGCCGGTGGCCGGGCGGGTGGCGCCGCCGGCGGCACCGATGCGGAACACGCGGGCCCCGGCCTGCCGGGGCATCGGCGCGTCCGTCATCGGGATGACGCCGGTCTCGGTGGACAGGACCTGTGCGTCGCCGAGGCGCAGCACGTCGTCGGCGTAGTGGCGCACCGCCGCCTCGTACTCGCCGTCGGTGAGTGGCCGGGATGAGAACTCCGTGTACTCGACGAGGGCTTCGTGCGGTCCGACGGGCAGGACGTAGCCGAACGACAGGCCGTCGGCGGGCTGCGGGGTGCGGAAGTCCATGAGGTCGACGGTGCCGGGGTCGAAGACCGGGCGTGCGGTGCGGACGAACCAGCCGTGGAAGTGCTGGAGCAGGGTGGTGCGGGCGGCGGGCAGGCTGCCGGGCGGCCGGGAGTCGAACACCCAGCGGGCGGTGAGCACCCGGGCTTCGCCGCCGGCGCTCCGCACCTGGACGCGGGCTCCGCCCTCGACGTCCTCCACCGTCTCGACGGTGGCCTCCAGCCTCCGCACGTTCGGGCTGCGCGCCAGGTCCCGCCCGACCAGGCCCTCGAAGTCGTCGGACCGGATCATCTTGTACCGCAGCGGCGCGAGGTCCCCCTCGATCGGGTCGCCCGTGGGGGGCCGTACGCGCAGGTGCCCCCAGGAGGCCGTCAGCGCGCCGTCGAAGCGCCCCGGGCCCGGTTCCCAGAAGCACCAGGTGCGGCGCGGTGGGCGCAGTGGGCCCGGCGGCGCGTCCACCAGCACGACGGACGGCGTCCGCAGTCCCCGCGCGGGCCCGGCCAGACGGTGGGCCAGGGACAGTCCTGCGGCTCCGCCGCCCAGAACGGCCACGTCCGCCTCGAACACGACGGCTCCTTCCCTGCTGTGCGCCGTGCTGTGGGTGCACGTGCTCTGCCTCTCTTCCCGCCGGAGTGCCCGAACGGACGCGGGTCACCCGGATGCGGCACGCGGAGGCCACGGAGGACGGCGCCGCGGAAGACACCACCGCGGACGCCGGGCCCCGCCGCCCCGGCCTCGGAACGCTGGAGCCGGTCTCCCGCCGCCGTGTCCACCGCGTTCGTCGCGTACGGAGGCATCCTGGACGCGGTCACCGAGGACGACCGTCCGCTGGCCGGATGGCCGTCGATCACACATGGGAAGGGCTTCTCCTGCGGTGCGCGGGCACCCGGCGTGGCCCGTCCGCGGCGTGCACGGGGCGTCTGCGCTAACGTCCGCCGTCATGACGTTCACTTCGCTCGAGGACCTGCGGGCCGAGTTGCGGAATCTGGCGGAGCCGGCCGTACGGGCGCAACTGGAGCGGGTGCTCAGCCCCGCGGAGGACGACGAACTGCTCGGCGTGCGCGTGCCGGTGCTGCGCAAGCTGGCGCGTGCCTACCGCGAGCTGTCCCTCGACGACGTGGACGTACTGCTGCGCGGCCGTGTCCACGAGGAGCGCTTCGCCGGGCTGCTGGTCCTGGCCGAGCGGGTGCGCACGGCGAGCGGCGCAGACCGCGAGGCGCTGGCCGACTTCTATCTGGCGCGCACCGAGTGCGTGGACAACTGGGACCTCGTCGACGGTTCCGCGCACGTCGTACTCGGGCCGTGGCTGCTGGAGGGTGACCTGCGCGTCCTGGACGAACTCGCCGCGTCGGCGCGGCTGTGGGACCGCCGGATCGCGGTGCTCGCCACGCTGGCGCTGATCCGCGCGGGCCGCTTCGAGCCGACGCTCGGCCTGGTCCTGACGTTGCGCCAGGATCCGGAACCTCTGATCCACAAGGCGCTCGGCTGGATGCTGCGGGAGATCGGCCGCCGGGACGAACCGCTCATGGTGGCCTTCCTCGCACGGCACCTGGACGAGCTGCCGCGCGTCACCGTGCGCTATGCGACGGAGCGCCTGGTGCGGGCCGAGCGGGCACGGTTCGTGAGGGCGCGATAGGCCGGGTACGAACCCGGCGCGGCCGGCAACCGCCCCGGCCCCCGTAGGGTCGCGTGCATGCTCCTGTGGATCAACGGTCCCTTCGGTGGCGGCAAGACGCAGACCGCGTACGAACTCCGACGCCGGCTCGCGGACAGCGTCGTCTGCGATCCCGAACACGTGGGCTTCGGTCTGCACCGCATGATGCCCCCGTCCTTGCGCGGCGACTTCCAGGACCTCGCCGCCTGGCGGCTGGGGGTGGTCGGCGTGCTTGATCACGTCCTGAGCACGTACGAGGGGACGGTGATCGTGCCCATGACGGTCGTGGAGCCGGCGTACTTCCGCGAGACCGTAGGTCGCCTGCGCGAGCGCGGCCATGATGTGCGGCACTTCGCCCTGCTGGCCGAGCGTGAGACGGTGCTGCGCCGGCTGCGCGAGCGCGGCTTCGGACACGTCGTCCGGTTCGTCGCCGGCAAGGACGCTCCCCTGCGTCGCGAGAGTTTCGCCGTGTCCCGGCTCGACCTGTGTCTGGAGCGCCTGCGTGCCCAGGAGTTCGGGGAGCAGGTCTGGACCGACCACCTCACCGTGCCCCAGGTCGCCGAGCACATCGCCGCTGCCGCCGGCCTGGCACTCGCCCCGAACAGGGACGGAGCACTGCGCGGACGTGCGCGGCGGGCCTGGACAGGGATCAGGCACATCCGGTTCGACTGAGCACCTGCCCCCGCCGCCGGAAGAAGGAGCGCATCCGCTCCCATAACGCACAGTCACCGTTGCGTGTCACCGACGGGTGCTCAATTCCCCCGCGCGAGGACGTGCTTGCCCAGGCCCGGCTGGGAGCCACTCCCGCGGTCACTCGATGCAGCGATGTGTGTGCCGTGTCACGCACTTTCGAAGCTGCCTAAGTTGTCTGCATCACAGCGGAAATGTCCCTTTAGCGTCCATGCTCGAAACGGATACCGACTCCCAAGTGGAGCTTATCGGCATCCTCTTGGGCATGAAGCCGCAAAGTGGCTCATGCCACACCATTCACCAGATATCCCTTTTCCTCCCATTTCCCCTGTTCCGCCGGGAAGGTGCACCATGGCCGCTTACCTCTGTCCTCCTGCCGTGATACACGGCGAGCACCCCGTGAAGACCAGCCAGATCGTGGCGGAGGTGCGCGACCGGCACCCGCACGCCGCGTGGGCGCAGCGGATCGACGGCATCGCGGCCAGTACGGGTATCGAGACCCGTGGGTGGATGCTGCCGCTGGAGACCGCCGTCGCGCCCGGCAAGGGCGGCGGCCTGCGGGCCGTCGGCGTCGAGCCGGCCCAAGAGGCACTGGCACGTGACGGGTTCACCCAGCAGGACGTGGACCGCGTGATCGCCGCGCTCGAGGCGCTGCCCACGCCGCAGACCGTCCAGGAGCGCACCGGGCCGGCCTGGCAGGCCGTACAGTCCTACGGAGAGCGCGCGGCACGCGGGGCCCTGCAGATCGCCGGGCTGGACACCGCGGACATCGACTGCCTGATCACCAGCCACTCCACCACCCCGGCGCTGCCGGGTCTGGACATAGCCCTGGCCAACAAGCTCCCCCTGCGCGACGACGTGATGCTGCTGCCGGCCACGCAGTGGGCGTGCATCGCCGGGACCCGCTCCCTGGCGCTGGCCGCGGACCTCGTGGCGGCGGACCCCGACCGCGTGGTCCTGGTCGTCATCTCGGAGGCGCTGAGCACGACCTACCAGCCCGCGGACGACACCCTCGAGTCGCTGATCGTCCGGCTGCTGTTCGCGGACACCGCGGTCGCCGCGGTCGTCACGGGCCGCCCCCGGCGCGAGTCGGTGCTGCGCCTGGACGCCGCCTGGCATCACACCCTGCCCGGCACCCAGGACCTGCACCGCCTGGAGACGCGTGCGGACGGCACCCACTTCGTGATGGACCGGCGCGGGCCGCGCGCCGTACAGGAGACGGTCACCGCGATGTGGGAGTGGCTGCGCGTCCGGTACCAGGACCACCCCGACGCCTGGCACCCCGACGTGCTGCTCGCGCACCCCGGCGGCACCCGGGTGCTGGAGTACATGGAGCAGACGATGCCGGACGCCTGGCCGTCGGGGCTGCTGGACCACAGCCGGGACAGCTACACCACCGGAAACCGCGGGGGCGCCGCCGTGTTCGACATCCTGCGGCGGGCGCATGACGCCGGGCAGAAGCCGGGCAGCCGCGCCGTTCTCTACGCGGCGGCGCCGGGCCTCACCGCCACCGCCCTGGAAGGGGAGTGGCTGTAGTACGCCCCACCGGTACCGGTGCCGGTACCAGCCCCCGGTGCCGGTACCAGGCCCGGGCACCGGCCAGGTACCGGCAGGCACCTGGCCCCCGTGGCCGCGTCACCTCGCGACCTCCGCCCAGACCACCTTGCCGGTGTCCGTCCACCGGACCCCCCACCGGGTGGTGAGCCTGTGCGCGATGTGCAGGCCACGCCCGCCGTCGTCGAGCAGGCCGCCCCGCCTCAGACGTGGCCTGCCGCTGCCGGTGTCGCCCACCTCGCACAGCAGGCCGGGACCGGACCTGATCAGCCGTACCGTGATGGGACCGGTGGCGAAGCGCACGGCGTTCGTGACCAGCTCGCTGATCAGCAGGACCACGTCGTCGCGGGTGTCGGCCTTCGTGCGCCACTGCCGCAGCAGCACGGAGACCTGCGCGCGGGCACGAGCGGGGGCGTCGTCCCGGGCGGGCAGCCGCCAGGTCGCGGTGTCCCCCTTGCGGTAGCCGATCATCCGTGCCAGGAGCAGGGTCACGTCGTCGCGCTGGCGAGCGGGTGCCAGCGTGGAGACGACGTGCCGTGCCGCCCGCTGGAGGGCGTCCCAGGGGTGCACGGTGGACACGGCCTCCGCCAGCCTGGCGATGCCCTCGTCGATCGGCACGGCCGGATCCTCCACCAGGCCGTCGGTGTAGAGGGCGAGCAGGGAACCCGGCGGTGCGCTGAACGTGTGCACGTCGAACGGTTCCCGCAGAGCGAACTCGGCGCCGAGGCCGGGGTGCGTGCGGATCTCCAGCGGGCCCGCGTGCCCGTCCGGGGAGACCAGGACCGGTGGGAGGTGGCCCGCGCTGGACAGGGTCACCCGGTGGCTGACCGGGTCGTAGAGGGCGATGCAGCAGGTCGAGCCGAGGGCGCTGTAACCGGCCGTCAGCCCGGAACCGGCGTCGTCCAGCAGGGAGACGGTCTCGTCCAGGTGCTCCAGTACCTCGTCCGGCGCGAGTCCGGCGGACAGCAGCGCGCGGGCCTCCATGCTCAGCTGACCCATGGTGGCCGCGGCTCCCAGACCGTGCCCGACGACGTCGCCGACGACGAGTGCGGTGCGGCCGTCCGGCAGCGGGAAGCTGTTCACCCAGTCACCGCCGACGCCCGCGCTGTCGGGGGTGGCGGGCTGGTAGACGCTCGCTATCTCGATCGTGTCGCCACCGGTCCGGGGCAGGAGCCGGCGCTGCAGGGCCAGCACCTGGGTGTGCTCGCGCTGGTGCTGGCGAGCCAGGTCGACGTGGTGGGCGGTCCTGGCGACCAGTTCCTGCAGGTCGAGCAGCTCGCTGTCGCGGAACGGGGAGTCCGCCCGCCGCCAGACCTCCGCCACGCCCAGTACGACGGGCGGCGTGCCGTCCAGGACCAGCGGGACGCACGCCACACCCGCCGACCGGTCACCGGGTACGAGGGCCCGCACGACGCGTGGACTGCCGAGCACCCGCTCGACGGCCTCCCGGTCGGGTATGACGATGGTCTGCGGGGCGTCGTCGCGCAGTACGGCCTGCGCCAGCAGGCGGCTCGCGTCGCCGGGGAGGTCCTCCCCCGGAGTCACATAGCCCTCGGGCCACGCCCGGTCCGGCACCAGGGCCGCCCGCCGCAGCCGGATGCGCCCCTTCGAGCGGCCGGTGACCCCCTCGCCCGTCCACACGGCGAAGTCGAGGTCGACGGCGGCCACGTCCCCCCAGGCCAGCAGGGACTCCGCCAGCGACTGCGCGGTCTCACCGATGTCCAGCGAGGTGCCGATCGCGGTCTCGGCGGCGTACAGGTGCAGTCTCCTGGCCATCGCGATCAGGGAGACGGTCAGGCCCTCCTCGGGCGCCGCCGCGGGCAGGATGCTCATCGACACGACCAGCTCCGACCCGTCGCCGCGCCGCAGGCGCTGGATCCGGGCCACGTGCGCCTCACCGGTCTCCAGGACCTGCCGCAACCGCCGGGTGACCGTCGGTACGTCCCCGGGGGGCAGGAGACCGACGAAGGGCCTCCCGGCCACGGCTTCCAGACCCGCGAACACCGGGGCGTCCAGATTGCAGCGGGTGATGACCAGATCCCGGTCCAGGTTGACCGCGCCGAGAATCTGCTCCTGCCGGCCGGTCGCCGGGTCCTCGGGTGGCCGCCGGCGCGTGGTGCGGTCGCCCCGCGCGTCGGCGGGACGGGCGGCCCCTGCCGCTCCGCCGCGCGGGATGTAGCGCCCCAAGGCCCTGCTGACCAGGTCGAACGCGGAAGAGGACGATGGGGAGGGTGTGGAGTCCATGCAGCTCTCTCCGCAATCCCCGGCGCAGCGCCGGGGCCGTACTCGGACCCGTGCGACGGGGTCCCGAGAGCCCCGGCCGCACACCTCATTGAATAACAGCGGGGGTCGCTTCGCCCACACGGCGGCACCGCGAGGCGGGTCGGCGACGGACCGCCCCGGCGACGTCCTGAACACGGTCGGCGTGTACCGGAAGTGCCTGGTGAGGATGGCGGACAGCCCGTTCCGTGATCCAGGATGAAGGGATGGTCACGCTTGAGACTCCGCGGTTGATCCTGCGTCGCTGGCGCGAGGAAGACGTCGCGCCCATGGCCGCCATCCATGCCGACCCCGAGGTCATGCGGTGGATCCGTGACGGCAGCGTCCGTGACGAACAGCAGACCCGCGGCGGGATCCAGGCGTGGGAGAGCGAGTGGGAGTCACGGGGCTTCGGCCTGTTCGCCGTGGAGATCCGCTCCACTGGAGAGCTGGCCGGGTTCACCGGTCTTTCGGTGCCGCACTTCCTGCCGGAGGTGCTGCCGGCGGTCGAGGTCGGCTGGCGGCTGGGACGTTCCCACTGGGGGCAGGGCCTGGCCACCGAGGCGGCCATGGCCGCCGTACGGTTCGGGTTCGAGGAACGGGGGCTGGAGCGGATCGTCAGCATCGCTCAGGTGGGCAACGACGCCTCCGAACGGATCATGACGAAACTGGGCATGCGTCCGGTCCGTGAGACCGTCCATCCCGCCGGCGGTCGGCGGGTGAGGGTGTTCGAGTTGTCGTCGGACCAGTACGTCACCCCCACTCGTTGACGGCGGCGACGGGGACGACGGCCTCCCGGCCTCGCTCCGTGCGGGAGGCGTGGGGAGGTTCGCCCTCCCCGCCTAGAGCGCGGTACCGGTCTCCCGCGCCAGGGCCGACAGCAGACGGTCCTGGAACGCCTCGTCGTGGACCGCGCGGTGCGGCTCCTGCCGTCGGCGGTGGTACCAGTACCCGCCGCTGGTCAGTGCCTCGGGGTCGTCGCTCACCGCCAGCCACTCCTGCGTCCGATGGCCGAGTTCGAGGTCGTCCGGTGCGTGGGGGCCGCCCATCCTCGTCGGCACCCAGCCAGGGTCCACCGCATTGCTGAGCACGTCGCGGCCGCGAGCGTCGTGACGAACAGCTTGCTGTCGGCGTACGACCCCGGGCCCCGCCCCCGCCAGTCGACCCCGTCGAGCGAGGGCCGCCCGCCGAAGTGCGAGTCGCTGCTGAGGTACACCAGGCGCCGTGGGGCGCGGAGCAGGGCCGTGAGCAGGTACGGGGCGACGATGTTGACCGGCATGACGGCCGGCCCGCTCCAGACGCCGGCGTTGTGGACGACCGCGTCGAGCGGTTCGGCGTCGTCCAGTTCGGCGGCGATGCGCCGTACGGCGTCGCGGTCGGTGAGGTCGCCGGCCACGAGGTGCGCCCCGCGGGCGGCCAGCGGGTCGAGGGCCACCGCGCGCTCCTCGTCGCGGGCGTGCACCACGACCTGGTGTCCGGCGGACGACAGCGCGTCGGCGGCGGCACGTCCCAGGCCGTCCGCGGAGCCGGTGACCAGGATCCGGCTCACGGGCGCGCCCCCTGTCGCACGCGTGATGTCCGGGCGGACACCACCGCTGGGAGTGTGAGAGCCCCTTCGGCATCGCGCCGGACTGCTCCTCGCATGGAATGCCTCCTTCCGTCCGGGCCGGCCCCCGGCTCGTCCGGGTGCCGGGTCCGTGTGCGGACACGCTGCCGGCCCGAGGAGCCCTGGCCGGCTCCTCCCCCGGTGTTCAGGCTGCGAAGACCTGCTTCGCGGCCGTGATCGCCGTCATG
The DNA here is from genome assembly GCF_040704085.1 of Streptomyces sp. NPDC047841. NCBI lineage: Bacteria > Bacillati > Actinomycetota > Actinomycetes > Kitasatosporales > Streptomycetaceae > Streptomyces > Streptomyces sp. NPDC047841. Next base: position 117,028 of record NZ_JBEYRP010000017.1, read on the forward strand.
GCCTTGGGCCAGCCGGCGTAGAAGGCGAGGTGGGTGATCGCCTCGATGAGTTCGGTCTCGGTGACGCCGTTCTCCTTCGCGCGTCCGAGGTGGAAGCGGAGCTGGTCGGCGTCACCGCCGGCGACGAGCGCGGCGACGGTGATCAGGCTGCGGTCGCGGGCGGCCAGCTCGGGGCGGTTCCAGACGTCCTCGAACAGGACGTCGTCGGTGAGTTCGGCGAGCTTGGGGGCGAAGTCACCGACGGTACGGCGTCCGCCGCCGATCTGCCGGGGCTGGTCGGTCATCGGAGATCCTTCCGGTTCGGCGCGGGGTCAGCGGCTGCGGGGACGGGTGTACTGCTCGTCGGTGACGGGCTCGTTCCAGGTCGTCTCCTCGCTGCCGTCGCCCTTGCCCTCCCACATCGCGATGTGCTCCATGAAGCGGTCGGCGGTGGCGCCGTGCCAGTGCTCCTCGTCCGGGGGGCAGGTGACGGTCTCGCCGGGGTGTGCTTCGAAGACGGTCCCGTCGCGGGTGCCGATCAGGGCGGTGCCGGAGACGACGTGCAGGGTCTGGCCCAGTACGTGGGAGTGCCAGTGGGTACGGGCGCCCGGGGAGAAGCGGACCAGGTTGGCGCGCATCCGCGACGGCTCCTGTCCCGCGTAGAGCACGTCGAACCAGACGTCGCCGGTGAACCAGGCCGCCGGTGCCTTGACCGTGGCCTGCCGTGTGACGAATTCCATGGGGGTCCCTCTCTGGGGTACGGGTTCGAGGATGGTTCGGGCGGCGCCGGCGCGGGTGAGGCCCGGGCCCGGCAGAGGGGCGGCCGCTCGGTGACCGGAGGGAGACGCGCTCGCCTCGGGCTCGTCGGCGGTCTTCCCGGAGCAGCCGCCGTCATCGAGGAAACCGCGGGCCGGTGAGGCGGGGAAGGGTCTGCTGTTCCAGGTACTCACAGGACCCCCCTCCCCTGCGGCATCCGGCATAGCCTGAGCATCGTGAGTCCCGAGAGCGATGTCCGCGAGTTCCTGGCCTCCCGCCGCGCCAGGATCACCCCGCAGCAGGCGGGCCTGCCCGCTTACGGCGGCAACCGGCGCGTGCCGGGGCTGCGCAGGGAGGAAGTCGCCCTGCTCGCGGGTGTCAGCGTCGACTACTACGTCCGCCTGGAACGCGGCCACCTCGCCGGAGCCTCGGAGGAAGTCCTCGGCGCCGTCGCGAACGCCCTCCAGCTCGACGAGGCCGAACGCGCCCACCTGAACGACCTGGCCCGCGCCGCCGCCAGACGTCCGGTCCGCCGTACCAGACGCAGTGGCCCGCTGCCGGACAGCGTCCTGCGTGTCCTCAAGTCCATGACCGACTCCCCCGCCTTCCTGCGCAACGGCCGCCTGGACATCCTGGCCACCAATCGCCTGGGCCGCGCGCTGTACTCCCCCCTGTTCCCCGACAGCACCACCGAGTCGGTCAACATCGCCCGTTTCCAGTTCCTCCACCCACGCGGCCGGGACTTCTTCCCGGACTGGGAGGAGTCGGTGAACACCACCGTGTCCCTGTTGCGCACCGAGGCCGGACGCGCCCCGCACGACAGCGGCCTGACCGGGCTCATCGGCGAACTCGTCACCCGCAGCGAGGAGTTCCGCACCGCGTGGGCCAAGCACAACGTGCGCCTGCACCACACCGGCCGCAAATCCTTCCGCCACCCGGCCGTCGGCGCCCTCACCCTGGACTTCGACGCCATGGAACTGCCGGCCCTGCCCGGCCTGACCCTCACCGCCTACAGCGCCGCCCCCGGCACGGCCGGGCACGAGGCCCTGCGACTCCTGGCCTCCTGGGCCGCCACTCAGGAGACGGACGTCATGGTCCCGACCGCTGCGGCGGAGGACCGGTAGCCCGCGGGCCCGCCCGGCGAGCGGCACGGTGCGCCGGAACCGGGCGCACACGCCGCGGAACCGCCGGCCTGGAGGACTGACGTCCGCCGGCCGAGCCGGCCGCGGTGAGCGCGCCGCGGCCCGAGCGCTCCCCAGCCGTCGGCGGAGACCCGTCAGCGTGCGCCGCGCAGCTGAAGGAGGTACGCCGCGGTCAGCGCGACGGCACGGTCCGTGTCGTGGGACAGCTCCACGAGGGCCCGTGACGCCCTCGGTCCCGGGACGCCCGCCAGCGCCTGGGTCAGCCGTCCGCGTGCGGGCGCTCCCGTGGTGTCGTGGGCGAGGCGGTCGACGAACACGCTCGCGATCTCGTCCGCCGTCGCGGTGTCGCCGGCCAGCACGCTCAGCGCATCGGCCGCGTCGGTGTCGTTCCTTCCCTCCACGATCATGTCGATGAGCACCGGGACCGCATCGGCCAGACCGCGTGCGCCGAGCGCCAGAGCCGCATGCCCGCGCACCACGGCGTCGGGGTGGGCGAGGGCGTCCCGCAGTCGCGCGGTGGCTTCCTCTCCGGGCATCTCGGCGAGGCACTGAACGGCACGTTCCCGTACCGCGGCCACCGGTGAGCCGAGGCCCTCCGCCAGCAGCGCAGGGCCCGTGCCGCCCGATCGCGCCAGCGCCCATCGAAGGGCCCCGGCGACGTTCGGGTCCGCCTCGCCGAGTGCCGCCTCGACCAGGGCGTCCACCGGTACCGGAACCTCGTCGGCCGAGGAGAGGGCCGCGCGCTGGCGTGCGTCGGCGTTCTTCGACCCCAGTGCCTGGAGCAGCGCGACGACTTGGAGGACGTCCTCCCAGCCGGCGGGGTCCGCGGCGCGGATCCGGCGGAGCCGCGTGAGCAGCTCGGTCTCGGCCGCGATGCGGTCGCGCGTCTGGCGAACGAGGTCGTCGACGAGTGCCGAGGGCGTGAAGCCGGGATCGTCGAGCGCGCGTCCGATCTCCCGCAGCGACAGTCCCAGCGACCGCAGGCTCTCGATGTGGAAGATCCTGCGCATGTCCTCGCGGGAGTACTCCCGGTATCCGGAGCCCGTACGACCCGAGGGGCGCACCAGACCGAGCGACTCGTAGTGCCGGAGCATGCGGGCGCTGACCCCGGACCGCCGCGCCACCTCACTGATCAACACGCCCTATCGTTCCTCCTGGCCGGGGCCGCCGAGGACCACGACGCGCTTCGCCTCCTCGATCGCGAACTCGAATCCGGCGTCCGGGTCGCGCAGCAGCCGTTGCGTGGCGAGCGCGTGCGTCCGTACACCGGGGTCGGGGGCCATCGTCGCAGAACGGAGAACCGGCACGATCACTTCCCCCAGCGCGACCAGTGCCCGGCTGAGACTCAGCCGTGTCTCCCGGTCGCCGCGCCCGAGCTGCGTCGCCAGCACCGTGGCCAGCGCGGGTTCCCCGCCTTCCGGTACGAGCACGACAGCGGCCCGCCAGGCGGTCCGCGCCACCTCGTCGTCGGCGTCGGTCAGCAGTGTCCGTGTGATCGCCGGCCACGCCTGCCGGTCCCCGATCTTGGACAGTGTGTGCAGCGCCTGGCTCCGTGCCTGCGCACGCTCCGAGCGGACTTCGCGAAGCAGTGCGGGAAGCGTCATGGGCACCGGGTGGCGGGTAAGCGCCCAGGTCAGCATGTCGCGGACGAAGAACTCGGGCTCGATCGCGCATCGCTCGACGAGCTTGCCGACGAAACGCGGGTCGGGTGCCGTCCCGGCCGCCATGGCGGCCCGCAGCCGCACGGACGGCCGGTTGTCCTCCAGCCCGTGGAGCACTCCTGCCGTATCCGTGTCCGTGTCCGTGTCCGTGTCCGTGTCCGCATCCGTGGCCTGTCCTGGGATCGTCATGGAGACCACCTCCTCGGCACGCAGTGAAGACCTTGTCACCGTGTCAAGGTCAAGGTGTGCCCGGTCTCTTTGCCGTGACAGACGGTCAGGCACTAGAGTCGATCATGTGACTGCCGGGTCGGCCATGGGCCATGCACGAGTAGGGCACCCGGCCTCGGCGTGAGCCCGAGGCGGGCCAGAGCCCCGCCACCTCTCCGCGTCTTCCCCCGAGCGCCCCCACGCGGCGCCCCGACAGCGGATCCAGGACTCGAGAGACACACCACACATGTCACATGACCAGCAGCGCCGGAACGACCTTGCCTCGCCGGCTGCCGTCCAGCTGAACCACACCGCCGTCTACGCGACGGACCGTCGCCTGTCGGCCGAATTCATCGCCGCGGTCCTCGGTCTGGAGGTCGGTGCCCCCTTCGGCCCGTTCCTGCCCGTCGACCTGGGCAACGGCGTCACACTCGACTACTACGAGAAGCGCGACGAGCCGATCCAGTCGCAGCACTACGCGTTCCTCGTGCCCGACGATCGGTTCAGCACCATGATCGCCCGCCTGGACACGCTCGGTGTCACCTACTACGCCGACCCCGGCCACACCGAACCCGGCCGGATCAACCGTCTCTTCGGTGGCCGCGGCGCCTACTTCGAGGACCCGGACGGCCACAACATGGAGATCATGACCCGGCCGTACATCCGGTCGTAGCCGGCCGCCGGACGGCGCCGGGCCCCGGCTTGCCCAGAGCCGGCCGGGGCAGCCCGGCGTGTCGCCGAACCGCCGGTGGACGCCCGTCAACCGGACGTCGCGGCGACCGTGAGGCCCAGGCCGACCAGTGCGACGCCCGTGGTCAGCCCGAGCGCGCGGCGGATCCGTGGCTTGTGGAGGACGGGTCCGGCCTTGGACAGCAGCAGCACGTAGCCGCCGAGCCAGGCGAGGGTGAGCGCGCCGTGGACGAGCACGAGGAGCGTCATCGCCCAGGGGGCGGGCAGCCGAGGGGGGGGCCAGCGTGGGCAGCAGCCCCGTGTAGAAGACGGCGATCTTCGGGTTCAGGACGTTGCCGACCAGGCCGGTCCGCCAAGGGCCCCCCACGGCGGCAGGAACGGCATCCGTCCCGGCGGCCGGGGCCGCGCGGCGGTGTCGCCACAGCGCCTGCGAGCCCAGGAACACCAGGTAGCCCGCGCCCAGCAGTTTCACGGTCAGGTACGCCGCGGGTGAGGCGGCGAGCACGGCCGCCAGCCCCGCCACGGTCAGCGCACCCCAGAGCAGCAGCCCGGTCGCGATCCCGCCCACGGTACGCAGCCCGTCCCCGCGACCGGCCACGAGCGCACGCCGGGTCACCACCGCCATGTCCGGGCCGGGCACGACGGTCAGCAGCCCCAGGACGCCGATCGCGGACAGGAGGTGGGTCAGCACCCGGCCACCCTCCCCCCGGTCGAGTCGGCTGAGTCGATCTCACTCTTCGAAGCGGTCGATGCGGTCGATGCGGTCATCCGTGACCCGCCCCCGCGTGCGGATTGGCAGCGGTGCCCTCGGTGCTCAGCAGCACGACGACCGAGGACGGCCCCAGTCCCAGCGCCCTGCGGCGTTCCCCGGCCCCCGCGCCGGTGAGCGCCGCGCGCAGACCGGCGAGCGACGCGGCCCCGCAGGGACCCGAGGAGACACCGGCAGCGGCGAGGACACCGGCCGCGTCGGAGCTGTCGGCGTCCGCGACGGCGACCGCGGCGTCCAGCCCGTCCCGCAGGCGGGGCCACGCGATGGTGGACGGGGTGCCGCAGTTCAGCCCGGCCATGGTGGTCCTCCCCGTGGGGACGCTGACGGGTGCGCCGAGCGTGAGGCTTTCCAGGACGCACGGCGCGGCCTCCGGCTCCACCGACAGCAGCGCCGGGGCGTGCCCGGAGGGACGGCTGCGGTAGTGGGTGACCACGGCCTGTGCCAGGGACCCCACGCCCACCGGTACGGAGACGAGATCGGGCCCGTCGGCGACCCCTCGGGTCCTCAACTGCTCGTCGGTCTCGGCGCAGAGGGTGGAGTAACCCTCGACGATCCACCGCGGGATCCGCTCGTAGCCCGGCCAGGCGGTGTCCTGGACCAGGACCGCGTCCGGCGCGGCAGCCGCCTCGGCCGCCCGGCGCACGGCCTCGTCGTACGGCCCCGGCACCTCGGTGACCTTGGCCTGTTCGGCGACGATGGCCGCCACGGCCCGGGGGTGCACGCCCTGCGGAACGAACACGTGGGCCTCCCGGCCGAGGCGGCGTGCGGTACGGGCCACCGCGCGGCCGTGGTTGCCGTCGGTGGCGGTCACGAGGGTGAGCGGAGCCGGTTCCCCGCCGTCGGCCGTCCGCTCGGCGAGGACGCGGTGGATGGCCCAGGACACACCCAGGGCCTTGAACGCGGGCAGCCCCAGACGGCACGACTCGTCCTTGACGAAGACCCGGCCGACACCCCACGCGTCCGCGAGGGACGGGAGTTCGGTCAGCGGGGTGGGCGCGTAGTCGGGCAGCGAGAGGTGGAAGGCCCGCACCTCGGCCGGCGCGGGCTGACACCGGCAGGCACGGGCACCGGAGCGCGCGAACCACGGCAGCGGACGGGAGGAGGGGGTGTTGTCAGGGGCGCCGGCGTTGGCAGGAGTGTCGTCAGGGGTGTCGTCAGGCACAGGATCAGCGTGCGGCGCGTCCGTACGATCGGTCCAGCGAATGTTTTCGACCTATACTCATCGACGGAACCGACCGATGGGCCCCACGGACCGAGCGTGACATGTTCGATCTGCACCGGCTGCGCCTGCTCCGGGAACTCAAGCACCGCGGCACCCTGGCGGCCGTCGCCGCCGCCCTGTCCTACGCCCCCTCCTCCGTCTCCCAGCAGCTCTCCCTGCTGGAGAGCGAGGTCGGTGTCCCGCTGCTGGAACCGGTCGGGCGGCGGGTACGGCTGACCGAGCAGGCCGAGATCCTCGTCGCCCACACCGAGGCGGTCCTCGAACGCCTGGAGCGCGCGGAGGCGGACATCGCCGCCTCGCTGTCCGACCTGACCGGCACCTTGCGCATCGCCTCGTTCCAGACAGCCGCCCTGGCCCTCGTCCCCGCCGCGCTCGGCCTGCTGCGGGAGCAGCACCCGCACCTGCGCGTCCACGTCACGCACATGGAGCCGGAAAAGGCCCTGCCCGCGCTCCAGGCCCGCGACTTCGACCTCGTCCTCGCCGAGGAATACCCGGGCAACCCCAGCCCCCGGCCCGCCGAACTCGAACAGGAAGGCCTGCTCGACGACCCCCTGCGCCTCGCCCTGCCGGCACCGGCCGGCACAGCGGAAGCCGAGGGCCCGGCCGCGGCGCTGCGTTCCCTCGCCGACCACCCCTGGGTGATGGAACCGGAGGGCACCGCGGCCCGGCACTGGGCCATGACCCTGTGCCGCGACGCCGGCTTCGAACCGGACGTGCGGTTCGAGACCACCGACCTGCTGCTCCACCTCCGCCTCGTCGAGCAGAGGCACGCCGCGGCCTTCCTGCCCGGCCTCGTCTGGACCGGACAGTCCCCGACCGTCGCGCTGCGGCCGCTCCCCCGCGGTCAGCGCGTCCGTCGCATCTTCACCGTCGTACGCCGTGGCCGCGGCCGGCACCCTGCCGTGCGGGCGTGCCGGAAGGCCCTCCGCCAAGCGGTCGGCCTGCGCTCCGGCCTCGCGTGACGGGGCCGGTCCCGGCGGCGCTCGCCACGCCGCCCGGGTGAGGGGCGGACCTACGTGGACTCCCGGAGCCGGAGTTCCGCGCGGACCACGAGGTCGTCGGGGCCGAGGGGACTGTCGCCGGTCAGGAGACGGGCCGCTTGCTCGACGGCGAGTGCTCCGAGCCGGCGGATGTCCAGGGCCACGCTGGACAGCGGGGGCTCGACCAGCGTGCCGAGCGTCACTCCGTCGAAGCCGATCACGGCCAGGTCGCGCGGCACCTGGCGTCCCGTCCGGCGCGCGGCACGGAGCGCGCCGATGGCGATGACGTCGTTGAAGGCGAACACGGCGGTCACGTCGGGGTGGTGGCCGAGGAGGTGCTCCAGCGCCCTCTCGCCGCCCTGCACGCTCTGCTCCGCGCGGCACACCGGTCCGTCGGCGAGTCCGCAGGCGGTCAGCGCGTCGGCGAACCACGCGTGCCGGACGCTCGGCTCGGTCCGAGCCGCGTGGTCGAGCATGCCGATGCGCCGATGGCCCGCCTGGACGAGGTGGGAGATGGCCGCCCTGACGCCCTCCCGCCCGTCGACGCGGATGGAGCTGAAGCGTTCGGCGTCCTCGCCCCGGTCGATGAGGACGACCGGCAGCCCCCGGGTCCACTGCTCGATCTCGCTCTCGCCACGGCTGAAGTAGCCGACGACCGCGTCCACTTGGGAGGCGATCACCTGGAGCGTGCCGAGCTCCTCCTGTGCGCTGTCCGCGGTGTCGTAGACCAGGACGTGCCATCCGCGGGCCCGCGCCGCCTCCAGCGCGGCCGCGGCGACCTCGGTGAAGAACGGGTTGAGCAGGTCGGGGATCACGAGACCGACGCTGATCGTGTCCTGGCGCACCAGTCCCCTGGCGAACCGGCTCGGCCGGTATCCCAGCGTCCGTGCGGCGTCGAGCACACGCTGCTTGGTGGAGTCGTCGATCTCCCCCTTGTCGTTCAGCGCGCGTGACACGGTCTGCCGGGACACCCCGGCGGCACGGGCGACGTCATGGATCGTCACCCTGCGGGACCCGGTCCCGGACGGCACTGTCGGCCACCTCCCCCTCGTGATCCGGAGTCTTGACACTCAACTGCACGCGAGCGCACACTTCCGAACGTTTCACAGCGCCCGTGAACGTTCCCGTGAACGCTCACGGACGGAAGTTACAGCAGGCTCGCCCCTTTCCGCCACGGTGCCCGAGGACCCCGACCGGCACCGTCGCGGCCGTCCATGTCCACCGCGGCATCCCGTCTGAGTGAGTCAACGTCGACCCGGCCGGCGCCCGTCGCCGGCCGTTCTCGGGAACGGAAAACATGAGCAGCACAGTCATGCGCACCCGCCTCGCCACCGTGGCCGCGGCCGCCGGTGTCGCCGTACTCGCCGCGTGTTCCTCGCCCGCGCCGTCGGGCGAGGCGTCGGCGGCGTCGTGCGCGCCCGCCAAGGGCAAGGTCACCCTCCAGTACTGGAACACCGTTCCGGGCATGGACAAGGTCGTGGACCTGTGGAACCAGCGGCACCCGGACATCCGGGTCGAGACGAAGAACATCTCCAACGACCAGTACGGCACCCTGGGGAACGCCCTGAAGGCGGGGAAGGCGCCGGACCTGGCGCAGGTCGGCTACGACGAACTCCCCAACCTGCGCACCCAGAACGCCTTCGTGGACGCCTCGGCGTGCAAGGCGGCCACCGCGGCCAGGTCGAAGTTCGTCCCGTGGACCTGGTCCCAGACCAGCTTCGGCGGCACCGGTGTGTTCGCCCTCCCGCAGGACACCGGTCCGATGGCCCTCTTCGTGCGCCGCGACCTCTTCGAGAAGCACCACGTCGCGATCCCCACCACCTGGGACGCGTACGCCTCCGCGGCACAGAAGCTGCACAAGGCGGACCCGGACCTCGCCATCACGTTCTTCGACCCGAACAACGCCGAGTGGTTCAACGGGCTGCTCTGGCAGAACGACGCGAGGATGTACGGCTACTCCGACGACAAGTGGCAGGTCACCGTCGACTCCGACCGCAGCAGGCAGGTGGCGGCGTACTGGCAGAAGCTCATCTCCGGCAAGCTCGTGCGCACCGACCTCGCCAACGGCTCGACGCAGATGTACGCCGCGTACCAGAAGGACCGGATCGCCAGCTACGTCGGTGCCGCCTGGGGCTACAGCATGTTCCGCGACAACCTGCCCAGGCAGGCCGGCAAGTGGTCGGTCGTGCCCATGCCGACCTGGGGCACGGACGGCGCGTCCGGTGACTGGGGCGGGTCGACCGTCGCGTTCATGAAGGGGAGCAAGCACCTGTACGAGTCGGTGCGGTTCAACACCTGGCTGAACACCGATCCGGAGGCGCTCGCGCTGGAGAACGAGCTGGGCGGCCTGTACCCCGCCGCCAAGGCCGGGCTGCGGCTTCCCTCGCTGCGGAAGGGCGTCGCGTACTACGGCAACGAGAAGATCTTCGACGTCTTCGCCGAGTCGTCCAAGAAGATCGACACCGGCTTCGCCTGGGGTCCCACGCAGAAGACGGTCAACCTGGCGTTGCAGGACGCGATGGCCAAGGCGGCGGCCGGCGGCGGCACGCTCACCGACGCGCTGGCGGCAGCCCAGAAGGCCGCGCTGACATCGATGAAGGACCAGGCGATCCCGGTCACGGCGGGGAAGTGACCGCGGCATGACCGACACCGCAGCCCGTGCGGCATCCGTGGCGGCGCCGGTCCGCGTCCGCCGCCGGCTCCACGGCGGCGGGCCCCGGGCGGGTACCGTCGCCGCGTTCCTGACCCCCTTCTTCCTGCCGTTCCTGCTGTTCTACCTGGTGCCCGTCGGCTACGCGCTCTGGCAGAGCCTCCGGGTGGTGCGCCGCACCGGCGGGCAGTACGGGACCTCGTACACCGCCTTCGGTGGTCTCGAGCAGTACGGCCAGGTGCTGCGGAACACCGAGTTCTGGTCCAGCATCGGCCGCACCGGGCTGTTCGGCGTCGTGCAGGTGCCGGTCATGCTGTTCGTCGCCCTGATCATCGCGCTGCTGCTGGACACCCCGCTGCTGAAGCTCAAGGCGTTCTTCCGCATCACCGCGTTCATGCCGTACGCGGTGCCCGGAGTGATCGCCGCGATCATGTGGTCGTATCTGTACTCGCCCCAGCTCAGCCCCGTCGTCGACCTGCTGAACGGCGTCGGCCTCAAGCCGGACTTCCTCGGCCCGGGCGCCGTGCTGTGGTCGACCGCCAACGTCTCCACCTGGCTGTGGACCGGCTACAACATGCTGATCATGTTCTCGGCGCTGCAGTCGATCCCGCAGGAGCTCTACGAGGCCGCGAAGATCGACGGCGCGAGCAACTGGACGATCGCGTGGCGGGTCAAGGTCCCGATCATCGCCCCGTCGATCGTCCTGACCTCGGTGTTCTCGATCATCGGCACGCTCCAGCTGTACGCCGAACCGGCCGTGCTGCGCCAGATCTCCTCGAACATCTCCAGCACGTTCACGCCCAACATGCTCGCCTACACGGTGGCCTCGGGGAACAACTACCAGCAGGCCGCGGCGATTTCCGTGGTCATCGCCGTCATCACCTTCGTGCTGAGCTTCGGGTTCATGCGACTGACCGCGAAGAGGGCCGGACTGTGAGCAACCCCTCCGTGATCCGTGAGAGCCGCGTCAGCCGTACGGCCGTCATGGCCCTGATGCTGCTCCTGGCCGTCTACTTCCTGCTGCCCGTCTACTTCCTCGTCGTCGCGGCGACGAAGCCGCAGGGCGACCTCGCCTCGACCAACGGGCTGGTGTTCTCGCACTTCGACCTGTTCGAGAACCTCCGCGTCCTGTTCACCCGCAGCGACGGCGTCTTCGGCCGCTGGGCCCTCAACACCGTCGTCTACGCGGTGCTGGGCGCGGCCGTGGGCACTCTGATCTCCGCGCTGTGCGGCTACGCCCTCGCCAAGTTCCGCTTCCGCGGCCGGGAGGTGCTGTTCTCCGTCATCCTCGGCGGTGTCCTCGTGCCGACCACCGCGCTCGCCCTGCCGCTGTTCCTGCTGTTCTCGGCGACCGGACTCGTCAACACCTATCTCGCCGTCTTCCTGCCCAGCGTCGTCAGCCCGTTCGGGGTCTACCTCGCGCGCGTCTTCGCGAACGCGTCCGTCCCGCAGGAGCTGATCGAGTCGGCGCGGCTGGACGGCGCGGGCGAGTTCCGCACGTTCTTCTCGGTGGCGTTCCGGCTGATGACGCCGGCCCTGGTGACCATCTTCCTGTTCCAGTTCGTGGCCATCTGGAACAACTTCTTCCTGCCGATGGTGATGCTGCAGAAGGAGTCCCTGTTCCCGATCACGCTCGGCCTGTACGAGTGGAACGGCCAGACCGCCCGCGCCCCGCTGCTCCAGCAGTCCGTGATCACCGGCTCGCTGGTGTCGATCCTGCCCGTGATCATCGTGTTCGTGCTCCTCCAGCGGTTCTGGCGGACCGGGCTCGCCGCCGGGTCCCTCAAATGACGTCCGCCCCCCTCGCACGGAAGGTGTCCGCCGCCATGTCCCATGAGGCCGTGTTCGTGCCCCACTTCCACTGGGACCGCGAGTGGTACGAGCCCTTCCAGGTGTTCCGGCACCGGCTCGTCACCGCCCTCGACACCGTGCTGGAGACGGCCGAGGCCGACCCGGAGTTCCGGTTCACCGTCGACGGTCAGATGGCCGCGGTCGAGGACTACCTCCAGATGCGTCCCGAGAACCGCGATCGTCTCGCGGCCCTGGTCGCCGAGGGCCGGCTCGCCATCGGACCGTGGCTGATCCTTCTCGACGAGTTCCTCTGCTCCGGCGAGACCATCGTCCGCAACCTCCAGCTCGGGTGGGCGGCCGCGGAGGGCCTGGGCGGGGCGATGCCCATCGGCTATCTGCCGGACATGTTCGGCCACATCGCGCAGATGCCGCAGATCCTGGCCCGCGCCGGCATCGAACACGCGGCGCTGTGGCGTGGTGTGCCCGGTGCCGTCGAAGGCCACGCCTTCCGCTGGCGCGCTCCCGACGGCTCCGAGGTGCGCACCGAGTTCCTCTTCGACGGCTACGACAACGGCCTGGACCTGCTGCTGGTACCCGACCGGATCGGCCGCGCGCTCGGCGAGTACACGGAGATGACGGCCCACCGGTGGGGCGAGGACCCGGTGCTGGCGATGGCCGGCACCGATCACACCGCGCCCGACCCGCGGCTCGCGGCCTGGCTGCGGCGCGCGGCCGGACCGGACCGCGCCATCACCCTCGCCACGCTCGACGAGTACGTCCGCGAGCACGTGCGCGACGAGGCGGCCACCGTCGTCACCGGTGAGCTGCGCAGCCATGTGCGCGGGAACATCCTGCCCGGCGTGCTGTCCGTCCGGCTCGGCCTCAAGCAGCGGATGGCCGTGGCCGAGCGCACCATCGACCACGCCGAGCGGGTGAACGCGCTGTGGTCCCGGCGGGACGACTCGCCGTTCCTCTCGCTCGCCTGGCACAAGATCATCGAGTCGACGGCGCACGACTCGGTGGTCGGCTCCGGCACCGACGAGACCTGTACCCAGGTCGAAGCCCGGCTCGCCGAAGCCGCGCAGATCGCGCGTGCCGTCCGGGACGCGGCTCTCGCCGAGCCCGCCGCCCTGGTGCCGGGCGACGGCCATCTGGTCGCCAATCCGCTGCCGTTCCCCCGCGAGGCGTTGGTCGAGGTGCAGGTCGCGGCCCCGCCTGGGGGAACCGCTCTGGTCGCCACCACCGCGGACGGCCGCGAACACCCCGTGCAACTGGTCTGCGAGGCCCCGACCGTGCTCAGCGACGAGCGCGTGGACGCCTCGCAGCTCGAACGCGTGCTGCGCCGGATCCACCGCCGGGAACTCTTCGGCCTGCTGATCGACCACTACGAACTCACCCCGGGGTCGCTCGTCTTCCACCTCGCCGAGGTGCCGGCGGGCGGACCGTTCGACCTGCTCGTCCTGCGCCGGGACGTCGCCGCCGCCGCTGCCGCGCATCCGGGTGAGTGGCGGGTGCTGACGCTTCAGGAGGCGCGTGCCACCGCGCTGGTGCCCGTGCACGTCCCCGCCTGCGGGCTGGCGAGCTTCCGGGTCGCGCCGGGCGACCGGACCGCCGCCCCCGCGGCGGCACCCGCCCCGGCGACGGCGACGGACCGCGCCCTGTCGAACGGGCTGGTCGAGGTCGTGGTCGCCGACGACGGCACGTTGAACGTGACCGGGGCCGACGGCACCGTGCTGAACGGGGTCGGGCGGCTCGTCGACGGCGGAGACCGCGGCGACAGTTACAACTACGCTCCCCCGGCCCGGGACGTGCTCGTCTCGGAGCCCGCCGAGGTCGGCTCCGAGCTGCTCGAGAGCGGCCCGCTGCGTGCGCGCGTGCGTGTCACCCGCGTCTACGAGTGGCCTGCGGAGCTGTCTTGCGACCGTGACGTGCGCAGCGCGCGGACCGTGCCGACGCCGGTCGAGACGCTGGTGGAGGTGCGCGCCGGGGAGCCGTTCGTCCGTGTCTCCACCGCGTTCCTCAACCAGTGCGCCGACCACCGGCTGCGCTTCCACGTGCCGCTGCCCGAACCAGTGGACACGTCGGCCTCGGCCGGGCAGTTCGCCGTCACCGAACGCGGGCTCAGCGCCGAGGGCGGCTGGGGCGAGTACCCGATCCCGACGTTCCCCGCGAGTTCCTTCGTGTCGGCCGGCGCCGCGCACGTGCTGCTCGCCCACTCCGGTGAGTACGAACTCGTCGACGGCGGCTCCGAACTCGCCCTCACCCTGCTGCGTGCCATCGGCTCGATCAGCGTCAACATCCATCCTCTCCGTGACGAGCCCGCGGCGAGCGAGATCCCGGCACCGGGTGCGCAGGACCTGGGCATGCGCATCGAGAACCGTTTCGCGGTGCTGCCCTCGGCGGCCGGCTGGGCGGGTGCCGGAGCGGTCGCGCGCGCCGAGGAGTTCCGCAACGACGTACTCGTGACCCGCGGGACCGGCCCCGCCGGGGGCGGACTGCCCCCCGACGCGACCGGCATCCACGTCGACGGCGCGAACGTCCTCGTCTCGGCCGTTCGCCGGGTCACCGACGCCGGTCACGGAACCGGCAGCGGTACCGAGATCCGGCTGACGGCGATGAGCGACAGCGGGACGCACGTCCGCGTCACCGGCCCGTTCACGGAAGCCACCACGGTCGACCTGCTGGGCAGGCCCCTGTCCGAGACGCCGGTGCGCGACGGGCTCGGACTCGGCCTCGCCCCGTGGGAGATCCGCACCGTCAGGGTGCGCTGACCGGTCGCCGCGGGCGCTGGAACACGCCCGGTCGCCCAGTGGCTCACTCGCTCACGCACTCACTCGCTCACGAGAAAGAGTTGTGACCCCTTGCCTTCCAGACTTCCCACCCCTGTCCCGGACCTGGCCCCCGGACGCGGGGCGTTGCGTCCCGCGCGGTCGTGGCTGCACTCCGACGCTCCCTCCCTGTCACTCGACGGGCCGTGGCGGTTCCGTCTGTCGCCCACGGCGTCGCAGGCCGAGGACTTCGCGGCCGAGGACTTCGACGACCGCGGCTGGGACAGCATCCCGGTCCCCTCCCACTGGGTGCTCCAGGGCGACGGAGCCTACGGCCGGCCCGTCTACACCAACATCCGCTACCCCTTCCCGCTCGACCCGCCCCACGTGCCGGACGAGAACCCCACCGGCGACTACCGGCGCCACTTCGGCCTGCCCGCCGACTGGTCGGACGCCGAGTGCGTCGTGCTGCGGTTCGACGGGGTCGAGTCGTTCTTCCGGGTGTGGGTGAACGGCGTGGAGATCGGCAGCGCAAGCGGCAGCCGGCTCGCCCACGAGTTCGACGTCACCTCGGTGGTGCGCCCGGGCGACAACGTCGTCGCCGTACGGGTGCACCAGTGGTCGGCGGGCAGTTACCTGGAGGACCAGGACCAGTGGTGGCTGCCGGGCATCTTCAGGGACGTCACCGTGATCGCCCGGCCTGCCGGGGGCGTCGAGGACGTCTGGTTGCGCACCGGGTTCGACGACGGGCGCGGACGCGTCGATCCCGAGGTCACGGCCGAGGCGGCGGCCTTCCCGGTCACCCTGCGCATCCCGGAACTCGGCGTGGAGCGGGTCTGGGCGACGCCCGCCGACGTGGCCCCCCTGGACGTCGCCGGCGTGGAGCCCTGGTCGGCCGAACGACCGCGCCTGTACGACGCCACCGTGTCGACGGCCGCCGAGACCGTCTCCCTGCGGGTGGGGTTCCGCACGGTCGAGATCAGCGGCGACCGGTTCCTGGTCAACGGCCGCCGCGTCGTGTTCCACGGGATGAACCGCCACGAGGCGCATCCCGAGCGCGGGCGCGTCTTCGACGAGGAGCACGCCCGGGCGGACCTGGCCCGCATGAAGCGGTTCAACGTGAACGCCATCCGCACCAGCCACTACCCGCCGCACCCGAGGCTGCTCGACCTCGCCGACGAACTCGGGTTCTGGGTCGTCCTCGAATGCGATCTGGAGACGCACGGCTTCGAGGACGCCGGCTGGGCCGGCAATCCCTCCGACGACCCGGCGTGGCGCGAGGCGCTCCTCGACCGGATCGAGCGCACCGTCGAACGGGACAAGAACCACCCCAGCGTCGTGATCTGGTCGCTCGGCAACGAGGCGGGGACGGGCAGCAACCTCGCCGCCATGTCGGCGTGGGTGCACGCCCGCGACACCGGACGCCCCGTGCACTACGAGGGCGACCACACCGGCGAGTACACCGACGTCTACTCCCGCATGTACGCATCGGTGCCGGAGATCGAGCAGATCGGCGCCGACGGGGCCCGTTCGGCGCTGGCGCACTGCACCCCGGCCCAGAGTGCCCGTCAGCGTGCCAAGCCGTTCCTGCTGTGCGAGTACGCGCACGCGATGGGCAACGGGCCGGGAGGGCTCGACGAGTACGAGGCACTGGTGCACGCGTACCCGCGCGTGCACGGCGGTTTCGTCTGGGAGTGGCGCGACCACGGCATCCTGGCCGGCGCCCCGGACGGGACACCGTACTACGCCTACGGCGGCGACTTCGGGGAGGTGGTGCACGACGGCAACTTCGTGATGGACGGGATGCTGCTCAGCGACGACGTGCCGACGCCCGGCCTCCACGAGTTCAAGGCGGTCGCGCAGCCGATCCGCTTCGGCTTCGGCGACGACGGCGTCACGGTCACGAACCTGCGGCACTCCGCGGACACCTCCGACCTGCGTTTCCGCTGGCGGGTCGAGCACGACGGCTCGCCCGTGGACAGCGGGGTCCTGGAGGTCCCCGTCGTCGGACCGGGCGGCTCGGCGCGGGTGCCGTTGCCTCCGGTCCGTGTGTCGCCGGACGCCGAGACATGGCTGACGGTCGACGCGGTGCTGGCGGCCGGAACGGCCTGGGCGCCCGAGGGACACGTGGTAGCGACGGCCCAGCGGGACGCATCGGCTCCCCGTACCGTGCCGGCGGCCCGGCCCCGGACCGACTGGCGGCCGGGAGGGGGAACCCTGACGCTGGGGATCGCCGAGTTCGCCGACGGGTCCCTCGTCCGGCTGGCCGGGCGCGCCGTGACGGGCCCGCGGCTGGAACTGTTCCGGGCACCGACCGACAACGACGAGAGCGCGTCCGACCGGGTCGAGGACAGTGACGCCGCCGTGGCCGGTGTCTCCCACGCCGATCTGTGGCGCCGCGACGGTCTCGACCGGCTCATGACACGGCGGGTCCGCGTGGAGCAGGCCGCGCGGTCCCTGCGCACGATCGACAAGGTCGCAGCGGCGGGCTCCGCCCCGTCGGTGACGGTGGAGTCTGTCTGGTCCCTCGGGGCCGACGGTCTGGAACTGCTCGTGGAGGTCGAGCCGTCGAGGGGTTGGCGGACGGTGTGGCCCCGGATCGGGATCCGTTTCGGCTTTCCCGACGGCACGGCTCCGGTCGACGGCGCCGAGTGGTTCGGTCTCGGCCCCTTCGAGTCCTACCCCGACAGTCTGCGCGCGGCGCGCACGGGCCGCTTCACCGCGGATATCGGCGACCTCTCGGCCGGCTACGCGCGCCCCCAGGAGACCGGGCACCGTTCCGGACTGCGCCGGTTGACACTGCTGAGCGGCGGCACCGAGGTGCTGCACGTCGAGGCGGTCCCGGACAGGTCCGGACGTCGTCCGGGGTTCACCCTCAGCCGCCACACCCCCCGGCAGACCGCACGGGCCGGGCACCCGTTCGAGCTTCCCGCCTCGACGACGAGCCACCTGATCATCGATGCGGCCCAGCACGGACTCGGTTCACGCTCCTGCGGACCGGACGTGCGGCCCGCGTTCGCGCTGCGCCCCGAGGCCCGCACGATCCGGCTGCGCATCACGGCGGACCGCCGAACCGGGTGACTCCTGCGGCTCGGGCACGCCGAGGAGGAGCAGCGTCACGTCGTCGTCGTGCGTGGCCGTGTCCGGGATGAGGCTGCCGAGCAGGTGGGCCGCGGTGGCGTCCAGGGCGTCCGGACCGCAGGGAGCGTTCCGCAACACGCCATCGAGGGTGTGGGCGAGGACATCGATCTGTGCCTCGATGTCGGTGCCGGGCCTTTCGACCAGTCCGTCGGTGTAGAGCGCGACGGTGCTGCCCGGCGGCAGCGGCTGGGTCGTCTCCTCGAACGGCACCGCGGCGCCGGACGGTGCGTTGACGCCCAGCGGCACACCGACCGGTGCCGGCAGCCGGTGGGCGGGCCCGTCAGGGGGCCGGGCGATGACCGGCACGTGTCCGGCCGAGCACAGGGTGACCACGAATGCGTACGGTCTTGTCATGACGGGGCCTTGATGCTATAGCCGCTTGACTCGCGCCCTTCGGGTGTCGCACATTTGATTCCGCATAACGGAAACCATTTCGCGCATTACGGTGATAATGCGGCATGAATCCGGTTAGGACGGCGGGCCTATGATCCACTTCCGTCGGAGCGTCTGCGTCGCGTCGCCGGGGAACCCCCGGCGCTGATGAGGTTCGACCTCTCATAGGACCCCCATGAAATCTCCTTCCCGCGGTGTCCCGGCACCAGATCCCGAGGACGCGGAGGGCCACGGGTCGCGGGGACTTCGGCACCGGTGGGCAAGCCGGTCCCGGCTCGGCCCCACGAATGCCGGAAGACCCCTCGCGAGCGGTGTCCGAGCCCAGGCGGCCCTTCCCCTCCTGCTGATCGCGGTCATCACCCTCGCGGCGTCCTTCGCCCCCCTGGCCGTGCACCTCTCCCCCCTCCTCGTGGCCGCCCCCACCTGCACCGCGGCGGTCGCGCGGACCCGGTACACGGTCGCCATAGCGCTGATCGCCAGTGCGGCCGTCGTCCTCATCGACCGGCACGACGGGCTGCTGCGTTCACCCCTGCTGCCCATTCACATCGGCGCCCTGCTGTCCGTCTCCGCCTCGGTGATCGCTGCTCGCGCCCTGCACGATCGCGACCTGAGGGAACTCACGCAGGTGCGGACCGTGGCCGAGGCGGCCCAGCGGGTCCTGCTGCGGCCCCTCCCCCGCAGGCTGGGCTCCTTGCTCGTCGCGTCGGCGTACCGGGCGGCCACCGCGCACGCCCAGGTGGGCGGTGACCTGTACGCCGCCGCCCGCACCGGCCGCGCGACCCGCATCCTCATAGGCGACGTCCGCGGCAGAGGTCTCCCGGCCCTGGAGGACGCCTCCGCCCTGCTCGGCGCGTTCCGCGAGGCGGCCCACCAGCACGAGACCCTCCCGGAACTGGCGGCCGCCCTGGAACGCAGTGTCCGCCGGCACCTGGACGAGATGGCCGAGCTCGCGCCCGACAGCGCCGAGCGCTTCATCACGGCCCTGCTGGCCGAACTTCCCGACGGAGAGGAGACCGTCCGGATCGTCAGCTGCGGACATCCCCCGCCCCTGGTGAACCGGCGCGGCCCCGTGACCGCCCTGCGTGTGACCCGTCCCGCTCCGCCGCTCGGCCTGGCCGGGAGCACGGCGGAGGAATTCCCCCTCTCCACCTTCGCGTTCGCGCCAGGAGACACCTTGCTGCTCTACACCGACGGGCTCATCGAAGCCCGCGATGCCACCGGGAGCTTCTACCCCGTCCTCGAACGCGCCGCCGGCTGGGCGTGGCAGTGTCCGCGCGGTCTTCTCCATGACATCGGCCAGGACCTGAAGAGGTATGCGGGGCGGCATCTGGACGACGACCTCGCCATGGTGGCCGTGCACTCCCCCGCCCACTTCTGCCACGTCCCGACGGCTGTCGCGGGACCCGCACCGGAGGCGACCGCATGACCGGCGACACGACCAGCGGCGACGGCCCCCCGCCCGCTGTGTGCCCCCTGCACAGCGCCGGTCCGGAAGGGACCGTGACACGGACGGCCGCCGTACGCCGCCTGCTGTGGCACCCCGGCTCGCTGCTCGCCGTCTACCTGTGCGCGGCCTGCGCGGTCCAGCTGGGCGCGTCGGCGGGCGGCCTGGTCCGCTGGTCCGCCTACTCCCTGCCGGCACCCCTGGTGGCCGCCGCGCTGCTTTCCGTCCGCACCACCCTCACGGTCGGGATGGCGACGCTGGCCGCCAGCGTGGCCGTCTACGGCTTCGCGATCCAGGGGGTCTCGGGCGGCGGCCGAACGGTCGTGATCTCCGCGGCCGTGCTGTCCCTCGTCCTGAGCCTCGTCGTCTGCAAGGCGCGGCTGCGTCCCCACCGCTCTGCTTCCGTCCCCGGGAAGCGGCCCGTGGCGTCCGCCCGCAGCGCGGTCCCTGGCACTCCGCCCCCGGCGACCGATCTGCGGCTGGACCTCCTGCCGCACCCCGCGGCGGTGGAACTGGCCGCTCGCTGCACGCCCGCCGACGGCACGGCCGGCGCCCAGGCCTACTGGCTCGACGCCATACCGCTGCCGGGTGCCCGCGTCGCGCTCGTCGCCGGCTCCGTCGAGGACGGGAGCGCCACGCCCGCCGTCACCGCCGAACTGCGCGCCGCGGTACGCACGCTGGCCGACGTGGACCTGCAACCGGAGGAACTCCTCACCCGCCTGGAACACGTGCTCACCCGGCTGCGTCCCGCCGGCCCCGCGGGCCGGCACCGCGCGGGCGCGCCGGAGATGACCGTGAGCTGCCTGTACGCGGTGTACGACCCCGTCTCCGGCTGTTGCGCTCTCGCCGGCGCCGGATCTCCGGCGCCGACCGTCATCGGGCCCGACGGCGCCGTCACCACGGTCGAGCTTCCGGCCAGCCCACCGCTCGGACACGCGCGGCCGCCCGTGGAGGCCACGGAGGTCCGTCTCCCCGAGGGCAGTGTGCTCCTGCTGTGCGGACACGCCCCCGGAACGCCCGGCCCGGCAGCCGGGACCGGCGCGACCGCGCCGCCCCTGGCGGACCTCGGATCCCAGCCGAGCCTGACTGCCGTCTGCCAGGCCGCGCTCGACACGCTGCTGTCCGGTGAGCGTCCCGCCCACGCCGGTGTGCTCGCCGCCCGCACCCGCAGGCTCGGCAGCGACGACGTCGCCACCTGGGAGCTCCCGGCCGGCCTCGCCTCCGCGTCCGAGGCCCGCCGGCACGTCGCGGAGAAGCTGACCGAGTGGGGCCTTGAGGAGGCCGTCGCCACCACGGAACTGATCGTCAGCGAACTCGTCACCAACGCCGTCCGCCATGCCGGGCCTCCGGTGCGGTTGCGCCTGATCCGCCAGGGCACGGGGCTGATCTGCGAAGTCTCCGACAACAGCAGCACCTCCCCGCACCTGCGGTGGGCCCGCACCTTCGACGAGAGCGGACGCGGACTGTTCATCGTCGCCCAGCTCACCCGGAGCTGGGGCACCCGCCAGCACGCCCACGGCAAGACCGTGTGGGCGGAACAACACCTCGGAACACCCGGGACGCCGGACGAGGACCATGCCGGGGGTCACGGCCCGCCGGAGCCCGCCCCCTGATGAGGCCGCCGTCCGGGCGACCGATGAGGACCGTGTCCGTGAGGGAGGCACGGCACCAGTCCGCCGACGCCTGCGAGCGCCGGACCGCCGCCGCGGCCACGTCGGCGATGCGATCGCCCCGTCACGGCCCGCTGCGCATCCTGCCGGGATGCGCTTCTCCGCGTACATCCCGGACTTCGGTGACTTCGCCGACTTCCGCGACGGGGCGTCCCTTCGGATATCCCTGACGCTGATGACGGCGGCCGCGCCGGCGGCCTCCCGCATCCGGCTGGGCACCCTGCTGACCCCGCTCCCCCGTTACCGCCCGGCACGACTGGCCCGCCAGGTGGCCACCCTGGACCACCTCGGCGGCGGCCGGGGGATCTTCGCCGCCGGGCTGGGCGGTCCGGTCGAGGACCGCCGGTGCTCTGATCAGCCGCCCGAAGGAGAGCGGCGGGCCGTCCCGGCGGACCGGCTCACGGGGAGGGGACGCGCGAGGTCAGGACAGGCCCAGGGCGGTCCGGATCCTCGCCGTCGGCGTCGAACACCTCCGTCCAGGCGGCCCCGCACCCGGCAGCGGACCCCGGACGGCGTCATGGTTCCCTCGCGGTCGGTGTCATCCCCGCCAGGGGAGCTTCGCGCGGCCGTCGGCTCTGGTCCCGGTGGTCCAGCAGGGCCAGCAGCGGGGCCGTCATCACCGTGGTCACCAGGGCGACGATCACGAGGACGCCGAAGAGGGCGGGGGAGGCGATGCCCGCGGACAGGCCCACGTTGATGGCGATGAGCTGCATCAGGCCGCGCGCGTTCATCAGGGTGCCGACGCGGACGGCGACGGCCTGCGGCTCGCCCAGCAGGCGGGCCGCGGCCCAGCACGCACCGAACTTGCTGATGATCGCCACCGCCACGCAGGCCACGGTGAACAGCAACATCCTGCCGTCGGACAGCAGCGTGAAGTCCGTGTTGAGGCCGGAGTAGGCGAAGAACAGGGGCAGGAACACGATCCGGCTGACCGGTGCAACGGCCTCCACCGCGCGCGTCACCACCGGGTCGCGGGGGAAGGCGACACCGAGGCTGAAGGCTCCGAACACGGCGTACAGGCCGATGCGGTCGGTGTACCACGCGGCCAGGAACAACAGCAGGACGGTGACCAGCAGCATGTGGTCCTCGGTCAGCCGCCGGGCCCGTTCGAGGGCCCGGGGCCGGACACGGAGGAAGACGCCGAGGAACACGGCGAGCCCGGCCGTGCCGATCACGGCGCGCAGGAAGGTGTCCGCACCGCTGCCCGCCATGCTGAGCACCCCGGCGAGCAGGACCCACGCCACGGCGTCGTCGAGCGCGCCCGCGGCCAGGGAGACCGATCCGAAGCGGGTGTTCGTCAGCCCGCGTTCGGTGATGATCCGGGCCATCATCGGGAAGGCGGTGATCGCCACGGTGACGCCGACGAACAGCGCGCCCACCGTGGGCGAGATCCCGTCCGGGTAGAGGTCCACCGTGTCGTGCGCCGCCCAGGCCAGTCCCGCGCCCAGCACGAGCGGCACGGTGATGCCGGCCGCCGAGACGGGCACCGCGGTGCGGCCCACCGACCGCAGCCGGTCGGTTCGGAACTCGTATCCGGACAGGAACATGAACACGACGAGGCCGACCTGTCCCGCCACGTACAGCACGGGACGGATCTCGTCCGGGAAGACGGCCTTCTCCAGGCCGGGCGAGAGGAGGCCGAGGACGGAGGGGCCGAGGGCCACGCCGGCGACCATCTCGCCGACGACCGGTGGCTGGCCGAGCGGGCGCAGCAGCCGGCTGACGAGGCGGCACGCGGTGAGGATGACGGCCGCGGCGAGGAAGAACGCCGGGCCCATCTCGGTGGTCGACAACGGTGACTCCTTGGTGAGGAGACGTATGGGGGGTTGCCGCTGTCAGGCGCTCCGGCCGGTGTAGGGGCAGGTGGCCGCGGCCTGTGCGGGTCCCGCCGCGGTGCCGGGCGAGCCGTGGTCGCCGTCCAGCGGGCGGCCCTCGGTGTCGTGCCGGGCGAAGTACGTCGCGGCGGGGGTGGTGCGACGGGCGTCGAGCACCATCCAGGTGCCGAAGAGCAGTTGCAGCAGGCTCCGTCCGACGTCCTCGGCGCGGTCGCGGACGGTCAGTGCCGTGCGCAGGACGCGTCGCCGGCGCTCCGGGACCGGCCGGTCCCGGGGCAGGAGCAGGCAGGGAGCGCGGTGCGGGATGGAGCGGGTGTGGCGGACGGGCGAGTCGAGCACGTACCGGGCCAGCACCTCGCGGGTCGCGGCGCGCATGACGACGGGTGCGAGGCGCCACGCGGGGCAGGGCCGGTTGGTGGCCACACCGAAGGGGATGTGGTGGGCGTCCCTCGCGGAGAGCGCCGCCCAGCGTCCGGGGTCGAAGCGTTCGGGGTCGGGATATCCGGTGGCGTGGTAGTCGGGGTAGCTGAAGGTCAGGACGGTGCCCGCCGGGATCGTGGGCAGACCGTCGAGGGCGATGTCCGCGGTGGTGATCCGGTGGGCCACCCCGAACAGCGGGTAGAGGCGGAACGTCTCGTTCATGACATGGGTCAGGTAGCGGTCGTCGTCGGGTGCGGCCGCCACCCGGTCCTGGACCTCCGGGTGCTGGGCCAGGACCAGCAGCAGGTGGGCCATCGCCTCGGACATCTGGACGACGGCGGTGTTGAAGAAGGTGCCCTGGAGGTAGTACGCCTGCTGGCGGCGGGTCAGGCCGGCGGGCAGCTCATGCGGTACGTCACCGGCCGCCAGGCGGCGCAGCAGGTAGCGGGTGAGCCGGTTCCTGCGGCGCATGCGGCGCGGACGGGTGCACTTGAGGGCGTTGACGACGTCCTCGGCGTGGGCGACGATCAGCCGCCGGGCCTCGGCCGGACAGGGTTCCTTGAAGACGAGGCCGTAGAAGAACCCGGCCCACACCGGCATCATCACGTCGCGCAGCCGCACCGCCTGGACGCGGCCGGTGGCCGCGGCGTCCAGGGCCTGCCGGGTGTGCCGTGCGGCGGCCTCGTACAGTTCCGCCGACGGGCCGGAGAGGATGGCGAGCGTCCGGCGGGCGACCTCGTCGTAGCGGGGTCCGGCCTCCAGGTGCTCCTGGTGGATGTCGGCGCCGGGCGCGAGCCAGTACCAGAACAGGTCGGACAGTGCCGCGCCCTTGCTGCGGCCCCCGGCGGCCGGGTGGCCGTAGACCTCCTGGAAGCGGTCGGGGCCGAAGACGGCGTCGGGCAGGAGCATGCCCTCGTCGCCGTTGACGCGGGCGAAGACCTTCGTGCGCAGTGCGACGACCTTGCCGGGCAGCCAGGCCGGGGAGGTCAGCAGCAGCGCACCACCCGCGGCCAGGGCCGCCGCCGTTCTCCTGCTCATCATGCGGGTCCTCCTTGGCGGGTCCGGTACGGGAGTCCGCGCGGGACCACCTGGTCGGCCGTGAGGTCCTGCGGGCGGTGCCCGCCGCAGAGGGCGAGCACCTGGTCGAAGTCCTCGCGCAGGGCCGTCAGCGCCTCCCGTACGCCGGCCTCGCCGCCCGTGGCCAGGGCCCACAGCACGGGGCGGCCCACACCGACGGCCCGGGCCCCGAGGGCGAGGGCCAGGGCGATGTCGCCGCCCCGGCGCACTCCCCCGTCCATCAGGACCGGCACCCGTCCGGCGACGGCCTCGGCGACGGCCGGAAGTGCCTCGACCGACGCGGGAGCGGCGTCGAGCTGCCGTCCCCCGTGGTTGGACACGACCAGCGCGTCGACGCCGTGCTCGACGGCGAGCCGCGCGTCCTCGGGGTGCAGGACGCCCTTCAGGACGAGGGGCAGGCCGGTCAGCTCGCGCAGCCGCCCCAGGTCGTCCCAGCCGGCCGGCCACATGGCGATGTCGCGGGTGGCGCCGGGTGCGGCACCGGGCAGGTCCCGCATGTTCTCCGCCGCGAGACCGGGCGGCAGGTCGTGGAAGCCGTTGCGCAGGTCCCGGGTGCGCGTGCCGAAGACGGGTGAGTCGACGGTGACGACGAGGGCGGAGCACCCCGCGCGTTCGGCCCGGTGCACCAGCTCGGCGGTGACCTCGTGCTCCGGTTGCAGGTACAGCTGGAACCAGACCACCGCGTCCGGGTCCGCCTCGCGGGCCGCGGTGACGACTTCCGCGACGGCGGTGGTGGCGGCCATGCCGGTGACCAGCGGGGTGCCGGTCGCCGCGGCGGCGCGGGCGGTGGCCGCCTCGCCGTCGGGGTGGGCGAGACGGTGGAAGGCGGTGGGCGAGACGAAGAGCGGTGCCGGCCATGACCGGCCCAGCACGCTCACCCGGGTGTCGCGGCCGGCGCCGCCCCGCAGCACCCGGGGGAGCAGGGCCAGCCGGCCGAAGGCGTCCTCGTTGTCCCTGAGCGCCGTCTCCTCGCCCGCGCCGCCGGCGAAGTAGTCGTAGTGCTCGGGACCGAGCCTTTCGCGTGCCGACTCGGCTGGACCGTGCGGCGGGCCGGCGTGCGGGCCGGTCATGCCCGGGGCGCGGCGAGTTCCTCGCCGGCCGGGAGGTCGTCCCCGGCGGACAGCCGGGACGCGAGGAACGAACGCAGCGGGCCGACGTGGACGTCGGGGTTGTCCCACTCGTTCTCCAGGTTCTCCGTGATGTGGTGCTCGGCGACCGGCTTGCCGCTGCCGTCGGGCCGGAACTGCCGTACCACCGGGTGCAGATAGCGCGCGTCGAGACCGCTGGTGTCCTGCTGGGGCGTCCTGCTGACGGTGATGTCGAAGGGGTCGACCCGGTCGTGGTCGGCGCCGTACTCCAGCGTGACGGTGAAGTAGGAGGACGGATTGCCGAACTCGCCCCGGGCGGCGGCCTCGTGCAGGTGCGCCACCGGGATCTCCTCGCAGTAGCGGACCTCCCCTTCGGTGCCGACCAGCACCGCGTCGCCGAGGAATCCGAACATCTGCCACAGGGCCGAGGTGCGGTTGACCCGCCCGATGACCGCGTCGGCCACGGGGCCCGCGGCGGCGGGCAGGGTGGTGTGGGGCCATGGCCGGTCGTGGTAGCGGCGCTCCAGGATGCGGTGCAGCGCCTTCACGCCGTACCGGAACCCGTGGATGAAGCCGCTGGTGGACTTCTTGAAGTCCAGGGACTGGGTGATGGTGCCGGCGAAATACAGATCGGGCACGTTCACCGATTCCCAGGCATCGGTGAGCTGCGGGAAGCGGTCCTTGATGACGAGGCCGGGACGGCAGTCGTCGTCGAAGATCGAGGCGTCGAACCGGAATCCGGTGGCCAGAATGACCCGGTCGTACGGGATGTCCTTGACCACTTCCGCGACGCGCGCGAATTTGACACTCACGACATAGGTGCCGTCGGGCTTCCGTGCTATGCGCAGGATGTCACCGTCCAGTACGGCGTTCTGCGACTTGAGCTGGTAGGTGTCCAGGAAGTTGTTGTTGACGGCCCGGAGATGTCCGACGAAATGGGTGCGCCAGGCGAGTTTGAGGGAGCCGGGTCCGGCGACGTGGATGACGGCGGCGGTCTCGATGAGATTGTCGGCGGTCTCGAAAGCCGAATTCCCCCGCCCGATGATCAGTACCCGCTTGTCGGTGAATTCGGCGGGGTCCACGGACACCTGGTCGTAGTGCTCGGCCTCCTCGGCGCCCTCGATGGGCGGCACGTACGGCCTCGAGACGCCGGTGGCGACGATGACGCGCCGGGCCCGGACAACGTTGCCACTCCCGTCGGTCGCCGTGAAGAGGTCACCGCCGGGCCGGGAGACCCGGGTGACACGGGTGTGGTAGCGGATGCGCAACGCGTGCGCCCGCGCGAAGTCCGCCAGGTACCGGACCATGTCGTCGGCCGGCGGGAAATACCGGGGCGAGTACGCCGTGAACAGCGGGCCCTCGTCCGAGAGCAAGGAGTTCCAGTCGACGCGCAGCCGCATCTCGGGATCGCTCCAACCGGTGTGCACCTTGTTGGAGGAAATCAGGGTCCGGTGTCTGGGGAAGCGGGTGAAGAAAGCGCCCGGAGCGTCGCCTTCTTCCACGATGAGGTAATCTCTGCCGCTCTTCTGGAGGAAGTAACCGGCCTGGAGGCCCGCGGGGCCGCCGCCGATGACGAGATAGTCAACCTGTCCTAAATCAGACATGGCCTTCTCCTGCCTTCCGTGGGGGCGGGAAAGACGGTACTTGACGGTTAAAGCACGGAGCCACCCCAGCCCCGCGTGATGTAGGTCACACACCTCTCGGGGCGGCGGATTTCTCCTGTCGGTTAACGTGAAGGCGTGATTGGCGGACGGAGTACGCCGAGCACACCCCGCATGGTCGTTTTCCAGTCATTCACACTGCCTTTACGTCGATTTCCGGTCCGGAGTGGAGACGAAGTGGACGAAAAGCCCGGGGAAGTCTTTCCGCAAGCGCTCGTCGACGCCTTCCGCGACGCTCCGGACCTGCCCGCTCTCGAGTACGGGGGACGCGCGGTCACCGGGGGCAGGTGCTCGCGCTGATCGCCGGGTTCGTGGGAGGTCTGCGCGGTGCGGGGCTGACCGCCGGATCCCGCGTGGCCCTGGACACCGGTGTCACGCCGGAGGCGTTCGCCGTCCGCGTGGCGGCCCATGTCGTCGGCTGCCAGGTGGTGGCGCTGCGTCCCGGGCTGACCCGCGAGCACCTGCGCGACATCCTCGCCCGCGACATCGACGCCGTCGTGACGGACGACGCCGCGAGCCGGCCGGAACTGGCCACTCAGGCGGGCGACGTCCCGCTGCTGGACACCGGCGGCGCGTCATGGGCCCCGGCACCCGTCACGCCCGGTCTCGGCGACCTCACCGCCCGGGGCGACCGGGACGGCATCGGCGTCATCCACCTGACCAGCGGCAGCACCGGCCGGCCCAAGGGCACGATGGTGACCTACGGCGCGCTGTCGGAGGACTGGGCCCTGCAACCCGCCCGCTGGACCGACCGCACCCGGCGCCTCGCCGCGCGGTACGCACGCTTCCTGCTCTTCGGCACACTCAGCAGCGCCGTCATGTTCGAACACCTCTGCCTGTCGCTGCTCGGCGGAGGCACCGCGGTCATCCCGGACCAGCCCCTGCGGTTCCCCGAGGTCTTCGCCGAGCACCGCGTCACCGCCTGCATGACGACGGTGCCGCGCCTGTACGGCATCCTCGACGCCGTGCGCGAGCGGGCCGTGGACACGAGCAGCCTGCGCGCCCTCGTCGTGGCCGGCTCCCCGCTCGCCCCGCACCGGCTCACCGAGGCGGCGGAGCTGCTGGGGCCGGTGGTCCACCACGCCTACGGCCAGACGGAGACGGGCATGCTGACCGTCCTCGAACCGGAGGAGCTGGCGGCCGATCCCGGGCTCGCCGACAGCGTCGGACGCCCGCTCGACACCGTCGAGATGGCCGTGCGGGACGCTGACGGACGGGACCTCCCCACGGGCCGGACGGGCGAGGTGTGGGTCCGGCTGGCGGACGCGTTCAGCGGCTACTGGGAGGACCCCCGGGAGACCGCGGAGGTCCTGCGGGACGGCTGGGTCCGGACCCGGGACCTCGGACGGCTCGACGCGCGGGGGTATCTGCGGCTGTCCGGGCGCACGCGCGACATCGTCATCGTCAACGCCGTCATCCACTACGCGGGCCCCGTCGAGCGGGTGCTGGCCTCCCATCCCGACGTCGACCAGGCGTACGTCGTCGGAGTCCCGGACGACCGGACCGGCGAGGCGATCCACGCCTTCGTCGTCCCGCGAGCCGGGAGCGTGCCCGACCCGGACGCGCTGCGCGAGCTGGTGGCCCGGGAACTCGGCGAGGCGTGCGTCCCGGTCGGCGTCGTCGGCATCACCGAGGTTCCCGTCGCCCCGAGCGGCAAGCCGGACAAGGCGGCGTTGCGCGCCCTGGTGCCGGGGCGCTGACGGGGACGAAGCGCCGCCGGACGCCGACGGCCGCCGCAGGGCCTAAGGCCCGGCCGTGCGTGTGGTGAGGTCCTCCTCCGTGATCGGGCGGACCACCCGGCACGGGGTTCCGACCGCGACGCTCATCGGGGGGATGTCGCGGCTGACGACGCTGCCGGCGCCGATGACCGAGCCGTATCCGATGCGGACGCCCGGCAGGACCACCGCGTTGCTGCCGATCCAGACCTTGTCCTCGATCACGATCGGTTCCGAGAACCGGCCGAAGTCGGCGCGTCGCGCCGGGTGCACCGGGTGCCCCGTCGTGGTCAGGGTGACGCTGGGGGCGATCATGACACCGTCGCCTATGCGGATGTCCACGTCGTCGACGAACGTCAGGTTCACGTTGCCGAAGAAGTCGTCGCCGATGTGGACGTTGCTGCCGAACCCCGCGTGGAACGGCGGCAGCAGCACCGTGCGTTCACCGACCGAGCCGAAGATCGCGAGGAGCAGCGCACGGCGCCTGTCCGTCCGGCCCGGAGGTGTGTGGTTGTACTCGAAGATCTCCTCGGTGCGGCGCCGAGGGGCCTGGAAGGCCGCTTCCGACTCGGTGTAGACCAGCCCCTTCGTGATCCGGGCCAGCACTTCGTCCTCATGAGCCTGCGTCACCGCGGAACGCTCCCCTCGTCCAGCCCTCAGGCACGGGCCCGGCGTCCCAGGCGCCTCGTGTCCACCGGTGGCCATCTTCGTTCAGCCGAGCTTTGGTGACCACCTCCTGGGGGATGTTGCTCGCGTCGGCACCCGGCCGACGGAGAAGGAGTTCGTCGCCGTGGGCAGCCGCCGTGGGCAGCCTGCCTCTCGTCCTCATCGCCTGGCGGGACGAGCAGTGCCCGCGTGCCCGAATCCGTGATCGCTTGGGTTTCCGCAGGTCAGCGCGTCTCGCGCAGGTCCGTTGGACACGTGTGAGGCGGACCACATCCGCAGGTCTTCCGTCGCGGAGCACTGGAAGCGTAGGTTCCGTTTCACCCCGCGACGGCGTCTTCGCAGGCGCTGGTCCGCCACTCCCGGGGCGGCGGACCAGCGGGGGCCAAATCCGCGCACGGCCCAGACCGTGTGTCACGCCGTCACGGGCCGCACCAGGGTGTTGTCGCTGGTACGGCCCGCGAAGCAGTCCTCGATGCCGGCCACCGTGGTCTCGGCGATCCGGCCGACCGCGTCCCTGGTGAAGTACGCCTGGTGCGAGGTGACCAGCACGTTGCTGAAGGTCATGAGCCTCGCGAGGCGTTCGTCGGTCATCACCTCGAGCGACTTGTCCAGGAAGAACACGCCGGCCTCCTCCTCGTACACGTCGAGCCCGACGCCCCTCAGCCGCCCGGCACGCAGCGCCTCCAGGAGGGCGTCGGTGTCCACGAGACCGCCCCGGCTGGAATTGATCAGCAGGGCGTCGTCCTTCATGAGCGCCAGGGTCTCGGCGCCGACGAGGTGGTGGTGCCGGGCAGCAACGGCACGTGCGGGCTGACCGGGTCCGCCTCGACGAACAGCCGCCTTTGCGGCACGTGCGTGACGGCGTCGGGGCACGGGGCCGAGGGGCCCATCCAACCAAGCCACGCGCCTCGGGGTGACCGCGGTGGCGAGGGGCGGCCGGCGGTGTTCAGCGCAGGCCGCCGGGGGCGAACGTGACGGGCAGCCGCGCCGGGCCGCGGAGGCCGCCGGGACGCCAGGTGAGCTCCGCCGGCGGCACGGCCAGGGCCAGGTCAGGCAGGCGGCGCAGGACCGTCCCGATGGCGACCCGGCCCTCCAGCCGGGCCAGCGGCGCGCCCAGGCAGTAGTGGATGCCGTGCCCGAAGGCCAGGTGGCCGTTGTCCCGCCGGGTGATGTCCAGCCGGTCGGGGTCCGGGAACCGCGCCGGGTCACGGTCGGCGATGGCGGACGCGACGAGCACGGTCGCGCCGCGCGGGACGGTCACGCCGGCGATCTCGACGTCCTCGCGTGCGAAACGGGCGATGCCCGGACTGACCGGGCCGTCGTGGCGCAGGAACTCCTCGATCGCGTCCGGCAGCAGCTCCGGACGATTCCGCAGGAGGGTGAGCTGGTCGGGGTGGGTGAGCAGCGCGGCGATGCCGCCGGCGATCAGGTTGACCGTCGTGACGTAGCCCGCCACCAGCAGCAGGAACGTCATGGCGATCAGTTCGTCGTGACTCAGCCGCTGCTCCTGGTCGTGGGCGTCGATCAGCGCGCTGAGGAGGTCGTCCCCCGGCCGGGCTCGCTTGGCTGCGAGGTGCTGCGTCACGTAGGCGCGCATCCGGCGCCACGCCTCGTCGACCACGAGCGGGTCGGGCGCCTCCTCCCCGCGGACGAGCATGGCGTCGGTCCACCGCTGGAAGTCGTGCCGTTCGTCCACCGGCACGCCCAGCAGTTCGCCGATGACGGTGACCGGCAGGGGCAGCGCGAAGTCCGCCACGAGTTCCGCCCGGCCGGCCGGGAGCACCGCTTCGAGGAGCCGGTCGGTGATCTCCTGGACCCGGGGCCGCAGCTCGGCGACCCGGCGCGCCGTGAACGCCTTCGCCACCAGGCGGCGCAGCCGGGTGTGGTCGGGCGGATCGGAGCGCAGCATGGTGCTCATCATCGACTCGCGCTCGAACGCGGGCAGCTGTGCGATGAGGCGGGGGTCCGAGGCGTCTCGGACATCGCTGCTCAGCCGGGGGTCGGACAGGGCGGCGAGTCCGTCCTCGTAGCGGGTGACCAGCCAGGCGTCCAGGCCGCCGGCGATGATCGCGCGGCGGACGGGACCCTCCTCGCGGAGGCGGCGGTAGAGGGGGAAGGGGTCCGCCACGAAGGCCGGGTCGGCGTAAGGGAGAAGGACTGGCTGCTGGCTCATCGTGCCTCCCGGAACAGGCAGCGACCGTATGTATGCGTTTGCCGGTTTCTAGTGCTGTATACCCAGATTCGCCGTATACCCGGATTCCCCGGCGGGGGCGGTTCCCTTGCGGATGCCTGGCGGGGCGGAGACGGGCCCCGCCCTCGCCCACGGCTCGGGCCGAAGGCGGGGCCTCGCCGCGTCGGGTCAGGCCGCGCCCTGGGGGAGGTCGAGGGTGCGCGATTCCTCCACGATCCGGTATCCCGCGCTCGTGTACAGGTTCATGGCCACCTCGTTGCCGCCCCACACGGTGAACATCAGCATCGAGTCACCGGCCGCGAGCGCGACCTGTTCGCCGGCCGCCATCGCGGCCCGCCCGTACCCCTTGCCGCGGTGCCGCTCCGCGACGTACAGCGAGTAGCCGTACGTCACCCCCGGCAGGTGTCCGTGCTTCAACCACCCGCTGCCGATCGGCTCGCCGGCCGCTTCCAGCACCAGGACGCTGTTGTCGGGCGTGTCCAGGCCCTGGGGCAGCAGGTTCCCGAAGTCCCGGTCGGCCTTGCGCGCGGCCTCCTCCCGGCTCATGGCTCCCGACCGGACGATGTCGGCGACGTAGGCGGCCTTCTCGGAGTCGAGCCAGGCGGGGTATTCGGCCGGGGTCATCGGCCGCGCGGTGACACCGTGGAGCGGCTCGGGCGCCGGGCCGATGCTCCGCGCCCTGAGCTGGCCCCGGACGCCGTAACCGCCGAACAGGTCAGCGGCGGGCTCGGTGAGCCGTATGCCCAGCCGGCGCGCGCCGCGCTCGGCGCACCACGCCTCGGCCCAGTCCCGGGCCGCCTGCTCGTACCCCCGGCCGGTGTGGGGGGCGTCGACACGGAGGTCCTGGATGTGGCCCACGAGGACGCCGTGGTCGTCGGCCACGTCCACGGCCACGTGTCCCACCCGGGTCCCGGCGTCCGTGATCTCGGCGACGGTCCAGTCGCCGATGCGGGCGCGGATGTACTCCACCAGACGCTGGGCCGCGGCCAGACTGAACCCGGCCGCCGTGTACGGAGCGTGGAGCCGCTGCTCAAAGTCCTTCCGCCAGGCGCTGTGGTCGTCAAGGATGTTGAATGCTGTCACTTGACCACCTTAGAAGTCGTCCCGCGGCTGCGGCAGTTGGGAGCCGGGAGACTGTGTGTCATGACGAACGGGCCGGGCGTACCCGAGGGCGGCTGCGGCAGCGGGCCGCTGCCGGCGCGTGGTGCGGTCCCTGGCGAAGCGGGGCTCACCGCTCCGCCGTCGGTCCGGCGGGCCGCGGGCCGGCACCGGCGGCTGCAGCGCGTCCTGCGCACCGTCCTGCACCGCCTCGGCGCGGGCGCCGTCAGCCGGTCGGCCGCCGCTCCCCTGGCGGCCGTCGCGCGGGCCCTGCCGGCCTGGCACGGCATCCCGAACCCGCCGGTCGCGGCGGCGGCCCCGAGGTACGGGGCCGGGCCGGGAGTGCCGAACGGCGTGGCGAGTACGCCGACCGAGGCGGGCGAGGCCCTCCTCCCCGGCCTCACAGCGGTGTTCGGCGCCCTGGCCGCGCCGGGCCTCCCGGTCTCGCCCCGCTCACGCCGCCGGCCGGGCCCTGGCAGGTCCGGCACGAGGGCCGGTTCCGCGGCACGGCCGCCCCGCGCCCGGCGTGTGGACGGCCCGGACGGTGCACTGCCCGGGATGCGGGGGCGCGGCCGGGCATGGACGGTGACCTGCGACCGGTCCCCGATCACGCCGGGCTGCCCACGCGGGACCGTCACCCGTGCCCACGGCCTCGCCTTCCCCGAGGTCCGGCCGGTGCCGCCGGAGGCGTGACCGCG
>NZ_JBEYRP010000017.1:150837-239727 GCF_040704085.1 Streptomyces sp. NPDC047841
GGCCTCATCCACGGGATGGGACCGACGGCTGACGGTCACCTGCCCGGCAAACGGGGCACAGCCGGGCCATGGACGGTGACCTGCGACCGGTCCCCCGATCACGCCGGGCTGCCCACGCGGGACCGTCACCCGTGCCCACGGCCTCGCCTTCCCCGAGGTCCGGCCGGTGCCGCCGGAGGCGTGACCGGGCCTCATCCACGGGATGGGACCGACGGCTGACGGTCACCTGCCCGGCAAACGGGGCACAGCCGGGCCATGGACGGTGACCTGCGACCGGTCCCCAATCACGCCGGGCTGCCCACGCGGGACCGTCACCCGTGCCCACGACCTCGCCTTCCCCGAGGTCCGGCCGGTGCCGCCGGAGGCGTGACCGGGCCTCGTCCACGGGATGGGACCGACGGCTGACGGTCCCCGTGGCGCCGCACTCACCGGCTTGGCGGCGGGCAACGGCTGGGGACGGCTCACGTCAGCGCGTCGGCGGTTCCCGCGGTGGTGGCCCACCGGGCGCGCGTGGCACGACCCGCGCGGGCGCCGCGCGGGTCCGCGCGCTTCAGCCACTCCCGGTAGGCCGGCGCCTCCCGGGCCACGGTCCAGTACGCCTCCTCCAACTCCGGGTAGGCCTCGTCGAGTTCGTCCTCGGTGCGGGCCACCAGCAGCAGCCGTACCCCTATCGGGTCGCCCTTCAGCGGGCGGATCGCGAGGTCGGGGCGGGGATGGGCGGTCGGCTGGCTGATCGTGACGACCTCGCCGGTGGCGGCCAGTGAGTACGCGGTGAGGTAGTCGCCGTGCAGCATCTCGGGGTTCAGGCCCGCGGCGCGCAGGACCCGGCTCAGGCCGTCCCACTCGCCGTCGACCGTGGAGTCGACCATCCAGCGGTCGTCGGCCAGATCGGCGAGGCTCACCTCCGGCTGCGACGCGGCCGGATGGTCCGCGGCGAGCGTGACGAACTGCGGTTCGCGCTCGACGAGCACCCGCAGGCTCAGGCCGGGCGGAATGCGCAGCGGGCTGCCCTCGACCTCGTGCACGAACGCCATGTCGAGCCGGCCGGCGGCGACCATTCCCAGCAGGGCGTTGGCGGACACGTTCATCTGGAGCGTCGGGCCGGATCCGGGCCCGCGTGCCCTGAGCAGGCGCAACCAGCTCGGGATGGCCCGGCTCGCGGTGGCGCCGATGCGCAGCCGGAAGCCGCCGGCGGCACGGGCGGCCGCCGCCCTGGTCTCGGTGACGATCGCCGCGAACTCCGCGACCAGGGGCCTGGCCCGGCTCAGCACGGCGAGCCCCAGCGGGGTGGGACGGCAGCCGGTCCGGGTGCGTACGAAGAGCTGAGCACCGAGGGCGCGCTCGATGCGCCGCAGCTGGGTGCTCAACGAAGGCTGCGCCAGGCCGAGTTGCCGTGCGGCTTTGTGCAGACTGCCGGTGTCGGCGATGGCGCACAGGACGCGCAGGTGCCTCACCTCCAGCTCCATGGGGGGAGCGTAAGGCGGCGCACGGCACCGCACCAGATGTTCAAGTGCCAACGAACAGGGACGAGTCGGCCCGCGATAGCCCCGGGCTATCCCCGAATGCCATCATCCCGCGCCCCGTTGGTCTGCCCGAGACTCACTGGCAACCGATCGTTCCACCCCACAGGACGAGAAGGAGCCCCCCATGGCGTCGTTCCGCAGCAGCACCGGCTCGAAGCAGACCAGACGACTGCTGACCCTGGCCCTCGGTCTCGGTCTGGCCTCCGCCGCACTGGGTACCGCGAGCCCGGCGAGCGCCCAGAGCACCGCCCAGGCACCGGCCCGCACCGCCACCGCCGGCTACGTGGGCACGGCCGACAGCGCCGGCAGCAAGGCGTTCTTCGACGCGGTGCTGAAGTCGGTCGCCGAGCGGCAGGCCGACCAGCCCTCGCTGAAGGTGGTGACCGTCTACTACAACGCCTCCCAGGCCCCGAGCTTCCGCTCCCAGATATCGAGCGCCGCCTCCATCTGGAACAGCTCCGTGTCGAACGTCAAGCTCCAGGCGACCTCGGGCGCCGGCGACTTCGCCTACTACGAGGGCAACGACTCGCGCGGGTCCTACGCCTCCACCAACGGCCACGGCAGCGGCTACATCTTCCTGGACTACGCGCAGAACCAGCAGTACGACTCCGTCCGCGTCACCGCCCACGAGACCGGCCACGTGCTGGGCCTGCCCGACCACTACAGCGGACCGTGCAGCGAACTGATGTCGGGCGGCGGCCCCGGCCCGTCCTGCACCAACCGGTACCCGAACGCCACCGAGCGCTCCCGGGTCAACCAGCTGTGGGCCAACGGCCTGGCCAAGGCCCTGGCGAAGGTGAACCACGGCGGCTGATCCCCACACAGCCCTCCCGGTTCACCCCGGTACGGACCGCGGCTCGGTGATGCCGCGGTCCGTACCGCCGTCGTACGGGCCACCGCACCGGGCTCCCAAGGTCACCCCTGCCCCGCCACCGTCCACAGGTAGGCGCCGAGCCGGGCGATGGCCGACGGGTTGCGGGGGCTCTCCACCAGGTCGGCGTAGTCGAGGGCGACGATCCGCCGGTGCCTGATGGCGGAGACGTCGCGCAAGGGGGCGTACGAGAGCAGGAACTGCTTCTTCCGCTCGGCGCTGACGTCGCCGTAGTCGCAGATCACGATGACGTCCGGATCGCGCTCGACGACGGTCTCCCAGCCGGCCGTGGTCCAGGAGTCCGCCACGCCGTGCATGACGTTGACGCCGCCGGCCTCGGTGATGATCTGTTCCGGAGCGGCGTAGCGGCCGGAGGTGAAGGGGGTGTCCCGGCCGCTGTCGTAGAGGAAGACCGAGGGGCGGCCGGCGCCCTTCGGAGCCTTCGCCCGTACGCCGGCGATCTGTTCCTTGAAGCCGTCGACCAGCGCTGCGGCCCGCTCCTCGACGCCGAACAGTCTGCCGAGGTTGGTGAGGTCGGTGTACAGGGCGTCCAGGGGCGGCATGATCCCCCGCGAGGTCTTCGTACGGCCGTTGCGGCAGGACTCGGTGAGCACGTACGAGGGGATGCCGAGCTTGTCCAGGACGTCGGGGGTGAAGCCGCCGTCCTCGCGGAAGCCGTAGTTCCAGCCGGCGACGACGAGGTCGGCGCGGGCGTCCAGGACGTTCTCCTTGGTGAGCTGGTCCTTGGACAGCCAGGGCACCTTGTCGTAACCGTCCTTCCACGGCACGCGGCTCAGGTCGCCCTTGTCGTCGGGCATGGCGAAGCCGGCCATGCGGTCCTCCAGGCCGAGCGCGAACATCAGCTCGGTGATGCCGACGTCGTTGGTGACGACGCGCTCGGGGACCTTGTCGTAGGTCACCTCACGGCCGCAGTTGGTGAGCGTGACGGCGGGGGACCGCGCGTCCCGGGCGGACTCGACGGTGGCGCCGCAGCCGGTGGCGGTCGCGGCGAGACAGAGGGCGGCGGCGAGCAGCGTGCGCATGGTGATCCTCAGGTGGTGGGCGGAAGCCGGTCGAACAGGAGCTGGACGGCGCCGGTCACGGGATGCCGTACCGGGTGTGCCCGGACGCCGAACACCTCGGCGAGCAGGGCGGGTCGCAGGACGTCGAGCGGTGGGCCGGCGGCGACGATCCGGCCCTTGTCGATGACGTACAGGACGTCGCAGTGCGCGGCGGCGAGGTTCAGGTCGTGCAGCGCGGCCAGCACGGTCAGGCCGCTGTCCCGGACCAGGCCGAGCACGTCCAACTGGTGGGCGATGTCGAGGTGGTTGGTGGGTTCGTCCAGGACGAGCACCCGTGGCTGCTGCGCCAGCGCGCGGGCGATGAGGACCCGCTGCTTCTCGCCCCCGGACAGGCCGGGGAACCCCCGGCCGGCGAGGTGGGTGACGCCCGTGCGGTCCATCGCCCGCGCGCAGATCTCGCGGTCCGCGGCGGCCGTACGGCCGCGGTGCGGCAGCCGGCCCATGGCGACCACCTCGGCCACGGTGAAGTCGAACTCGGCCGACGACTCCTGGGGCAGTGCCGCGAGCGACCGGGCGACGGCCCGCGGCTCCATGGCGTGCAGGTCGTCACCGTCCAGCCGCACCACCCCGGCGGCCGGCCGCAGCGCCCGGTACACGGTGCGCAACAGGGTCGACTTGCCGCTGCCGTTGGGGCCGACGAGCCCGGCGAACGTCCCGCTGCCCACGGTGAGGCCGATGTGCTCGACCAGGCGGGTTCCGGCCGCCTCGACCGTGACGTCCTCGATGTCGAGCCGCACGCTCAGCGCCCCCCGAACGCGTAGCCGCCCCGCCGCATCAGCAGCAGGAACGCCGGGACACCGACCACCGCGGTGATGACCCCGACCGGCAGTTCGGCCGGGGCCAGCAGCAGCCGGGACAGCACGTCCGCCCACACCAGCAGCACCGCTCCCGCGAGCGGGGCCACCGCCAGCACCCGGCGGTGGTCGGCACCGACCAGCATGCGCACGACGTGCGGCACCATCAGCCCGACGAACCCGATGGCCCCGCTGACCGCGACGACGGCTCCCGTGACGGCCGCGGTCACCACGAACAGCTCCCGCCGCAGCCGGGGTGGCGGGACACCGAGGGAGGCCGCGGTCTCGTCCCCCATGGCGAGCGCGTTCAGCGCCTCGGCCCGCCGGCGCAGCCACGCCCATCCGGCGACGACGGTCACCGCGGCGAGCGGCACCTGCGCCCAGGTGGCGCCGCCGAGGCTGCCCAGCAGCCACATCATCGCCGACCGGGCCGCCTCGCCCCGGGCCGCGCCGAACACCATGACCGTGGTGACGGCCTCGAAGCCGTACGCCAGCGCGGTGCCCGTCAGGATCAGCCGCAGCGGGGTCAGTCCGTGCGGCGAGCGGGCGACGGCGTAGACCAGGGCCATGGCCGCGAGCGCGGAGGCGAACGCCGACACCGACAGCGCCCACACCCCGAGTCCCGCCAGCGCGCCGAGCAGGATGACGGCGTTGGCGCCCACCGCGGCGCCGGAGGAGATGCCGAGGACGAACGGGTCGGCCAGCGCGTTGCGGACCATGGCCTGGACGGCCACGCCGACGGCCGCGAGCCCCGCCCCGACGACGGCGGCGAGCAGGACCCGGGGCAGCCGGATCTCCCAGACGATGGAGTAGGGGGCCGCGTCGTGCGCGTGCACGGTGCCGCCGGTGAGCCCGGCCCACAGGAAGCGGAGCGCGTCGGCCCAGCCGATTCCGGCGGCGCCGAGCGCGACACCGCACAGGAGCGAGAGCGCCAGCAGCACCGCCAGCCCCAGGCCGAGCGGCAGCGCGGGTATCCGGCGGGGTGCCGTTCTTCGACGCACGGTGGGGCCGTCCTTCGCACGGGCCGCCGCGGGACGTCGAACAGGGACAGCCCGTACGGCCGTGCCGGCCACGCGGCCCCCCTCTCGCAGTCCGCGGCGAGCAGTCAAACGGGTCGCTGACCCCTCCGCGGGCGATCGGGCTCGCGCGAGGACCACAGGGTCCCCGCGCACACCGTTGCGGGTCAGCGCCGGACTCTCACCGGACTTCCCCCACGGGAGGCAAGGCGAGCCTAACAAACCGTCACGAGGGCCCCTCGTGACGGGTGCGCGCTGCTCGGTGCGGCCGGCCGCGATCGGCGTGGCCGCCCGATCCGTACCGGCTCCGGCTCCGGCTCCGGCTCGACCGGCAGCCGGGACACCTCGCCTTCGGGCCGTGCGGCCTGCCGGGCCCTGGTGCGTGCCGGGCGTGGCGACCGAACGGTGACGTCTGTGACCGTTCCGTGCCATTCGGGGCACAACGAAGCGGGCCCGGGGCGGGTCGTACTCCACATGACGGCCGGGAGGAATCCCTCCTCACCGGCATCGAGCGCATCACTCCGCACAGGGGGACACCATGACGATCCGGACGCGGGACATCCGCAATGCTCTGACGGCCCTGGCCACCGGCACCGCCCTCGCCCTGGCGGCGGTCCCGGCGACGGCTGCCGCCCGCACCGCCGACGCACCCGCCTTCCTCGGCCCGGCGGACCTGCCGCCCCACCCGTCGTCGCCCTGGTACGCCGGCCCGGTCACCGCCGGCCGGCCGGACCCGCTGCCGGTCTGCGTCGGCGACGCCCTGCCGTCGACCTCCGTACACCGCGCCTTCCACACGGACCTCGACACCAACGCCTTGCAGGTCACCGTGGTGGAGCGCGACGCACAGCGCGCCG
Source organism: Streptomyces sp. NPDC047841 (assembly GCF_040704085.1). NCBI lineage: Bacteria > Bacillati > Actinomycetota > Actinomycetes > Kitasatosporales > Streptomycetaceae > Streptomyces > Streptomyces sp. NPDC047841. The sequence goes on from NZ_JBEYRP010000017.1 coordinate 156,978, forward strand.
CCGACTTCGCGGCCCTGCTGCGCGAGGACCTCGCGGGCTGCGCGAAGAAGCTCCAGTCGCAGTCCCCGGACATCACGGCGGCGAAGAAGTACTACGGCAAGGTCGAGGTGGCGGCGGGCGCCCACGTCTACGGCATCCACACCACCGCGACGTGGGGCGCCTCCGACATCGCCCTGTTCTCGGTCGGCCGCGAGGGCAGGACCGTCACCGTCGTGAAGTGGTCCCAGATGGGCTCGTTCCGCGACGCCCCGGTCAAGGCGTTCAAGGCCACCACCCGGACGGCGGTGGACAAGCTCTCCTGACCTCCCCGGCCCGCGGAGAGGGCCGGACCGGGCCCACAGGTGCGGACCGCGCCCTCTCCCGGCAAGGTGGTGGAAGGACACATCGCTTTCCACCCGCACGCCGGAACCTCTGTCTCCAGGGAGTACGACCATGGCCAAGGCGAAGCGCACATCAGGCGAGAAGGAACCGTCCAAGGGCGACAAGGTGGCCTGGCGCAGTCACGGAAGCGAGACCGAGGGCACCGTGGAGAAGAAGATCACCGAGCGCACCGAGGCGTCGGGACGCACCGTGGACGCCTCGCCCGAGGACCCGCAGTACGAGGTCCGCAGCGACAAGTCCGGCCGCACGGCCGTGCACAAGCCGTCCGCGCTCAAGCGGAAGAAGTAGGCCCGGTGACGGCCGAGGAGGAGCACCGGGAGATCCGGGACAGCTTTCGCGAACTGGTGAACATGACACCCTCCGCCCTGGAGAAGTGGCTGGCCACCGACGAATCCCGGGCCGCCGGACAGCACAAGGACGGGGGCGAGTCCACCGGGCACGCCTCCGGCCGCGCCATCGTGGACATCCTCCGCAAGAACAAGGGCGACCTCTCGGACACGGACTACGCGCACATGCGCAAAGTGACCGGCTACATCCGCCGCCACCTCGCACAGCGCCCGTCCGGAGACGTACGCGACACACGCTGGCGCCACTCGCTGATGAACTGGGGCCACGACCCCCTGGACGACCGCTGAGTCCCCGGTCCCTGCGGCGCCGGCTCCCCCCTGCCGGCCGGGCGCGCGGAATCGCCGCCGCGGCACGTGCCTACAGTGGAGTGGAGACCCCACCACGGCACCTTCCCGAGCGGAGCAGAGATGTGGCACCCCTCCGCCGGACCGGACGACGGCCCCGACGCCCTGTTCGACCTCGACGCGCTGGACACCGCCGCGCCCGGCACACACGGGACCGGCGGGACCGGCACGGTTCCCGGGCCGGAGCACCGCCCATGGTTCCGTGACTCCCCCGCGGCCCGCCGCCTGCTGCCGGTACGCACCGTCTACGCCGAGCCGGCCGCCGCCTCCTCGGCCCGCGGCCGTCAGATCCTCGCCCGCTTCCCCGAGGCCGAGGTGATCGAGGTGGACTCCCACTGGCGCATCCCGGGGCTGCACGGCAACGAGGGGAACGTCGAGCGCTGGGTGCGGGTGAAGGGGGAGACGCTGGTCCTGGGCGAGAAGAAGACGCTGGTGACGCGGCCCAACGGCCGGTCCGCCGACTGGATCGCCCCCGGCGCCTCCAACGGGTGCGCGATGGCGTGTGCCTACTGCTACGTACCGCGGCGCAAGGGGTACGCCAACCCCATCACCGTCTTCACCAACATCGACGGCGTCATCGCCCACCTGGCACGGCACGTCGCACGGCAGGGCCGGAAACGGGAACCGAACCAGTGCGACGCGTCGGCCTGGGTCTACGACATCGGGGAGAACGGCGACTGCTCGGTGGACGCGCTCATCAGCGACAACACCGCGGATCTTGTCCGCGCCTTCCGCCAGTGGCCGACGGCCAAGGCGTCGTTCGCCACCAAGTTCGTCAACCCCGACCTGCTGGCCCTGGACCCGCGGGGCCGGACGCGCATCCGTTTCTCGCTGATGCCCCCGGCCGACTCGAGGCTGCTGGACCTGCGGACGTCACCGGTCGGCGACCGGATCGCCGCCGCGGCGGACTTCCTGGACGCGGGGTACGAGGTCCACTTCAACCTCTCCCCCGTGGTGGTGCGCCCCGGCTGGCAGGAAGCCTGGACCGAACTGCTGCGGCATCTCGACGACGCTCTGCCCGAGAGGGTCAAACGGCAGGCCGCCGCCGAAGTGATCATGCTCACGCACAACCGGGAGCTGCACGAGGTCAATCTGGGATGGCACCCCCGCGCCGAGGAGGTGCTGTGGCAGCCCGCGCTGCAACAGGGCAAACGCTCGGAGAACGGCGCGCTGAACGTCCGCTACGCCACGCACGTCAAAGCGGAGGCCGTACGCACCCTGAAGGACCTCGTCGCGTCCCACGCCCCCTGGCTGCGCATCCGGTACGCCTTCTGAGGATTCGGGTGGCGCGGCCACATCACCGGCCCGATCGTGGGTACCCCCGCAGAGGAGGTTCTGATGTTCGAGGCATCCGATATCCGTGAGTGGCGAGGACACGACGTCGTCGACCCCAAGGGGCACAAGATCGGCGTCATGGAGTCGATCTACGTGGACACCACCACCGACCAGCCCTTCTTCGCCACGGTGACCGTGGGTCTGCCCACCCGTCGCCGTCTGGCGTTCGTGCCGCTTGTCGGTGCGACGGTCGGTCCTGGCTACCTGAAGGTCGTCCACAGCAAGGACCAGGTCAAGAAGGCCCCGGCGATCGACACCGACGGCGAGCTGCCCGTCGCCGAGGAGCCGGGTGTCTTCTCCCACTACGAGCTGACCTACACACCGGGCGCCGGCGGTGAGCGGCGCCTGGCCCGCCGTTGACCGACGCGCGGAGAACGCCGGGAGATCCGATGAGTCTGTTCCTGTTGCTCGTCCTCGTGGCCGTCGTCCTGGGCATCATCGGCTTCGTCGCCCACGGCCTGTTCTATCTCTTCGTCATCGGCGCCGTCGTGCTCGTCGCCGACCTCGTCCTCGCCGCGGTGCGCCTTCGCCGGGGAGGCAGGAAGCACCGGCTCGCCCGCTGACCGCTTGCGCGCACGCGGCGAAGGTGCCAATACGGCTCGACGGGGCCCCGGCGACGCGCCGAGGCCGCGCCGGGCCGCCCGCCGTTCACCCGGACGGGTCAATCTCGGTGCCGGATCGGCGTCCGGGCGCATGACGGGGCGAGTGCCGGTGAGACATCGGGTATGGAGGAACACGCACCGGACGGCCGCCTGCCCGCTCCGCGTCGCCCTACCGGATCCGACGTCGTGTTCACGGCGGACTTCGCCTCGCAGACGCAGTGGGTCGCGGGCCGTTCGTGGGCCTATCCGGACGGCGGCCCGGTCAACCCGGGCGACGACAAGCTCGACTACCTGGTGGCCGACGCCGATCACAGCCGTTCCGGAGTCTTCCGGGCCACGCGCCGGCCGGACGGCTTGTGGGACACGGGGCTGCTGACCACCGAGGGGAGCGAGGAGGGGTTCACGGTCCGGGCGGGGGACGTGCTGGAGGCCCGCGTCCGGCTGCCCCGGGAGATCGGCGCCTGGCCGGCCATCTGGACCTGGCGGGACGGCGACCAGGAGATCGACGTCTTCGAGTACCACCCGGACCACCCCGACCTGCTGGAACTGACCAACCATGTGCGTGGCGCCGAGCGCTATGTGCGCGACGACGCCGTCGGTCCCGGCGCCTGGGTGGACCTGCGCACCGACTTCGGGCGCCGTTCGGTGGTCTGGTGGCTGAACGGCACGCGCGTGTTCTCGGACGGGCGGGGCGTGGGCCGCGCCTGGCACGCCTACCTGATCGTCAACCTCTCGGTGAGCGCCGGGCGCTACCACCCGCCGCCCGAGGCCGGCACGGCCGAGATCAGCTTCGAGGTGAGCAGTCTCGTCGTACGCCGTCCCGGCCCGGGCGGCGGGAAGGGCGAGGGTCAGCACAGCGGGACCGCCACCGTGGGCGGCCCCGCCGACCGGCACCGCGCCGATGGCCCCGGATGAGGCCGTGCGGCCTGTCTACCGGTCGGAACCGGTCTCCTCGTCGTCCCGCCGGCGCTCCCCCGGCCGCTCCTCGGCCTCCACGCCTCGCAGCGGCTCACCGGCCGCTGTGCCCTCGTCGGGCTGGTAGCCCTCCTTGGCGCCGGCCGTGCCCGGAATCGTCCGGTCGCGGGCCTGGCTCTCGCTGCCCGAGTGCGCTCCGGGCTCCTCCTCGTCGCGGGCCCGGGCGAAGCGGTCGGCGGGCTCGTCGGTGTGTCCCGTCATGGCCGTCCTCCGATCCGTCGTCGGCACGGCCGGGTTCCCGTGGGCCGGCCGGGGAAACGGGAGGGGGGCGGCGCCTCACGGAGGATTACGCAACGCCATTGCGCTACCCCTCCTATTGATGTCCCTCATGAGTGAGCTTGCCTTTCAGCGTGCGCGCAGCCCCGAGGCCAAACAGGTCCGGGAACAGGCGATCCTGGCCGCGGCCCGCACGCTCGCCGGCCGGCAGGGCGTGCGGGACGTCACCCTCACCGACATCGCGGCGGCCGTGGGCATGCACAAATCGGCGTTGCCTGCGCTACTTCGAGACGAGGGAGCAGATCTTCCTCGAACTGACCGCGGAAGGGTGGCGGCAGTGGTCCGCCCACCTGTGCGGCGACCTCGCCGGCCGGCCGCACGCCACCCCCGCCGAGGTCGCCGGGGTCATCGCCGGCACGCTCGCGGCGCGCCCCCTGTTCTGCGACCTGCTCGCCCAGGCGCCCCTGAACCTGGAACGGAACGTGTCGACCGAGTCGGTGCGGTCCTTCAAGCTTCGGACGCTCGGGGAGGTCGAGCGGATCGGCGGCGAGCTGCACCGGCTGCTGGGGCTGACCGAACCGCAGGCCGTGGACACGGTGGCCACCGCGACCGGCATGGCCGGAGCGCTGTGGCAGATGGCCAGCCCGGGGCCGCGCCTGCGGGAGCTGTACGCGAGCGATCCCCGGCTGAGCCATGCCGTCGTCGAGGTGGAACCCCGCCTGAGCCGCGTCCTCACCGCCTACCTCACCGGGCTCGGCGTGCAGTCCGCGGCGGCCGGCTGACCGGGCGCCGCGTCCCGCGCGCGGCGCCCGCGCGGTCAGCCGGCGAGGGTCCGGCGCAGGGCGGCCAGCCCGTCGGTGTAGATGCCGTGGAAGAGGTCGACGGCCTCCTGGTCCGGGACACCGGCGGGGGTGAAGGTGCCGGACCACTCGACGCGGGCGCCGTGGCCGTCGGGCGTCTCGCGCACGGTGAGGGTGGACCGGTAGTCGGTGACCGGGAACGGGGCCCGGACGATGGAGTAGGTGTAGGTGCGCGCCTCATGGTCGAACGCCTCCAGCCGTTCGACGATGACACCGCCCTCCTCGTTCGTCAGGGTGCGCACCCGGCCGCCCTCGCCGAGTTCGCTGCCGGGGATGTACGGCAGCCAGTCGGGCAGCGAGCCGAAGCCGCCGATGAGCTGCCACACGCGCTCGGCGGGCACGGGGACGTCGAGGGACGCGGTGGTGGTGGCCATGGGTTTCTCCTGGGTGGATCAGGTCTGGTACGGGGGACGGTCAGGCGGGCAGCGGGGCGTTGCCGGCGATCAGGCCCTCCTCGCGGAGCGCGGCCCAGAACGCGGCCGGGACCGTCTCGGTGAGCGCGGCGACGTCCTCGGCGACGCGACTGGGGCGGGTGGCGCCGGGGATGGCGGCGGCGGTCGCCGGGTGGGCGAGGGAGAACTGCAGCGCGGCGGCCTTGATGCCGACGCCGTGCCGGGCGGCGAGCGCCTTGATCCGCTCGACCTTGGCGACGATCTCGGCGGGGGCCTGCTGGTACTCGAAGTGCGTGCCGCCGGCGAGGATGCCCGAGCTGTAGGGGCCGCCGACGACGATGTCGACGTTCTGCGCGGCCGCGGCGGGCAGCAGCCGCTGGAGGGCGCGCTCGTGGTCGAGGAGGGTGTAGCGCCCGGCGAGGAGGAACGCGTCCGGCCTGGGCTCGTCCAGGTCGAGGGTCACCTCCAGGGGTTCGACACGGTTGACGCCGAGGCCCCAGCCCTTGATGACGCCTTCGTCGCGCAGCCGGTCCAGGACCCGGAAGGCTCCGGTGCGGGCGGTCTCGTACCGGGCCAGCCACTCGTCGCCGTAGAAGTCCTGGGCGACGTCGTGCACCCAGACGATGTCGAGCCGGTCCGTCCGCAGGCGCTTGAGGCTGTCCTCGACGGAGCGCAGGGTGGCGTCGGCCGAGTAGTCGTTGACCATCTTGTTGGGGCGTCCGTGCTCGAACAGTCCGCCCTTCTCGCCCAGCTCGCGGGCGGCCGGGTCCTCGGCCTCGTCGAGGATGACGCGGCCGACCTTGGTGCTCAGGACGTAGGCGTCGCGGGGCATGCCGGACAGCACCTCGCCCAGGCGGATCTCGCTGAGCCCCGCGCCGTAGAACGGGGCGGTGTCGAAGTAACGGATGCCGTGGTCCCAGGCGGCCTGGACGGTGGCCGCCGCCTCCTCGTCCGGGATGGCGCGGAACATGTTGCCCAGCGGGGCCGTGCCGAAGCCGAGACGTCCGGGAAGCAGGTTCTTGATGCTCATGGAAGGTCTTTCGGTGAGAGTGGTGACGGGTGCCGCGCGGGGTGTCCGGCGGGTCGTCGTCCTTGTGTCACCGAGGCTAGGATCGAGAGGTTGAGACTGTCCAAGACATAGTTGGACAGACTTCAGTCCCCAGAGGTCTTACATGCTTGATCTGCGCCAGCTCACCTATTTCGTCGCCGTGGCCGAGGCCGAACACGTCGGCCGGGCCGCGGAGGCCCTGCACATCTCCCAGTCGCCGCTCAGCCGGCAGATAGCCCAGCTGGAGCAGAAGCTCGGTCTGACGCTCTTCGAGCGCAGTCAGCAGCGGATCCGGCTCACCGCGGACGGCCGGGTCTTCCTCAGCGAGGCCCGCGCGCTGCTGCGGCACGCCGAGCGGCTGGAGAACCTCGGCCGGCGGCTGGGCCGGGGCGAGGAGGGGGGACTGTGTATCGGGTACGTCCCGCACGCCCTGCACACCGGCATCCTGCCCGGCGCGCTGCGCGCCCTCCAGCAGCGCAGCCCCGGCATCCACGTCGCCCTGTACCCGCTGAGCCCCGCCGAGCAGTTCGAGGGTCTGCGGCAGCGCAGCCTGGACATCGCGCTCGTCCACGAGCCGCCCGCCGACGACGATTCCGACCTGTGCTCGGCGCTGCTGCTGGAGGACCCGCTGATGCTCGCGCTCCCCCACGGGCATCCGCTCGCCGCGCAGGAGGTCGTCACCGCCGCCGATCTCGACGGGCAGTCCTGGATCGCCGTGGCGGACTCCCAGCACCCGGCCTGGCGCGACGTCTTCATCGCGGCCTGCGCGGCGTCCGGGTTCACGCCGGACGTGCGGCTGGACGCCGCCGAGCCGCAGACCGCCCTCGGACTCGTCGCCTCCGGACTGGGCCTCGCGCTGATCCAGAAGAGCATGCTCCGAGGCGCCGGCGAAACCATCACCGTACGGGAACTACCCTGGCATGAGGCGTCCGTACGGCTCTGGGCGGCCTGGCACCGGACGGATCTCCGCCCGGTCGTGCCGTCGTTCCGCGAGCTGGTCCTGGGCGGGGCCGCGACCGTGTGAGCAAGCGGGACATGTGTGCCTCCGCCCGGCGCGGGAACCTGGTCCGACCGAGTGCGGCCCTGGTGAGAGGAGTCCCAGGTTGACAGCGTCGACATCGGCGGCGGGCGGTCGGAACGCGGGCGCCCAGGAGGCCGGGTACGAGCCTGATCCGCGCCGGTGGCGCGCCCTGTGGGTCACCCTGGTGGCGGGCTTCATGAGCCTGCTCGACGTGACGATCGTGGCGGTCGCCCTGCCGACCGTCCAACGGGATCTCGGCGCCTCCCCGGCCCAGGTGCAGTGGGTGGTCTCCGGATACGCCCTGACCTTCGCCCTCGCCCTCGTCACCGCCGGCCGTCTCGGCGACGCGCTGGACCGGCGCCGTATCTTCCTGCTGGCCCTCGGCGGTTTCGTGGTCTTCAGCGCGGCGTGCGGAGCGGCCCCCGACATCATGCTGCTGGTGGCGGCCCGTCTCGCCCAGGGCCTGGCGGCCGGCTTCATGGCCCCGCAGAACTCCGCGCTCATCCAGCAGATGTTCCGCGGCGCCGAACGCGGCCGGGCCTTCGGCTTCTTCGGTGCCACCGTCGGCATCTCCTCCGCCGCGGGCCCCATCACCGGCGGTGTCATCCTCGCCCTCGCCTCCGGCGCCCAGGGCTGGCGGTGGATCTTCTACGTCAACGTCCCCATCGGCATCCTCGCCGTCCTCCTCGGCCGCCGCCTGCTGCCGCGCACCCGGCGCTCCGGGCGGGGCCGGGTGGACGTGCCCGGCGTCGTGCTCCTCGGCCTGGGCGTCCTCGCGCTCATGTATCCGCTGGTCCAGGCGGACTCCGGTGGTCTCGGCCGCCTGTGGTGGCTGTTCCCGGCGGGCGCGGCGGTGCTCGTCGTCTTCGTCCAGTGGCAGCGCCGCCTGGTCGCCCGGCACGCCCAGCCGCTGCTCGACCCGCGGCTGTTCAGCACCGTGCGGGGCTACGCGGTCGGCGCCGGCATCGGCACGCTGTACTTCATCGGCTTCAGCGGGGTCTGGCTGGTGTTCGCCCTCTTCTACCAGCACGGCCTCGGTTTCTCCCCGCTCCGCTCCGGTCTCGCCGTGACGCCGTTCGCCCTCGGCTCGGCGAGCGCGGCCGTGGTGTCCGGGCGGCTGGTGGACAGGTACGGCCGGCTGCTTACCGTGTGCGGCCTGACGGGCGTGCTCGCCGGTCTGGGCGGCACCGCGCTGCTGCTCCGTTTCGTGCCCCTGGACGTCGCTCCCTGGGTCGCCGCCCCGGCGCTGTTCCTCGGCGGCGTCGGCGGCGGCTTCGTGGTCTCCCCCAACATCACGATGACCTTGCGGGACGTGCCGGTGCGGATGGCGGGCGCGGCGGGCGGCGCCCTGCAGACCGGGCAGCGGCTGGGCGCCACGCTGGGCACCGCCGCCCTGCCCGGCCTGTTCTACCTGGTGCTCGGCCGCGGCCACGACTACCGGGCCGCCCTCCTGACCGCGCTGTGCGCCGCCCTCGTCGGGATGGCGGCGTCCCTGGCGCTCGCGGCCTTCGACTGGCAGCGGGACCGGCGGCTGAGCGACCCGCACGGGACGTGCCCGGACGAGATCGCCCACGACCCGGTGCACGCCCGGCACACCTGACCGGCCCGCGGTCACGGCACGCGGCAGGGCCATCAGGGTGGCGCCGGGCCGTGTCGGGCTGCCGACGCGCCCCGGGTTGGCCATGCTGGGCCGGAGCGGCACCCAGTGGCGACAAGGAGCACCGCATGCCGACGGACCCGGTCGAACGATTCCTGGCGGCGCTGGACCCCCACCACCGCGAGGCCGTCGGCGCGCGGCCGCGCGAGGAGCAGCAAGCCCTGGCGGCGGCCTGGGAACGGGAACTCGAAGCGGACGACGAGCTGGACACGCTCGACGAGCTGTCCCCGGCGGCGGCGGAGGCCGAGGCGGCCCGCCGCGTCCTGGACCGCGACGCCGGCTAGCACGCTCTCGGCGAACGCCCCGCGTGCGGCCGGGCCGCTGAACTCGGCGGAATCCGCTACGGCAGGCCGCGCGGCCCGGGCGTTAGGGTCGGCCACGTGACACTCTCCATCGAAGAACGAGAGCGGTTTCTCGCGGAGCCCCACATCGGCGCGCTGTCGGTCGTCGAACGGCCGGACCGCGCCCCGCTGACGGTTCCCATCTGGTACCAGTACACGCCGGGTGGCGAGCTGTGGGTGCGCACCGGCCCCGATTCCCGCAAGGCGCGGGCGATCCGTGCCGCGGGGCGCTTCAGCCTGATGGTGCAGCGCACGGAGCCCACCGTGCGCTACGTGTCGGTCGAGGGACCGGTCACCAGGACGGCCCCGGACAGCCACGAGCACTCCTGGGAGATGGCGGCGCGCTACCTGCCCAAGGAGAAGGTCGCCGCGTTCGTCGAGTACGACCGGACCCGGCTCGGCGAGCACTTCCTGGTCTACATGCGGCCCGAGCACTGGATCGCCGCCGACCTGGGGGCCGTCTGACGGCACGGGCCGGCACCGTGCCGTCTCCCCCGCCGGTCCGCGGAGGGTCGTCGTCGGCGGTGCCTGGGGACAGAATCCGGCCATGATCACAGCCGGGACGTCGTGCCCACGGACAGCGGGGAGCGAGGCGGTGTACTCGGCGCCGAGTACACCGCCCGCCCCGGAGGGCACCGTTACAGCGCGCGTTCCAGACGGTCCGCCATCAGCTTCACGAACCGGGCCGGTTCCTTCGGCTGGCCGCCCTCGGCGAGCACCGCCAGACCGTGCAGCAGCTCGGCGGTCTCGGCCAGCTCCGTGCGGTCCTCGCGCTCCTTGTACGCCTGGTTGAGGCCCTTCACCAGCTGGTGGCCGGGGTTGAGTTCCAGGATCCGCTTGGCGCGGGGCACCTCTTGGCCCATGGCGCGGTACATGTTCTCCAGGGCCGGGGTCAGGTCGTGCGCGTCGGAGACGACACAGGCCGGGGAGACGGTGAGCCGGGAGGACAGGCGCACCTCCTTGATGTCCTCGTCCAGTTGCTCCTTCATCCAGCCGAGCAGCCCGGCGTACTCCTCGGTCTGCTTCTCCCGTTCCTCGTCGGCGGTGGTCTCGTCCTCGGCGTCGAGATCGATCTGCCCCTTGGCGACGGACCGCAGCTTCTTGCCCTCGTACTCGCCGACGGCGTCGGCCCACACCTCGTCCACGGGGTCGGTGAGCAGCAGCACCTCGATGCCCCGTTCCCGGAACGCCTCCATGTGCGGGGAGTTCTCGATGCTCTGCCGCGACTCGCCGGTCAGGTAGTAGATGTCCTCCTGACCCTCCTTCATCCGCTCCACGTACCCCTTGAGCGTGGTCGGCTCGGTGTCGTGGTGGGTGCTCGCGAACGACGCGACGGCGAGGAGGGCGTCGCGGTTCTCCGAGTCGGTGACCAGTCCTTCCTTCAGGACCGTGCCGAACTCCCGCCAGAAGGTGGCGTACCGCTCCTGGTCCTTGGTCATCATCTCCTTGACCGTGGACAGGACCTTCTTCGTCAGCCGGCGCCGCATCATCTCGATGTGGCGGTCCTGCTGGAGGATCTCGCGGGAGACGTTGAGCGAGAGGTCGGCGGCGTCGACCACGCCCTTGACGAAGCGGAGGTACGGCGGCAGCAGCGCCTCGCAGTCGTCCATGATGAACACGCGCTTGACGTAGAGCTGCACGCCGCGCTTGAAGTCCCGCGTGAACAAGTCGTGCGGGGCGTGTTCGGGGAGGAACAGCAGGGCCTGGTACTCGAAGGTGCCCTCCGCCTGGAGCCGGATCGTCTCCAGCGGGTCGCGCCAGTCGTGGGCGATGTGCTTGTACAGCTCGTGGTACTCGTCGTCGGACACCTCGTCGCGGGGCCGCGCCCACAGCGCCTTCATCGAGTTGAGCGTCTCCGGCTCCGGCGCCCCGTCGTCCTCGCCGGCCGTGGCGGAGCGCTCGGGCACCATCCGGATGGGCCAGGTGATGAAGTCCGAGTACCGCTTGATGATCTCCCTGATCTTCCAGGGCGAGGTGTAGTCGTGGAGCTGGTTCTCCGGGTCGGCCGGCTTGAGGTGGAGCGTGACCGAGGTGCCCTGCGGCGCGTCGTCCACCCGCTCCAGCGTGTACGTGCCCTCGCCGCGGGACGTCCAGCGGGTGCCCTGGCCCTCGCCGGCGCGCCGGGTCAGCAGGGTGACCTCGTCGGCCACCATGAAGCCGGAGTAGAACCCCACGCCGAACTGGCCGATGAGTCCCTCCTCCCCGGCCGCGTCCTTGGCCTCGCGCAGCTCCCGCAGGAACTCCGCGGTGCCCGAGTTGGCGATCGTGCCGATGAGCTGCCCGACCTCGTCGTACGACATCCCGATGCCGTTGTCCCGCACGGTGAGCGTACGGGCGTCCTTGTCGATGTCGATCTCGATGTGCGGGTCGGACACGTCGGCGTCGAGCGAGTCGTCCCAGAGTTTCTCCAGGCGCAGCTTGTCCAACGCGTCCGAGGCGTTGGAGACGAGCTCCCGCAGGAAGACGTCCTTGTTCGAGTAGACCGAGTGGATCATCAGCTGCAGCAGCTGACGCGCCTCCACCTGGAACTCGAAGGTCTCGGTCGGCATGTTCGCGAATACCTCACAGGTCCTGTCGCCGGAACTGGTGGAGCTACTGTAAAACACCACGTCAGCGCGGTGGCCGGAAGAGCAGGCCGTGGCTGGAAGAGCGGCTGGTGGCCGGATCCGTACCGTTCGGGTCCGCCCCGGCGCCCACGCGCGGCCCGCCGGCGCGCTGCGTGGTCAGTCTCTCACGCTGGGGAACGGCGCCGCCGCACCGGTGCCGTTGCCGGAGCCGGGGCTCATAACCGGCGGCTCGCCGGGTACTCGCCGGGTCCAGGCCCGGCAACGGTCCGGGACCGCCGTCCGTCGAGCGAGGACAACGGAGGTACGGAGATGAGCACGGTCAAGGAAGCGGTGGAGGTCGACGTTCCGCTGCACACCGCCTACAACCAGTGGACGCAGTTCGAGGACTTCCCGAACTTCATGGAAGGCGTCGAGGAGGTCAGGCAGCTGGACGACCGGCACAATCACTGGACCATGAAGGTCGGCGGAGTGCGGCGCGAGTTCGACACCGAGATCGTCGACCAACTGCCCGACGAGCGCATCACCTGGCGCACCACCAGCGGCGACACGAGCCAGAAGGGCACCGTCCGCTTCGAGCGCCTGGACGACATGCACACCAAGGTCGAGCTGGTGATGGATGTCGAGCCCAGCGGAGCCGTGGAGAAGGTGGCGGACCTGATCGGCACGATCGACCGGCGCGTCAAGGGAGACATGAAGCGGTTCAAGCAGTTCATCGAGGAACAGGGCGGGGAGTCCGGTTCCTGGCGCGGCCGGGTCCGGCCCGGGGACAGCGGTTCGTCCCTCTGATCAGGACGCGGCCGTCACGCATACGCCGCCGGGCGCACAGGCTCGGCGGCCGTTTGCTGCCGCGCCGCGCACGCGGGCTCACCGACCGTTCGCCGGGCGCGCCCTGGCTCGCACACTGCCGCCCCACAGCACACGATAGTCACAGGGGACACTCGGACCACGGTCCGTGCTCCGGGCCGTGGGCGGCAGGAGGAGGTCGTGATGACCCGCACCGGCACCGTCGCCGCAGCCCGGATACCCGACACGATCCAGCCGGGCGGTGAGGAATCGGAGAACCACCCCTGGAGGATCCGGCTGGTCAAGCACCCGGAGCGCTTCGAGTCCTCGTTCTTCCAGGCCGCGAAACGCACGGCGCACAAGATCCTGGACGAGATCGACGACGCCGACCTGCCCTACGGGCCCCGGCCCGTGGCGCCCGCGCACTGGGAGATGCACCACGGGGGCAGCCTGTGGGTGAAGACGACGAGCGGCTGGCGGATGTACCGGGCCCGTGCGGGCATCGAGTGGAGCATGCAGTTCTGCGCCGAGCCGTCCAGGATCGACCGGCTGCGCCAGGACGCCGCCGTCCTCGTGGCCGGGTTCCCCGGGACGCTGCCCGCCCTGGCGGAACTCGGTTACGGGGAGGCCGAGGAGTTGCTGCGCACCCCGATCACGGACGCCGACGGTGTCGAGGCGTGGACCGACTCGCTCTTCAATTCCTGCGTACCGCTGAGCCGTTCGGATCACCAGGGCATCCTCCCCGAGGTGCCCGGTGAGCACCACTACCCGTGGCCCGTCAAGGGTGCGGACTTCTTCCGGTACGACGACTTCCAGCTGTGGGTGACCCTGCCCGACGGCACGCACGGCGCCGTGGCACCGGTGGACCGGCGGGGTTCCGGTGACGGGCATGTGCGTCTGGTGCACGCCTCCGAGGGCAGCCAGGCCGCGGACACGCTGGCCGAGGCGCGGGACCGCGGGCTGATGGCGGTGCTGCCGCCGAACAGCTCCGCCGCGCTCCAGGCGTTCGCCGGCCAGATCGGGCCGGGACACCGCACCGCGTCGGGCCCTCTGACGGCTCGCCGGGCCCACGCGCACGGGAACGGACGGGGCGCGCGGGCCCGTTGAGCGGGGCGACACCGGCGTGTGACTCAGTTCGGGTTGTCCCCGTGGGTGAGGGTCTCCCAGGCGACGAAGAGGTTGTTGCTGCCGGCCGGGCGGTTCTGCTCGGTCAGGGCCTGGGTGTTGGTCATGGCGATGCCCAGGCGGTTGTGCAGGGCGTTGTAGCCGACCTCGGTGACCGGGCCCAGCCCACGGTTGACCGACCCGCCGCACAGCCAGCTCGGGACGGCGGCGCCCAGTTCGTACTTGGACTGGAAGCCGAGCGCCTGCCGCAGGCGCTCGCCCACGTCGGTGCCGTACAGGTCCTGCCCCTGGATGCGGCTGGTCTCGGCGACGTGTGAGATGGCCGAGATGCCGTATCCGGTGTGGGTGAAGTCGCGGCAGGTCTCCTGGGTGAGTCCGGTGACGAAGGTGGACTGTCCCTGCCAGTAGGACACGATCTTGTCGCGTGTGTTCAGGTTCTGGCTCGGCACGGTCTTCGGCAGGTCGCCGTCGGAGGCGAGGTACACGTACGCGGCGGTGCGGGTGCGGAACTTCGCCATGGCGGTGTCGTACGACGCCTTGTCCTCCAGGAAGACGGAGATGCCGACGGCCGCCTCCATCATCGACAGCTCCCAGTTGCCGTTGGAGTTCGAGCCGTTGATGATCTCGGGCAGATAGACGTTGCGGAGCATCGTCGCGAACCGGCCGGAGTTGGCCCACGTGCCGGTGTACGTGTACTTGATGATCTCGGCGGCCTTCGGCCAGGAGGATCCCGCCCAGCCCGTCTGCAGCGGGGCGTTGCTGTTGGTGTGGTCCTGGAGCACGGCTGACCAGGCGTCCATCAGCTCGATCGCCTTCTTGGCGTAGCGCTCGTCCCGGGTGATGTACCAGGCGAGCGCGTCGGTGTACGCCGCGATCGCGTCCTCGCGTTCGTCCGTACAGCCGTAGTTGGGGTTGGAGTACGACCCGCACTCGACGACGGCGCGCGGCTGGGGGGTGCGGCTGAGGCTCGCGTACTTGCTGGCCATCATCTGGTCGTACGCGCCCTTCCAGGGCTGTACGCCGGCGAGCACCTTGCCGCGGGCGAAGTCGAGTTGGGCGCGGGAGACGGTGACGCCGGGGTGGGTGAAGGCGGCGGGTGCGGCCTCCGCCCGCTGGCTGCCGGGCCAGGAGAGCAGTCCGGTGGTGAGCAGGGTGGCCGCCGCCGTGAGGGCGAGAGCGGAACGCGGGGAGGTGCGACGGCGCCGAGCGGGTGTGTCCTGCATCTGATCCCGTCCTCGTATGTGAACGAAGTGCGGCTGACTGAACGTCGAGTTGACGAGACCATAGGTACGGACCAGGTGGCCGTCAAGAGTCCGGAAGCGACAACTCCCGTCACACGCAAGCCTCTTCATGTCTTGACGTGATTGGTTCAGACCTCTTACCGTCCCCGGTGCCGGGCGGGCCTTCGCGCGCAGCGTTCGACCCGGCGAGGCCCTCCCTTTCCCTCATCGACGCGAAAGGCAGTGATCTCCTCCCTTGTCCGCGCCCTTCCCCCACCGCGCCCCGCTGTTCAGGACCGTGCTCGCCGCCGCGTTCGCCGTCTCGGCCGGGCTGCTGGCCGCCTCCCCCGCGCAGGCCGCCACCGGCACGATCACCGGCCTGGCCGGCAAGTGCCTCGACGTCGCCGGTGCGAGCTCCGCCGACGGCACCGCCGTACAGCTCTACGACTGCAACGGCACCAACGCCCAGCAGTGGACGGTCGGCGGCGACGGCACCCTCCGTGCCCTCGGCAAGTGCCTCGACGTCACCGGCAACTCCACCGCCGACGGCGCCAAGGCGCAACTGTGGACCTGTACCGGCGGCGCCAACCAGAAGTGGACCGTCACCGCCGCCCACGACATCGTCAACCCGCAGGCCGACAAGTGCCTGGACGTCACCGGCAACAACTCCGCCAACGGCACCCGGACACAGATCTGGAGCTGCACCGGCGCCGCCAACCAGAAGTGGAACGCGCCCGCCGCGCAGCAGCCGTCCGACCAGTGCTGGGCGACGCATTACGGGCCCCAGCCGCCCGGTGCCCTGACGGCCAGCGGCGAGGTCTTCGACAACAACGCCGACACGGCGGCGACCTCCCTCAGCCGCCAGCCGCAACTGCCCTTCGGCACCCGCGTCCAGGTGACCAACGTCGCCAACGGCCGGTCGCTGGTCGTCCGCATCAACGACCGGGGCACCTTCGCGCAGACGCCGCAGGAGCCCAAGTGCCTCGACCTGACCGACGGCGCGTTCAGCCGGCTCGGCGGCAGCCTGAACCCGGACGCCGGGCACATCACCGTCACCCAGACCGTCCTCAACTGACCTGCCGACACGCGGAGTCACCGGCCGGCGTCGTGCGCCGGCCCCGCGCCTCCGCGCATCCCCCCTCGCAGTACGCCCCGTGAACTGGAGCGCATCCCCCATGAATGTCCCGTACTTCGGACGGATACCGATGACACGCGTGCACCCCGGACGGATGCTGGCCGCCTCCGTCGCCGCCTGCCTCGCCGTGCTGTTCGCCATCACCCCGGCCCGGGCCGCCGACGGACAGATCACCGGCCTCGCCGGCAAGTGCGTCGACGTGGCGGGCGCGAACAGCGCCAACGGCACCGCCGTACAGCTCTACGACTGCAACGGCACCAACGCCCAGCGGTGGTCCAACGCCGGTGACGGCACCCTGCGGGCGCTCGGCAAGTGCCTGGACGTCGTCGACCGCGGCACGGCCGACGGAACCGCCGTACAGCTGTGGGACTGCTCCGGCGGTGCCAACCAGCAGTGGGTGGTCACCGCCGCGCACGACATCGTCAACCCGGCCGCGAACAAGTGCCTGGACGTGCGGGACAACACCTCCGCCAACGGCACCCGCCTGCAGATCTGGAGCTGCACCGGCGGGGCGAACCAGAAGTGGAACGCGCCGGCGAGCGGCGGGGGCAGTACCACGCCTTCCGGGTTCGTCGTCTCCGAGGCCCAGTTCAACCAGATGTTCCCGAACCGGAACCCCTTCTACACCTACAGCGGTCTCACCGCCGCCCTCAGCGCCTACCCGGGCTTCGCGAACACCGGCAGCGACACCGTGAAGAAGCAGGAGGCCGCCGCCTTTCTCGCCAACGTCAGCCACGAGACCGGCGGGCTCGTGTACGTGGTGGAGCAGAACACCGCCAACTACCCGCACTACTGCGACCCGAGCCAGCCGTACGGCTGCCCGGCGGGCCAGGCGGCCTACTACGGGCGCGGCCCCATCCAGCTGTCCTGGAACTTCAACTACAAGGCCGCCGGTGACGCGCTCCACATCGACCTGCTCAACAACCCCTGGCTGGTGCAGAACGACTCCGCCGTCGCCTGGAAGACCGGCCTGTGGTACTGGAACACCCAGTCCGGGCCCGGCACGATGACCCCGCACAACGCCATGGTCAACGGTGCCGGCTTCGGCCAGACCATCCGCTCCATCAACGGCTCCCTGGAATGCGACGGCAAGAACCCCGCCCAGGTCCAGAGCCGCGTCGACGCCTACCAGAGGTTCACCCAGATCCTCGGCGTCAGCCCGGGTGGCAACCTGTACTGCTGACACACCCTCAGTGCACCCCTGGCGCACGGACCGGCACCGACCGGGGCCCAGCGCCAGGGGTTTTCTCGTCGCTCCACCGGGTTCCGCGATCCAGCCGGACCAGCCGGACCGGCCGGACCAGCCGGACCGGCCGGAGGCGAACCCTTTCACCTGCCACGTCCAGCCACCGAGGCCCTAGACATCCGATGTGTTGCTCATCTTGACCAGGTTGCTCCCCCGTCCAGACGATTGACAGGTGCACGCAAGGTACCTAGGTTCGCCGATACACCCGATGTATCGACGATCCGTCAGGTCTGGAGGACGACGATGGCCTCACAGTCGGACAAGCGCTCACCGGTGGCCAGGAGATCCGTGCTCGGTACCGCGCTGGGCGGAGCCGCGGTGGCGGCGCTGCCGGGGGCGGCGCACGCGCGACAGGCGGGGACGAGCGGGGACACCGGCCCCGCGGGCGCCGGACGGCCGTGGCGGCTCCGCTCCGCCATGGCCGACGACAGCGCCTGGGAGAGGTTCCTGCGCGGCCAGGACCTGCTGTGGAGCCGGCTGCCCGCCCTCTGGTACGAGGGCCCCTTCCTGGGCGACGGGCTGCTCGGCAGCATGATCTACCGGGAGCCGGACGCCAACCGGATCCGGTTCACCGTCCAGCACGGCCGGGTCCAGGACCACCGGCCCGAGTTCGGCAGCGGCTGGGGCACCTGCCGGCTGCCGGTCGGGCACCTCACCCTCGAACCGGTCGGCACCATCACCGCCGTGGACTGGCGGCTGAGCCTGTGGAACGCCGAGCTGACCGGCACCGTGACCACCACCGCGGGCACGCTCACCCTGGCCGCCCTCATCCACGACGAGGTCCTGGCCGTCCGTGTGACGCCGGACGGCGGCGAGCGGGTCGCCTGGACGTTCCACCCCGAGGAGGCCGTCAGCCCCCGCAGGATCCAGGAGCCCCCGCCCGCCGGCTACACCGGCAACCCGTCCTGGACCACCCGGACCGCGTCCGACGGCACCGAGCAGGTGCTCCAGCCGCTCACCGGGGGCGGGCAGACCGCCACCGCCTACCGCCGCACCGGCGGCGCACTGCTGCTCAGCGTCGGCCACAGCTTCCCCTCCGCAACCGCCGCGGAGGCCGACTCGCTGCGCAACCTGCGGCGCGGAACGTCGTACGCGGCCCTCAGGCGGCGGCACGTGCGCTGGTGGCACGCCTTCTACCGCAAGAGCTTCGTGTCGTTCCCGGACCAGCGGTTGCAGAGCTTCCACTGGATCCAGCTCTACAAGGTCGCCTCCGCCAGCCGCGCCACAGGGCCCGTCATGGCCACCAGCGGGCCCTGGCTGGAGCCGACGCCCTGGCCGGCGGTCTGGTGGAACCTCAACGTCCAGCTGGAGTACTGGCTCATCCACGGCTCCAACCACCTGGAGCTCGACGCGCTCGCCGGCACCCTGCGGCAGAACCAGGAACAGCTCGTCGCCAACGTGCCCGCCGCCTACCGCAAGGACAGCTCTGGGATCGGCCGCAGCTCCGACATGTTCGCCAACCGCTCGGTGGGCCTGCCGGGAACCGGCGCCGAGACGGGCGACCTCACCTGGGCGCTGCACAACGTGTGGCTGTCCTACCGGCACAGCATGGACAAGTCGCTGCTGCGGGACACGATCTACCCGGTGCTGCGCCGGGCAGTCAACTACTACCTGCACTTCCTCACCCCGGGCAGCGACGGCAGGCTCCACCTGCCGAGCACGCTCTCGCCCGAATACCCCGTCGTCCCGCCGCAGGACACCAACTACGACCTGGCGCTGATCCGCTGGGGCTGCCGGACGCTCCTGGAGTCGGCCGAACTCCTCGGCATCGAGGACGAGTCGGCGCCGCGCTGGCAGGACGTGCTGGCCCGGCTCACTCCGTACCCGGTCGACGACAACGGGTTCATGATCGGCGCCGACACCCCGTACGCGCAGTCCCACCGGCACTACTCGCACCTGCTGATGGTGTACCCGCTGTACCTGGTCAACTGGGACCAGCCGGAGAACCGCGAGCTGATCATGAAGTCGGTGACCCACTGGCACGCGCTGACCGGCGCCCACCGCGGCTACAGCTACACCGGGGCCGCGTCGATCCACGCCATGGCCGGTGACGGTGACACCGCCCTCGGCTATCTGCGGAAGTTCTTCGACCCCACGACCCGCTACCCCTGCCGGGCCAACACGCACTACACCGAGGCCGGTCCGGTGATCGAGACCCCGCTGTCCGCCTCGCAGTCGCTGCACGACATGTTCTGCCAGAGCTGGGGCGGCGTGATCCGCGTCTTCCCCGCCGTCCCCTCGGCCTGGGCGGACGTCACCCTGCACGACTTCCGTACGCAGGGCGCCTTCCTGGTGAGCGCCGTCCGCGAGGCGGGCGTCACCCGGTTCATCCGGGTCAGGAGTCTGGCGGGCGAGCCGCTCAAGCTCCGGCACGGCCTGAGCGGAACCCTCACCGTGCTGCTGGACGACGGCTCCCCGGCGCACACCCGGGACCTCGGCGACGGCACCCTCGCCATCGACCTGCCCAAGGACCGCGAGGTATTGGTCCACTCCGGGTCCCGTCCCGACCTGGTCATCGCCCCGGTGGCCGTCAGCGAACCCGGCCCGGCCTGGGGACTGCCGTAGCGGCCGTCCGTACCCTTCCTCCCTCACCCCGGCTCCTTCTCCCGGGAGGATCCTCATGGCGGTTCCGATCAGGACCGCGATCGCGGCGCGGCGCGCCCGCGCCGGGCCGGCGTAGGCCGGCGTAGGCCGGCGTACGCAGGTATGGACCTTCGCGGTCCTTCCCGGCACGGTGGTGGACACTCCGGCCGGGCGGTGCCACCGACCGGCCACCGCCCGGCTCCGCGCCTCCGACCCCAAGGGCTGCCCTCATGCCGATGCCACCAGCCGCGCTGCGGCTCGCCGTCACCGCCGTGGGACTCCTCCTCACGGCCGCCACCACCACGGTCCCCGCCGCCGCGGCGCCACCCGGCGCACCGGCCCGGGTCGCCGCGGGCACCCCGGACCAGACCGCCTGGTCCGCGCCGTTGTCGACCCGGGGCCGGTACATCGTCGACGCGCACGGCGACCGCTTCCGGCTGAAGGGCGCCAACTGGGACGGCGCGCAGGGCTCCTGGACCGGCAGCGGCAGCGCCGCCGACCCCGCCAACCACCACGCCGGGCAGGACTCGCACGGCATACCGCTGGGCCTGGACCGCGCGCCACTGAGCGAACTGCTGGCCGAATTCCACCAGTTGGGCGTCAACACCATCCGGCTGCCGTTCTCCGACGAGATGATCCACAACACGGCGCCCGTCCCCGACAGCGCGGTCGCGGCCAACCCCGAACTGCGCGGCAGGACACCGCTGGAGGTCTACGACGCCGTGGTGGAGGCGCTCGGCCAGAGCGGTTTCGCCGTCGTGCTCAACAACCACACCAACACCTCGCGGTGGTGCTGCGGCATCGACGGCAACGAGCGGTGGAACAGCGCGCAGACCACCGCGCAGTGGGCGGACGACTGGGTGTTCATGGCCCGCCGCTACGCCTCCGTGCCCCGCGTGGTCGGCGCCGACCTGTACAACGAGGTACGGCGTGACGTGCTGGACGACCCCAACTGGGGCCTGGGGGACGACCACGACTGGTACAGCGCGGCCCGGCTGGCCGCCGACCGCATCCTCACCGAGGCGAACCCGCGCCTCCTCATCGTGATCGAGGGCATCAACTGGACCGGGGTGCCCGTCGACGGACTCCCCCACGGCCGGCCGGTGCTCACCCCCGCGCGCACCCTCTCGCACACCCTCCTGGACGCCCGCAAACTGGTCTACTCCGCCCACTTCTACGGCTACACCGGCCCCCGCCACAGCGGCGCGACGGGCGTCGGCGAGACCCACGACGCCCGCTACCAGGACCTGTCCCGCGCCGAACTGGCCGCGGCCCTGGACGACGAGGCGTTCTTCGTGGAGGAGACCGGCCGGCACTACACCGCCCCCGTCTGGGTGAGCGAGTTCGGCATCGGCTCGAGCGAGACCAACGCGGCGGCCCGCGCCTGGTTCGGCAATGTCACCGACTACCTCGCGGACCATGACGCCGACTTCGCGTTCTGGCCGCTGGTCGGCTTCGAGGGCCACGACGACTGGGCACTGCTGCGCTACGACAGCGCGGGGCACCGCTCCGGCGTCCTCGACCCCGGCGACTGGCGCGCCACCGCGTGGCAGCGTCTGATGTCCGCGCCGGGCACGACCGGTCCCGTGGCCTCCGTCCCGCTCTGGCGCATGCTGAGCACCGATCACGGGGACGCGGTGACGTCGCCACGGGTGCGGGCCACGGGAGACTGGGACCCGGGAGCGTACAAGGCGGCCTGCCCCGACGGTACGAGACTGGCCGGGCTGAGCCACACCGGCGGGCGTGGCCTGTGCACCGACGCCGGGGCGGGAGAGCTGCGCGCCGCCGACGCCCGCCAGACGGTCGTCACCGACGAGCGGTACGTACCGGCCGGCGGGGACTGGGCGTCCGGGTACACCAAGTACCAGTGCCCCTCCGGCCAGTTCCTCATCGGCTACAGCCTGCGGGGCGAGCGCGTGTCGGCGGCCCTGTGCGTCCCGGCACGGACCACGCTGCCGGGCTCCGGGCGCACGGTGTGGTTCGACCGGTCCGACAGCCGTCCCGCCGACGGCGCCGGCGGGGATTTCGCGTACGGCGCCTACAAGGGCCAGTGCGCGGCGACCGAGTACGCCGCCGGGATCGCCTTCACCACCCGCGTGGGCAGCCGCCCCGGCCCCGCGGCCCTGCTGTGCCGCGCCCTGCCCTGAGCGCCGGGGCCTCAGACCAGGGCGTTGCGCAGCCGGCGCAGGATCTCCCGCAGGATGCTCTCCGACGTCCCGAAGTTGAGCCGTACGAAGCCCTCTCCTTCCGCTCCGAACGTGCGCCCGTCGTTGAGCAGGACGCGGGCCCTGTTCAGGAAGAAGGTCTGCGGATCGGTGTCCAGCTCCAGCTCGCGGCAGTCGAGCCAGGCGAGGAACGTCGCCTCCGGCGTCCGGTGGCGCACACCGGGCGGAAGCTCCTCCCGCACCGACCGGGCGTTGCGCGCGAGGACCGTCCTCAGCTCCGCCAGCCAGGCGTCCCCGTCCCGCCAGGCGGCCAGGGTGGCCGCGACGCCGAAGGTGTTCGGCTCGCCGTACAGGTGGGCGGGGTGCGCCAGCGCCTCGCGCACCCCGGCCGCGCCGACGTGGGCGACGGCGCAGCGCAGCCCCGGCACGTTGAACGCCTTGGTGGCCGAGGTCAGGGTCACCGTGCGCGCGGCCACCTCGGCCGAGAGCGAGGCGAACGGGAGGTGCCGGTGCGGGGCGTGCACGAGGTCTGAGTGGATCTCGTCCGCGACGACCAGCAGGCCGTGGCGGAGGGCGAGCCCTGCCAGCGTCTCCAGTTCCTCGCGGCGCAGCACGCGTCCCGTCGGGTTGTGCGGGTTGACCAGCAGCAGTACCCGCGCCGGCCGTTCCCGTAGTTCCCGGTCGAGCCGGTCGGTGTCGAACGTCCAGCCGCCGCCGTCCGGTGTGTACGGCACCGGGTGGAGGCGCCGGCCCATGCCCGCGATCGTCTCCAGGAACGGCGGATAGGCCGGGGTGTGCACCACGACACCGTCGCCCGGCCGCGTGGCGACGTTCAGTACGGCCTGGAGGCCCTGGTTGATGTCGGTGAACTCCCGTACGTGCGAGGCGTCGAGCACCCAGCCGTGCCGTGCGCGCATCCGCTCGGCGAAGGCGGCCCGCAGGGGGTTGTGGACGGACCGTCCGTCCCAGGCGGGGTAGCCGAGGCCGTCGTCCACGCACCGCGCCAGGGCCTCACGCACGGCGGGAGCCGGTGGGAAGTCCGTCTCCGCGATCCACGCGGGGAGTACGTCCGGCTCGGCGCCGCTCCACTTGGCGCCGGGCCGCCGGGACAGCGCGCGGACGTCCAGGTCGTCGAACAGGGGGTGCCTCTGTGCTGCCATCCGTCCATCCTGACGCCGGCGGGACGTGGAAGCACCCCCCGGGCGACACGTCATCCGGCCACCGGCGCCGGCCGTACCGCCAGGTGCCCGCCCAGGTGCAGCCGGGCGACCAGTCCGGCGCAGCCGAGGCCGGTCGCCGCCAGGGCCGCCCACGGCAGCCATCGCACCCCGGTGTCGAACAGCGCGCCGACGGCGAGGTTGCCCAGCGAGACGGCGATGCCGGAGGCGGTGTTGTAGGCGCCGTAGTACGTCGCGACGAGCCGGTCGCCGGAGAGCCGTACCACGGTGTCCATCTCGAAGGGGTAGAGCAGCGCCCCGCCCCAGGCCAGCAGGACCGCGCACACCGTCAGCGCGCACAGTCCGGCCGGCGCGCCGTTCGAACGGGGCAGCAGTGGCAGGAAGGCCACGCCCATGACCGTGAGCCCCCACGCGACGGCCCGCGGGCCGGACAGGGTGCGTTGCGCCCACGCGGTCAGCTTGAGCTGGCCCGCCAGCGCGGCCAGCGCCGACGCGGCGAAGACCGCGCCGGTGACCCATCCGGTCCGCTCGCCGAAGAGTGCGCGGGCGTGCAGCGGGAGGGCGAGGTAGACCTGGAACGCCAGGACGTAGGAGCCGCTCATGGCGGCCGCGAAGAGCAGGAAGGGGCGGTTGGCGGCGACGGTGCGCCAGTCGGCGGCGACCGCCCGCCAGGCGGGCCCGGCGCCGCGGCCGGCGGGGGGCCGGGCGGGCAGGGCGCGGGACTGCAGCACGGCGAGGGCGCCGAAGATGACGGCCGCGACCGTGCACACCGCGCCGAAGTTCCAGGTCAGCAGGGCGAGCCCGGCGAGCGGACCGACCAGGATGCCCGCCTGGTAGAAGACGTTGAACGCGGCGAACGCCGCCACCCTGCGCTCCTCGCCGGCGTCCGCCGCGAGATACGCCCGCACGGCCGGGTTGAACAGCGCGCCCGCCAGGCCGGTCAGCGCCGACGCCGCCACCAGGGCGGGGAGCGAGCCGGCGACCGCCAGCAGCCCGAAGGCGACCGCGCGCAGGGCGCATCCGGTCAGGATCATCGGCTTGCAGCCGTAGCGGTCGGCGAGGGTGCCGCCGACGAGGAACATGCCCTGCTGGGAGAAGTTGCGCACCCCCAGTACCAGGCCGACCGCCCAGGCGGCGAGGCCGAGGCCGTGGGCCAGGTGGTCGGCGAGGTAGGGCATGAGCATGTAGAAGCCCAGGTTGATGGCGAACTGGTTCACCATCAGCAGCCGGGCCGGCCGGTCGAAGGAGGCCAGGGGCAGGCGCGGCCGCTTCACCGGGCACCCGCCTTCGTCAG
The DNA here is from genome assembly GCF_040704085.1 of Streptomyces sp. NPDC047841. Taxonomy (NCBI): domain Bacteria; kingdom Bacillati; phylum Actinomycetota; class Actinomycetes; order Kitasatosporales; family Streptomycetaceae; genus Streptomyces; species Streptomyces sp. NPDC047841. Next base: position 181,794 of record NZ_JBEYRP010000017.1, read on the forward strand.
GTCGCGCGCGAGCGGGTCACGGACCCGGCCGCACCGCGTCCACCGGGTCACCACGCACGCGTCCGGCTCGGTGATGTCGTCGGGCTCCGGCGGCGGTGTCCGCCCCAGCAGGCCGTGCTCGCGGCACCAGCCGTCGTCGTAGACCGTGTGCAGGTAGCGGTGCGGGCCGTCGGGGAAGACCGCGGCGATCCTCGTCCCGGCCGGGTACGTCCGCGCCGCCCACCCGGCCACCAGTGCCACCGCTCCGACGCTCCAGCCCCCGGAGGCGTAGTGCCGGCGGGCGAGTTGGCGGCAGGCCCAGACCGCCTCGGCCGGGGCCACCCAGTGGACCTCGGAGAAGGCCGCGTAGGCGACGTTGTCCGGGTGGATGCTGGAGCCGAGGCCGCGCATCAGCCGGGGTCCCGGTGGCTGGCCGAAGATCGCCGAGCCGACCGAGTCCACCCCGATGAGGGTCAGCCGCGGGAAGATCCCCCGCAGTACGGCGGAGACGCCCGCGGAGTGCCCGCCCGTGCCGACCGCCGTCACCAGCACGTCGACCCAGCCGAGTTGGGCGATCAGCTCGGCCGCGAGGGGCCGGTAGGCGGCGGCGTTGTCGGGGTTGCGGTACTGGTCCGGGCAGTAGGCGCCCGGTGTGCGGGCCAGCAGTTCGGCGACGCACGCGCGGCGCGCCTCCTGCCAGCCGCCCTCGGGGTGCGGCGCGGCGACCTGGACGACGCGTGCGCCCCGCGCGGTCAGCAGGCGCGCCATGGCCGGTTCCATGCCGGGGTCGGTCACGACGGTCACCGGGTGGCCGTAGGTGAGTCCGGCCAGGGCGAGGCCGAGGCCGAGCGTGCCGCTGGAGGACTCGATGACCGGCGCGCCCGGCGCGAGGTCGCCGCGCCGGCGGGCCTCGCGGACCATGTGCAGGGCGGGCCGGTCCTTGATGCCGCCGGGGTTGGCGCCCTCCAGCTTGGCGTGGAAGCCGCGGCCGGGCGGGGCGAAGGGTTCGTCCACCCACAGGACCGGGGTGTCGCCGACCAGGTGGGCGGGGCGCCGGGCGGTCCGGAGGCGGGGGGTACGGGTCCGGAAGGGCTCGGGCAGGGCTTCCGGGAGGAGTCCGGGGAGGGATCCGGGCGGGGCTTCGGGGAGGGATCCGGGCAGGGCTTCGGGGAGGGATCCGGGCAGGGAGGGGTGCATGGCGTACGGCTCCTTCGCGCCCGGCGGGGGTGCGGCGGGCGCTGTGCGGGTGGGGGGCGGCGCGCGAGGCACGCCCGGACCGCGCGGGGGCGGGGGGCGTGCGGGCGCGGGCCTACTGCCGTAGCACGCAGACGAGCGCGAGCGGGGAACCGTGCGCACAGGAGGGTGACACACCGGGCGGGCCGCGCCGGACGGTGTGTGTGACGGGCCCGCCCAGCCCGGCGGGAAGGAGCGGCTGGTACGACTCGCCGTCGAGGGCGGTGTCGTCCAGGGCGGCACGCGGGCGGTCCGCCGTGTGGTCGGCGTGCCCGTCCGCCGCGTGCCGGTGCTGGGGCGGCCCGTTCGAGCCCGGCTCGTCGGCTCCGTCCGCGACCAGCCGGACGTCCTGCGCCACCGGGGCGCTCGGGTCCGGGCCGGCGAAGGAGCAGGCGTGCACCGCGCCGGTGAGGTGGGCGGCGATCACCAGGACCAGCCCGATCAGCGGGGCGGCACGACGGAAGCGCCCCGCGCGTCCGCCACCGCTGCCCCACGACATGATCACAGCCCCACAGTAATCACGCGATGACGGTCTGTCACATCGGCGAGGGCGCGATTCGCCCGCGCGAGGGCTCCGGTGCCGAGCGGCCCCGGTGCCGGGGGCGGCGCCTGACCGGACGAGACCGCGCGGACGCGATACGGGGGAGACGTCCGCGCGGTCGTTCGTGGGGCCGGGTCAGCCGGCCGCGCGGACCGCGTCGCGGATCAGCTCGGCGACCGCCTTCGGCTGGGAGACGGCCACGGCGTGCGAGGCGCCCTCGATCTCGACGGTCGTCGCCCCGGCCCGCTGCGCGCCGAAGCGCTCCACCTCCGGGTTGATGGCGTTGTCGGCGCCGGCCACCAGGGCCCAGGACGGCTTGGTCCTCCAGGCGGCGGCGGACGCCGTCTCCTCGAAGGCGGCGGCGGCCAGCGGGCGCTGCGCCGCCGCGAGGACCTTCGTGACCTCCGCGGGCACGTCGGCGGCGAAGACCGACGGGAAGGCGTCCTCCGCGATGGTGACCTCGACGGCGGGCTCGCCGCCCGGCACGGGGTACGTCCACTGCTTGAGGTTGCTCACCAGCGGCGAGAGCGGGAAGCGGCCCTGGAGTTCGCCGAGGCTCTCGCCCTCTTCGAGCGCGTAGGCGGCCACGTAGACGAGGCCGACGACGTTCTCGGCGGTGCCGGCCACGGTGATCAGCGCACCGCCGTACGAGTGGCCGACCAGCACGACCGGGCCGTCGATCTGGGCGGCGACGGAGGCGACGTACGCGGCGTCGGACGCGAGGCCGCGCAGCGGGTTCGGCGGCGCGATCACGGGGATGCCGTGGGTCTGGAGCTCCTCGATGACCCCGGACCAGCTCGCCGCGTCGGCGAAGGCACCGTGGACCAGGACGACGGTGGGCGTGGTGCTCACGTGTGTCTCCTCGCGGGTCAGGCGGTGTGCAGGGCCGCGTGCAGCGTGCGGACCGCCATGGTGATGGCGGCCTCGGCGGCGTGCGTCCCGCGCAGGGCGTTGAGCATCACGAAGTCGTGGATGATGCCCTGGAAGCGGACGGCGGTGACGGGCACACCGGCCTCGCGGAGCTTGTTGGCGTACGCCTCGCCCTCGTCGCGCAGCACGTCGGCCTCGCCGGTGATGACCAGGGCCGGGGGCAGCCCGGTGAGCTGCTCGGTGGTGGCGCGCAGCGGGGAGGCGGTGATCTGGGCGCGCTCGGACTCGTCGGTGGTGTACTGGTCCCAGAACCACTGCATGCCGTCGCGGCGCAGGAAGTAGCCGGTGGCGAACTGGTGGTAGGACGACGTGTCGAAACTGGCGTCGGTGACCGGGTAGAAGAGCACCTGCTGCACCAGCGGGATGCCGCCGCGCTCCTTGGCCATCAGGGTCAGCGCGGCGGTCATGTTGCCGCCGACGGAGTCACCGGCCACGGCCAGGCGGGAGCCGTCCAGGCCCTTGGCGGCGCCCTCCTCCACGACCCACTTGGCGACGGTGAAGTTCTGCTCGATGGCGACCGGGTAACGGACCTCGGGCGAGAGGTCGTACTCGGGGAAGACGACGGCGGCCTCGGCGCCGACGGCGAGTTCGCGCACGAGGCGGTCGTGGGTGTGGGCGTTGCCGAAGACCCAGCCGGCGCCGTGGATGTAGAAGATGACGGGGAGGGTGCCGGTGGCGCCGGCGGGCTTGACGATCCGTGCCCGGACGCTGCCGGTGGGGCCGCCCTGGACGGTGATCCACTCCTCGTCGACGGCGGGCTTGTCGATCTCGCCGGACTGGACCTCGTCGACGGCCTTGCGGCCCTCGGCGGGGGCCAGGTCGAAGAGGTAGGGCGGATTGGCGGTCGCCGCCACGAACTCGGCCGCGGCAGGCTCCAGCACCGGGGTCACCGGCTCCTGGGCGTCAGACATGTGCATCTCCTGGACGTGCGTAGGGGCGCCGGTCGTTCCGGCGTACGAGCCGGATCGTCGTGCTGGGCACTCCGGCGCCGCTGAGCGCAACCCTAGGACCGCCGCCGGCCGGGCGATTGCCCGTCCGTGCACACCGCGCGTCCTGAAAGTGCACGAATGCCGCCCGCCGCGCGCCCTGTGCGCTGTGGGGAACGGCCCAGTGCACGGACGGGATACACGGCGGTGATCACCGGCCCTAGCGTGAGGGCACAGCGGTCGCGGTCCGCCCATCGGCACGGCCACGGACTCTCGCGCCATCACCGCTTTTCTCGCCCGCGTCTCTGATCGCTTCTCCCGTCGCACCGCTCGTGCTCCTCCCGGCCACCGAGCGCGGCGCGGCGGACATCCAGGACGCCCACCACGGAAGAGGTCTCGCACACGTGTCTGTCATGCCGGTCGGCGGGCTGGTTCCCCGGGCCATCGACGATGCCGCGGATCTGGTCGTCCGCAACGCCAGTATCCATACGGGGGACCCGCGCCGCCCGCGGGCCGAGGCGCTCGCGGTACGGGACGGCGTCATCACGGTCGTCGGCGACGACAAGGACGTCGCCCCGCACGTCGGGCCCGCCACGAAGGTGGTGGACGCGCTCGGCCGGCGGATGATCCCGGGACTCAACGACGCCCATCTGCATGTGATCCGGGGCGGTCTCAACTACGTGCTGGAGCTGCGCTGGGACGGGGTCCGCACGCTCCGTCAGGCCCTGGCGATGCTGCGGGAGCAGGCGGCGCGGACGCCGAAGGGCCAGTGGGTGCGGGTGGTCGGGGGCTGGTCGGCCGACCAGTTCGCCGAACGGCGGCTGCCGACCGTGGCCGAGCTGAACGCCGCCGCCCCCGACACCCCGGTGTTCGTGCTGCACCTGTACCAGTCGGCCGTCCTGAACCGGGCGGCGCTGCGGGCCGCCGGGTACGCCAAGGACACGCCCGACCCGAGGGGCGGGCAGATCGTCCGCGGCCGGGACGGGGAGCCGACCGGGATGCTGCTGGCCGCGCCGAGCGCCCTCGTCCTGTACTCGACGCTGGCCAAGGCGCCGGTCCTGGAGGGGGAGGACAGGAAGGTGTCGACCCGTCACTTCCTGCGTGAGCTCAACCGGTTCGGCCTGACCTCGGCGATCGACGCCGCCGGCGGCTTCCAGAACTTCCCCGACAACTACGGCACCGTCATCGAGCTGGCGAAGGCCGGGCAGCTGTCGCTGCGCATCGCCTACCACCTCTTCCCGCAGACCGCGGGCCAGGAGATAGCCGACCTCACGCGCTGGATCGAGATGGCCCGCCCGGAGGACGGGGACGCGTGGCTGCGTCTCAACGGCGCGGGCGAGAACCTCACCTGGGCGGCGGCGGACTTCGAGAACTTCAGCCAGCCGCGCCCGGAACTCGGCCCTTACGAGGGCGAGTTCGAGAGGGCCGTACGTCTCCTCATGGAGAACGGCTGGGGGTTCCGGCTGCACGCCACGTACGACGAGACCATCCGCCGGGATCTCGCGGTCTTCGAGAAGCTGGCGGCCGAGGGGCTCTTCCCGGCGGGCAACCGGTGGTTGTTCGACCACGCGGAGACCGTGTCCGCGCAGAGCCTCGACCGGGTCGCCGCGCTCGGCGGTGCCATGTCCGTCCAGAACCGGCTGTACTTCCAGGGCGAGGCGTTCCTGCGCCGCTACGGCCCCGGGGCCGCCGCGGACGCCCCGCCCATCCGGGCCATGCTGGACCGCGGGCTGACCGTGGCCGCCGGCACGGACGCCACCCGGGTCTCCACCTACAACCCCTGGGTCGCCCTGCACTGGCTGGTGAGCGGTCGCGACATCGGCGACCTGGTGCTCCGCTCCCCCGGCAACCGCGTCGACCGGGAGACCGCGCTGCGGATGTTCACCGTCGCCGGCGCCGAGCTGACCGGCGAGGAGCAGGTCAAGGGCGTGCTCCGGCCGGGGTGTTACGCCGACCTCGCGGTGCTGTCGGACGACTTCTTCACCGTGCCGGAGCCGGAGATCGCGCACATCGAGTCGCTGCTCACGGTGACCGGCGGCCGGATCGTCTACGCCGCCCGCGAATACGAGGGCCTGGACGAGGAACTGCCGCCCGTCACCCCCGCGTGGAGCCCGGTGGCGCACTTCGGCGGCTACCAGGCGTCCCGGCCTGACGGCGCGCGCCAGGCCGAGGCCCTCGGCGAGGCCGTCGCGGAGTCGGAGCAGCACCGCGCCTGGCGCGCGCGGCGCGGTCTGACCCCCGGCGCCGCCGACATGCCGTTCGATCCCTGCTTCGTCCTCTGAGCGGTCCCCGCTCCCTCCACACCCACCAACCCCGTCCCCAGGACGGTCGTTGTCCGGCGCGGGCACTCGTCCGCGCCGTCACCCACCCATGGAAAGGCACTCTCATGGTCGACATCGCCCAGGTCACCGCGTCCCCCAGCCCCGACCTGCTGACCCCGGACAACTGCGCGGTCCTGTTCGTGGACCACCAGCCGCAGATGTTCTTCGGCACCGGCAGCGGCGACCGGACCGCGATCATCAACGCCACCGTGGGTCTGGCGAAGGCCGCCAAGGTGTTCGACGTGCCGGTCGTGCTGAGCACCGTGGCCGCCGAGTCCTTCTCCGGCCCGATCCTGCCGCAGCTCGCGGACGTGTTCCCGGACCACGAGATCGTGGACCGCAGCACGATGAACGCCTGGGAGGACACCGCGTTCGTCGAGGCCGTCAAGGCGACCGGCCGCAAGAAGCTCATCATCGCCGGTCTGTGGACCGAGGTCTGCGTCGTCCTGCCGGTGCTCTCGGCGATCGCCCAGGGCTACGAGGTCTACGTCGTCACCGACGCGTCCGGCGGTGTCAGCCCGCAGGCCCACGAGCACGCCGTCCAGCGCATGATCCAGGGCGGCGCCGTGCCGGTCACCTGGGTGCAGGTGCTGCTGGAGCTCCAGCGTGACTGGGCCCGCAGCGAGACGTACGTGCCGGTGACGGAGGTGGTGAAGGAGCACGGCGGCACCTACGGCCTCGGCCTGGTGTACGCGCAGGCCTTCATCGGCGGCCACGCGGCCGGCTGAGCCCCCTCCCCAGCACGGCGATCAAGGACCGAGTCAGGAACAGGCAGGAAGAGATGGACGCGGGACTGCTGGTCCTCCGGGTGGTGGTGGGACTCCTCATCACCGGCCACGGGGTGCAGAAGGTGAGCTTCCGGCTCGGGGGCCACGGCTTGGCAGGCGGAACCGAGGAGTTCCGGCACGACGGGTTCCGCGGGGGCCGGCTGACCGCGGTCGTCGCGGGCGCCGGCCAGATCGGGGCCGGCCTGTTCCTGACCGCCGGTCTGCTCACGCCCCTGGCGGCGATGGCCGCCATGGGCGTGATGACGGTCGCGGGCACCGTCAAGTGGCCCAGGGGCCTGTGGGTGCAGAATGACGGCTACGAGTACCCCCTGGTCCTCGTGGTCGTCTCCGCGGCGCTGGCCCTCACGGGGCCCGGCGCCTGGTCCCTCGACCACGCGCTCGGCGTCACGCCGTGGCCGGTGTGGGTCGCGGTCGCCGTGATCGTAATCGGCCCGGCGAGCGGGCTGCTGACCCGGCTGGTGCTGCACCGCCCGGCCCTGGCTCCGGAAGGAAAGACCCATGCGCAGCCTGCTGACTGACGCGGCCCACACGCTGGTTCCGCCCAAGGGCGACCGGCACGGCCCGCTGCCTCCCCTGATGCTCACCCTGACCGTGGTCACCGGTCTGGTCGACGCGGTGAGCTACCTGGCGCTGGGCCACGTCTTCGTCGCCAACATGACGGGCAACGTGGTGTTCCTCGGCTTCGCCCTGGCGGGCGCCCAGACCCTGTCCGTGCTCGCCTCCGTCGTCGCGCTGGCGTCCTTCCTCACCGGCGCGCTGGCCGGCGGCCGGCTGGGGACCCTGTTCGCGGGGCACCGCGGGAACCTGCTGAAGACGGCCGCCGCCGCGCAGACGGTGCTGGTCGCCGTCACCGTCGTCGTCACGGCGCTCGCCGGCGGCCGGGTCACCACCGGCGTCGAGTACACGTTGATCGTGTGCCTCGGGCTCGCCATGGGGCTGCAGAACGCGGTCGCCCGGCGCCTCGGCGTGCCCGACCTCACCACGACCGTGCTGACGCTGACCCTCACCGGTCTGGCCGCGGACTCGCCGCCGGCGGGCGGTGCGGCGCCGAGGCCCGGCCGGCGGATCCTGTCCGTGGTGGCCATGCTGCTCGGCGCCCTCGTCGGCGCGGAACTCGTCCTGCACGGGCACCTCGTGCTCACCCTGGGCCTGAGCCTGCTGCTTCTGGCGGTCACCTCCGTGCTGACCCACCGCCTGTCCGCCGACGGTGCCGCCTGGACCCGGCCGCCGTCCTGACGGCAGGCCGCGGTGCGGACCGAGGTCCGTCGCCCGAACGAAGCCGTCCGGTCGGAAGCCATCCGTCCGGACGGCTTCATCGCGCGCTCTCCCGGTCGCCCCGCCCGGCGAAGTCCCGCCAGGCGCTGGGCGACATGCCGTAGGTGGCGCGGAACACCCGGCTGAAGTGGGTGGGGCTCGCGAAGCCCCAGCGGTGCGCGACAGCCGCGATGGTCAGGTGCTCCGCCGAACGCAGGGTGAGGACACGCCGGCACTCGGCCAGCCGCCGGCGCTGGATCAGCCGGCCGACCGTCGTGCCCTCCTCCCGGAACAGCTTGTGCAGGTAGCGGACGGAGATGTGGTGCGCGCGGGCGATCGTCTCCGGGGACAGGTCCGTGTCGCTCAGCCGCAGGTCGATGAAGTCCAGGATGTCCGACATCAGCGGCGCCCGGGTGCCCGGCTGCCGTCCCCGCGCCTGGTCGGCCAGGTGTTCGCCGGCCAGGGTGGACAGCAGGCTCACGGCGTTCCAGGCGAGCATGTCGCCGACCTCGGACCGGGCCACCGCCGCCGTGTCGGCGAAGTCGGACAGGAACGGCGAGAGCAGGGCGCCCAGCCGGGACGCCGGGGTGACCGGGGCGTGCGTGAGGCGGGGCACGTCCGACCGGGCCAGGCCGAGCAGTTGGGGCGAGAGCAGGAACACCTTCAGGCGGGCATGGCGCGGGAAGTCCAGCACCGGGGGCTGGTGCACGTCGTAGAAACAGATGTCGCCGGGGCCGAGGAGGAGGTCCGTGCCGGGCTGCCGCGCGAGTAAGGCGCCGCCGGTGCCGCGCAGCCCCACGAAGAGGTACTCGCCGCTCTGCCGGGCGGTCAGCCGCCGGGCAGGTGCCGCGGGGCCCGGCGGCCGGCCGGACGTTCCCTCCCGGGGCAGGCGTGCGGGCGCCGCGTCCCTGATGACGATGTCCAGGCCCATGGGCATCCGCCACACCCTGCCGTCCGGTGAGGTGCCGGCCGTGGACGTGCCGATCGTGTGCCTGCCGATCGTGTGCCTGCCGATGAGGGACGTGCCTGTGCCGGACATGAACCGCCCTTGCCTCCGAACCGTTGCCGTGTTTGAAGCGGCCGTGCCGGGGAATGCGCGATCGGCTCCACTTCGCCCGGAGCGTAGGCCGGTGCATGTGCGAAAAGAGTGACAAGACAGTGACCGGGGCTGCGCTGCCGGATCACAGCCCATGCGCTGGCGGTCAAGAGCCGCGGGACCGCGGCCCCTACTGTCCCGGACATGAGCAGCCCCTCTTCAGCCTCCGCGCCCGCCGCGACCGACTCCCCCTGGGCGCCGCTCGCGGCGCGCGTCTTCCGGGCCCTGTGGATCGCCCAGCTGGTCTCGAACACCGGAAGCTGGATGCAGACGGTGGGCGCCCAGTGGCTGCTGGTCGGGCACGGTGCCGCGCTGGTGACGCTGGTGCAGACCGCGGCCGGCCTCCCGGTGGTCCTGCTGGCCCTGCCCGCCGGGGTGGTCGCCGACCGCTTCGACCGGCGCTCGGTGCTGCTGGCAGCGCAGTTCGCGATGCTCGCGGTGTCCGGTGTGCTGGCCGTGCTGGCGTTCCTGGACGTCCTGACGCCCGCGGTGCTGCTCGTGCTCACGTTCCTGCTGGGCTGCGGCACCGCGCTGATGGGTCCGGCGTGGCAGGCGATCCAGCCGGAACTGGTCGAGCGCCGGCGGCTCGGCCAGGCGGCGGCGCTGGGCGCGGTGAACGTGAACCTGGCCCGTGCCGTCGGCCCGGCGCTCGGCGGTGCGGTGGTCGCGGCGGCCGGCGCGGGCTGGGTGTTCGCCTTCAACGCGGCCTCCTACCTGGGCATCGCGGCCGTCCTCGTGGCGTGGCGGCGCCCGCCGGCCACCGTGACCGCCTCCGGGAACGACGGTCTGCTGGCGGCCCTGTACGCCGGACGCCGCTACGTGTGGAACGCGCCCGGTGTGCGCCGGGTGCTGCTGCGCACGCTGCTGTTCATCCCCGGCGGTGCCGCGCTGTGGGCGCTGCTGCCGCTGACCGCGAGCCGCGTCCTCGGCCTGGGCTCGGGCGGGTACGGGCTGCTGCTGGCGGCGGTGGGCGTGGGGGCCGTGGCGGGGGCGTTCGCGCTGCCGCGTGCGCGTGCCCTGCTGGGTGCCAACGGCATGCTCGCCGCGGGCGCCCTGGTGTTCGCCGGCGTGCTCGCCGTACTGGCGACGGTCCGCACACCCTGGCTGGTCGCGCTCGCGCTGCTGCCGGCGGGACTCGCCTGGATCGGGGTGCTGTCCACGCTGAACGCGGCCGTGCAGACGCGGCTGCCCGGCTGGGTCAGGGCGCGTGGCCTCGCGGTGTACCTGCTGGTCTTCCAGGGCGGTCAGGCGCTCGCGGCACCGCTGTGGGGCGCGGTCGCCGACTGGGTGGGGCTCAGCGCGTGCCTGCTGGTCGCCGGTGCGGTGATGCTGCTCGGCGCGGCCAGTGTGCGCCGGTGGCCGCTGTACGACGCCGAGGGCATCAACCCCACGCCGTCCGACCACTGGCCGGCCCCTCCCCTGGTGTTCGAGCCCGGTCAGGCCGACGGCCCGGTCCTGGTCTCCGTCGTCTACCGCGTCCCCGAGGGGAACCGGGCCGCGTTCACGCACCGCATGCGCCAGGTCGCCCGGTCCCGGCGCCGTACGGGCGCCCTGTCCTGGGGTCTCTACCAGGACGGCGGCGATCCGGCGCGCTTCGTGGAGAACTACCTGGTCGGCTCCTGGGCGGAGCACCTCGCCCAGCACCACGTCCGGTGGACGGACACCGACCGGCGGCGCGAGGAGCAGGCCCGTGAGCTGCTCGCGCCGGGGACGGTGCCCGAGGTGACCCATGCCTTCGACACGGTGGCGGGGCCGGCCGTACCGGCCGGGTCCGGCCCCGCGCTCGCCGGGTAGGGGCGTGCCGGGTCAGGGGCGGGGGATGTTGCGGAGGTTGGCCCGGGCCAGGTGGACCATGCGGCCGACGCCCCCGCTCAGGACGGTCCGGCTCGCGGACAGGGCGAACCCGGTGAGCTGTTCGGTGGTGATCTTCGGCGGCACGGCCAGCGCGGCGGGGTCGGTGACGACGTCCACCAGAGCGGGCCCGTCGTGGGCGAACGCCTCGCGCAGCGCGTCGCGGACCTGGCCCGGCTGCTCCACCCGGATGCCGCGCGCTCCGGCGGCCGTGGCGATGGCGGCGTAGTCGGCGTGCGGGTAGGTCGTGCCGTGCGGGGGCAGGCCGTCGACCATCATCTCCAGGTCGACCATGCCGAGGGAGGAGTTGTTGAAGACGACCACCTTGACCGGCAGGTCGTACTGGACGAGCGTGAGGAAGTCGCCCATGAGCATGGAGAACCCGCCGTCGCCGGAGAGCGAGACGACCTGCCGGCCACGGTCGAGGAACTGGGCGCCGATGGCCTGGGGCAGCGCGTTGGCCATGGAACCGTGCACGAAGGAGCCGAGGATGCGGCGGCGGCCGTTGGGCGTGAGGTAACGCGCCGCCCACACGCAGCACATGCCGGTGTCGACGGTGAACACGGCGTCGTCGGCGGCCTCCTCGTCGAGCACCGAGGCCACGTACTCGGGGTGGATGGGGGTGTGCCGGTCGACGTCGCGCGTGTAGGCGCCGACGGCGCCTTCGAGTGCGTGCGCGTGCCGTTCCAGCATCCGGTCGAGGAACCGGCGCGACCCCTTCTCCCGCACCGCGGGCGTCAGGCACCGCAGGGTCTCGCGCACGTCTCCCCAGACGGCGAAGTCGAGCTGGGTGCGCCGGCCAAGCCGTTCGGGCTGCACGTCGACCTGCACGGTGCGCACGTGGCGGGGCAGGAAGTCGGTGTACGGGAAGTCGGTGCCGAGGAGGACGAGCAGGTCGCACTCGTGCATGGCCTCGTAGGCGGCGCCGTAGCCGAGCAGTCCGGACATGCCGACGTCGTACGGGTTGTCGTACTGGATGTGCTCCTTTCCGCGCAGGGCGTGGCCGACCGGGGCCTTGACCTTCCCGGCGAACTCCATCACCTCGGCGTGGGCTCCGGCGACGCCCCGGCCGCAGAACACCATGACGCGTTCGGCGCCGTCCACCAGTTCGGTGAGCCGGGCGATCTCGTGGTCGCTGGGACGGATGGCGGGCAGGTCCAGGGGCATGGCGAGTTCGGGTGCCGCGTCCGGGGAGTCCTCGGCGGCGGTGTCACCGGACAGGGCGACGACGGAGACCCCGCGCCGGCCGACGGCGTGCTGGATGGCCGTCTGCACCACGCGGGGCATCTGACGGGGTGAGGAGATCAGCTCGGAGTAGTGGCTGCACTCGGCGAACAGCCGGTCGGGGTGGGTCTCCTGGAAGTAGCCGGTACCGATCTCGCCGCTGGGTATGTGGGCGGCCAGCGCCAGCACGGGCGCCATCGAGCGGTGGGCGTCGTACAGGCCGTTGATCAGGTGGAGGTTGCCGGGCCCGCAGGATCCGGCGCAGGCCGCGAGCCGTCCGGTGAGCTGGGCCTCCGCTCCGGCGGCGAACGCGGCGACCTCCTCGTGGCGCACCTGGATCCACTCGACGTCGGCGTGCCGCCGGACCGCGTCGACGACGGGGTTCAGGCTGTCTCCGACCACGCCGTACATGCGGCGCACACCGGCGCGCGCCATGAGGTCGACGTACTGTTCGGCGATGGTCTGCTTGGCCATGGGACTCCTCGGGTTCGGGCCTTGCGGCACGACCCTCCGGGCGGGGGCACGGAGGGCCTGCCTCGCGCCCGGCCCACGCTAGTGAGCGCGCAGTGCCGCCGTTGTCCGTCCGCGCACGGGATCGGTTCCGGGAGCGCACCGGGCGCCGGCGGCGCCGGGACGGTCCGTTGCCGCGGTCGGGTGGATGGGGCCGTCCAGCAGGGAGAGGGGGCGGGCGGTGCGGCCGGAGCGGACGGCGATGAGTTCCGCGGCGAAGGACACGGCGGTCTCCTCGGGGGTCGACGCGCCGAGGTCGAGGCCGAGGGGCGCGTGCAACCGGGCGAGGGCACCGGGCGACACGCCGGCCGCGGCGAGGTCCTCCCGCCTGCGTGCCTGGACGCGGCGGGAGCCGAGCGCTCCGACGTAGGCCAGAGGGCGGCCGAGGGCTTCGGCGAGGACGGGGACGTCGAACTTGGCGTCGTGCGTCATCACGCACACCACGGTCCGGTGGTCGGTCCGCGTGGCCGCCAGGTACCGGTGGGGCCAGTCGACCACGACCTCGTCGGCGTCCGGGAAGCGCTCGGGTGTGGTGAAGGGGGCGCGGGCGTCGCAGACCGTGACGTGGTAGCCGAGGAGGACACCGACGCGGCTCACCGCGGCGGCGTGGGCGTCGGCGCCGAACACCAGCAGCCGGGGCGGCGGGGTCCAGGACTCGAACAGCACGCGCGGGGCCCGTGACCCGTTCGGCACGCCGGCCTCGTACGTCCGTGACGCGCCGGCCTCGTACGTCCGTACGGTGGTGCCGTCCCGGTCGAGCAGGCGGCGGGCGTCGGCGAGGACGGCGATGTCCAGGGCGGGGTCGCCGGTGCTGCCCAAGTGGCCGTCCTGCCACACGGCGACGGAGCCGGCGCCCGCGTCCGCTCCCGGCAGCACGCGCGCCACGGCGACCGGGCGCCGTGCCGCGGCGGCCAGGTGGGCGGCGGCGAGGACCCGTGTCAGGTCCTCGTCCACGGCCTGGACGAGGACGTCGATCTCGCCTCCGCACATCAGCCCCACGGCGAACGCGTCGTCGTCGGCGTACCCGAAGGACACGTACCGCGCCTGTCCCGAGTCCAGCACCTCCCGGGCCAGGTCGTAGACGGAGCCTTCGACGCAGCCTCCCGACACACTGCCGAGGACCGTGCCGTCCTCGTGGACGCACAGGGCCGCTCCGGTGCGCAGCGGCGCGCTGCCCCGGACGGCGACGACGCTCGCGAGGGCGCAGCGGGCTCCGGCGGCCTGCCACTCCAGCAGGCGGGGTGCCAGGTCTCGCATGGGATGTCTCCGATCTGCCGTCAGCCGTCGTTCGCCGGGGTGAGCCCGAGGAACCGGCGGCCGTTCGCTTCGAGCGCCGCGGCGTCGATGCCGTGCGCCGCCGGGAAGCCGACCGGGTCGGGCTGGGCCATGTCGAAGGGGTAGTCGCTGCCGCACACGATGCGGTCGGGCGAGGCGTGGGCCCGCAGCAGCGTGAGCGCCTCGGGGTCGTGGGTGACCGTGTCGAAGTAGAGCAGGCCGAAGGACTCCGCCGGGGGCCGGCCGCTGCCGCGGCGCACGTCCTCGCGGGTGCGCCAGCCGTGTCCCCACCGGCCCAGCAGCGCGGGCGCGCAGCCGCCGCCGTGGACGAAGCAGATCCGCAGGCCGGGGAGTTCCTCCAGGACGCCGCCGAGCAGGACCGCGGCCACGGCGGTCGCGCTCTCCACCGGGTTGCCGAGGAGGTTGACCAGGTAGTGGTGGTCCCATTCGGGGCGCGGCAGCTGCATCGGGTGGACGAGGACGGACAGGCCCAGTTCGGCGGCGATGCCGAGGATCTGCCGGGGGACGCCCCGGTCGTAGGAGCGGCCGTCCACCACGGGCGGGACGGCGATGCCCGCGATCCCGTCGGCGGCGGCGAGCCGGGTCAGTTCCCTGCGGGCGGCGCCGGGGTCGTCCAGCCGGACCAGTCCGAGTCCGACGAGGGTGCCGTCCGTGCGGGAGACGGCGTCGGCGAGCTGTTCGTTGTAGGCGGCGACGTAGTCGTCGGCGTCGGCGGGGGCGTGCACGGGGAAGGCGAAGGGGGGTGCGGAGATGACGCGCGCGCCGAGTCCGGCCTTCAGCGTGTCGGCGACGACGGTGTCGATGTCGGTCATCGCGGTGGTCGGGAACGACAGCGGGACGTCGCCGAGGAAGAGTTCGCCGTCGCGGTCGTTCATGCCGCCGAGCGGGTTCCCGGGCGGCAGGGGGAGCAGGTCGCGGGGCAGCCAGTGGGCGTGCACGTCGATCACTCCGGCGCGGATGTCGCCGTTCATGTGTGTCTCCTCGGTCGGTCCTGGGCCGCGCCTCGCGGGGGCGGTCCGTGCGGGGCCGGCGTGGGTCAGGCGGTGGTCTCCCGCTGTTCCCGGGCCGCGCGGGCGATGGCGCGCCGGATGGGTTCGTAGCCGGTGCACCGGCAGATGTTGGAGCCGACGACGCTCTCGACGGCCTCGGGCTTGTCGGCGAGGTCGGGGTCGGCGTCGAGCGCTCCGGCGGCCACCATGAGGAAGCCGGGGGTGCAGAATCCGCACTGGAGCGCGTGCTCGGCGGAGAACGCCCGTTGCAGCGGGTGGGGTTCGCCGTCGGGCCCGGCGAGGCCCTCGACCGTGCGGACCGAGCGGCCGTCGCACTGTACGGCGAGCACCAGACAGGCGCGGACCGCCTCGCCGTCCATGAGCACGCTGCACGCCCCGCAGACGCCGTGCTCGCAGCCCAGGTGGGTGCCCGTGAGGCCCAGGTCGTCGCGGAGGACGTCGGCGAGCAGGCGGCGGGGTTCGACGTCGAGGGCGTGCGCGGTGCCGTTGACGGTGAGCGTGATCCTCATCGGGGGTCTCCCTGTCGTGGGGCGGGACGCGGGCGCAGGTCGGTCGCCGCCTCGGTGAGTGTCCTGCCGACCAGGACGGCGACGGCCTGCCGCTTGTACTCCACGTCGGCGTACGGTTCGGCGAGGGGTGCGGCGTCCTCCTGGGCGGCGGCCCGGGCGGCGCGGGCGAACGGATGGCCGCCGGGGAGCCGGGACCCCTCGGGCGGCGGTGCGAAGCCGGCGCCGATCAGGGCCTGTTCGGCGGCGCGGGCCCGCAGCGGGCGGTCGGCGCAGTTGACCAGTCCGATGCGTGCGTCGCTGATCACGCCGTCGGTCACGGTGAGGGCCGCCGCGACCGCGACCTGGGCGAAGCAGAAGTGCGTGCGGCGGTGTTCGACGAAGCCGACGCCGGTGTTCCCGCCGAGCAGCGGCAGGCGTACGGCGGTGATCAGCTCCTGCGGCCGGCGCGCGGTGCGGTACGGCCCGAGGAAGTAGTCCCGCGCGGGGATGGAGCGGGCGCCGTCGGGACCGGTGACCTCGACGGTGGCGTCGAGGGCGACGCCGATGGCGCACCACTCCGAGGCGGGGTGGGCCCAGCCGTAGCTGCCGGCCATGGTGCCGCGGGAACGGATGGGCGGGTGGGCGATGTTGACGACGGCCCGGGACAGCAGGGTGCCGAGCGGGCCGGGGACGGCGCCGGCCCGCTCGAAGGCCGCGTGCCGGACGAGGGCGCCGACGCGCAGTTCGTCGCCGTCGACGCGCATGCCGTCGAGTTCCGGGATGCGGTTGATGTCGACGACGAGCCGCGGCCGGACGCGCTGCAGGTGCATCTCCAGGATCAGACTCTGCCCGCCGGCAAGCACTTGGGCCGTGCGGCCGGTGTCGCCGAGCGCCTGGACGGCCTCGGCGACCGTGCGCGGGACGACGTAGTCGAAGGACGCGGGTTTCACCGGACACCTTCCTCGTGCTGGGGGGCGCGGGCCGCCCGCCAGACGCTGTCCGGCGTGAGCGGCATCTGGAGCAGGTCGGGGTCGGCGACGCGCAGGGCGTCGGCCACGGCGTTGACGATGGCGGCCGGTGTGCCGATGCAGCCCGACTCGCCCGCTCCCTTGGCGCCCAGCGGGGTGCCGGGGCTGGGGGTGCAGGTGTCCTTGATCTCGATGGGCGGGATCTCCGTGTACGTGGGCAGCAGGTAGTCCAGGAATCCGTTCGCCAGGTGGGGTACGCCGTCCGCGTCGAACGTCATTCCTTCGTAGAGGGCCTGGCCGATGCCCTGCACGGCGGATCCGTACGCCTGTCCGTGCACCACGGTGGGGTTGAGGACCACTCCGCAGTCGTCCACGGCCACCAGGCGCAGGACGTTCACGGTGCCGAGGTCGGGGTCCACCTCGGTCACGGCGACGTGCGCGCCGAACGGGAAGGCCATCGCGGCCTCGTAGCGGGTCTCGACGCGCAGCGGCCCGGTCGCCCCGGCCAGTTCGGCCAGGCCCAGGACGGCCGGGCCGCCGGAGGTCGCGTGGACGGTGCCGTCGGCCCACGCGACCTCGTCGGCCGGCAGGCCCCACAGCCGGGCCGCCCGCTCGCGGGCCTGCTCGATCAGGCGGTGGGCCGCCTGCTGGAACATCGCGCCGCCGACCTGTGCCGACCGGCTGGCGAAGGAGCCGATTCCTTCGGGCTGCTGGTCCGTGTCGCCCTCGACGAGACGCACCCGCGCCTCGGGGATGCCGAGGGTCTTGGCGACGAGCGCCGGGAAGACCGTCTCGTGCCCCTGGCCGCTGGGGGCGGCGCCGCAGCGGGCGGTGACGGTGCCGTCCTCGTGGACCTCCAGGCTGCCGAACTCGTGCAGTCCGCCGGGTTCGCCGCCGGAGCGTTCCACGTAGCAGGAGACGCCGATGCCGAGCGGCAGCGCGTCCGGGTCGCCACGGCGGCGGGCCTGCTCCGCGCGCCACTTCTCGTAGCCGACGGTCTCCAGCGCGAGGTCCAGCGCGGCGGCGTAGTTCCCGCTGTCGTAGCGTCGGCCGGTGGGTGTGTCGTAGGGGAAGGCGTCGGGCGGGACGAAGTTGCGGCGCCGCAGTTCGACCGGGTCGATGCCGAGCCGCCGGGCGAGCAGGTCCATGGTGCGCTCGATGGCGATGGCGGCCTCGGGGCGTCCGGCGCCGCGGTAGGGGTAGGTCACCATGGTGTTGGTGAGCACCGAGCGCAGGGTCGCGTGGACGTGCGGGGTGGTGTACGCGCCGGGCGCCATCCAGGCCGTCTGCATGGGCAGTCCCGCGCCGAGGTGCGGATAGGCGCCGACGTCCGCGTGGATGGTCAACTCGTAGGCCAGCAGGCGCCCTTCGGCGTCGGCGGCGAGCCGGACGGTCTGGTCCTGGCCCCGGCCGCGGGTGGCGACGAGCATGGACTCCAGGCGGTCCTCGATCCAGCGCACGGGCCGGCCGAGCGTGACGGCCAGGTAGGCGACGACCACGAACTCGCGGAAGGCGGCGCTCTTGGAGCCGAAGGCGCCTCCGGTGTCCGGGACGACGACCCGGACGCGGTCGGCGGACCAGCCGAGCAGCGCGGCGAGTTCGCGGCGCAGCCGGTGCGGCATCTGGTGGCCCGACCACACGGTCAGCCGGTCCCCCTCGGGCACGGCGAGGATCGTGCGGCACTCCATGGGGCTGGGCATCAGCAGCTGCTGCCGGTAGGTGGCCTCGACCACGGCGGCCGCGTCCTGCCAGACGGCCGGGTCGACGGGCGTGCCGGCCTCGCCCCGCAGGGCGGTGTTGCTGAGGCCGTCGAACAGGCGGACGGAGTCGTCCAGGGCCTCGGACGGTGTCACCACGGCGGGCAGCGGATCGACCACGGCGGTGACCTCGGCCGCCCCGTCCTCGGCCCGGTAGCGGTCCTCGCCGAGGACCACGGCCAGCGCCTCGCCGGGATAGCGCACCCGGTCCTTGACGAGCGCCGGCCACTCCCGGCCCGCGACCGCTTCCCGCGTCGACAGCCCGGCGAGCAGGGTGTACGGGACCGGCGGCAGGTCCGGCAGGTCCGCGGCCGACCAGGCGCCCACGACGCCGGGCACGTCCCGCGCCGCGGCACAGTCCACGCCGCGCAGCGAGCCGTGGGCGACCTTGCTTCTCACAAATGCGGCGTCCAGGCATCCGGGCACCCGGATATCGGCGACGTACCGGCCTTTCCCGGTGAGCAGCCGTTCGTCCTCGCGCCTTGTCCATCGCTCCACGACAACACCTCGTTCGTGTGGTGGCGGGAATTGACCGGCGACGGCCCTATTCGAATGCGAAGGTGTGCGGAATATGCGGCCCGTCGCCGCGTGGGCGTTCGCGGGGAACGCCCACGCCGGTGGAATTCGACTGCCTGGACACTAACCGCACGAGCGGCCGCGGGGCGAGGGGAACACGGGCGGTGTGCACTGTGAGGCCAGAGCTGGTGCGCTGCCCGGACAGCCGGCCGCCGGCCCTGGACGGCCGGCGGCCGGGTCGTGGCCGGTCAGCCCAGTTCGGTCTCCAGCCACCGCAGGACGTCGGGCGTCACGGGGTCGACGAGGTCGGCGAACTCCTCGTGCCGCTGGAGGAACTTCGCCACGTACGGGCAGACGGGCACGATCCGCTTCCCGGACTCCCGTACGTCGGTGAGCGCCTCCTGGACCAGCCGGGAGGCCAGGCCCTGTCCGGCGAAGGCGTCGCCGATCTCGGTGTGGTAGAAGACGCGCTGCGCGTCGCGGTCGCGGTAGGCGGTCAGGCCGGCGCGCTTGCCGTCGACGTGTATTTCGTAGCGGTTCCTGGCGTCCACACGCTCGACGACCGGGGTGGCGGAAGGCTGGGTCATGGGGTGCCTTTCGAAAGGGCGTCAGTGACGCGGCGGATTCCTGCGCGGGGTGATGGTGGCATTCGGCAGGACGGGGGCGGGAAGACGGTCTCCCGGATATCCTTCGACGGCGCCGAAGCGATCGGAGGAATTCTGCCAGTCCTCGCGGGCCCTGACGATATCCTCGTGGCTCCGGCCGATGAAATTCCACCACATGACGATCTCCTCCTCGAAAGGCGTTCCGCCGAGGAGGACCGTCCGCGCGACACCGTCCGACTCGTTGGCCAGGGTCAGCGTGCCGGGCCCCGGGTGCACGTAGCCCAGCTCGGCCGGCTTCAGCGGGACGTCGGCGAGGCGGACGGTGCCCTGGTCGACCAGGAGACCGTGCTCGAAGCCGGGGTCCACGGCGAGCGTGACGGCCGCGTGCGGCTCCAGGACGATCTCGGCACCGAGCAGGGGCGTGAAGGCCGGCACCGGGGAGGTGCTGCCGGCGAGGGAGCCGAGGAAGACCCGGATCTCGGCGCCGTCGGCCGTCACGGGCTCGGGGACGTGGTGCCGGAAGTCCCGCGCGGTGGCACGGTGCTCCTCCGGGAGCGCCACCCAGAGCTGGACGCCGTGCAGGACGGTGGTGCGCGGGGTGGAGACCTCGGAGTGGCTGATGCCGTACCCGCCGGTCATGAGGTTCAGCTCGCCGGGCCGTACCAGGGCGTGGCTGCCCAGGCTGTCGCGGTGCTCGATCTCCCCGCTGAACAGCCAGCTCACCGTCTGCAGCCCGGTGTGGGGGTGCGGGGCGACGTCCATGCCGCCGGTCTCGGCGACGTCGTCGGGGCCGTAGTGGTCGGCGAAGCACCAGGCGCCGATCAGGGTCCGGGCGCGCTGCGGCAGGGTGCGCCGTACGGTCATCGCGCGCGGGCCGCCCAGGGGGACGTCGCGCGGGGTCAGCACCTCAACCCGGGGCGTCCCGGCCGGCGGCCCGCCGTCCGCCTCGGTGCCGCAGCGCACTTCGACGGGCTCCGTCTCGACATTGCTCATCGGGATCACCTCTCCACCCAGTAATTGTTCTACATTCAACCATCATCCGGCCGGACCGGCCCGGACGCCAGGCGGACCGGCCCCCGGACGCCCCGCGGGCCGCGTACGCGGGTGCTTCTTCTTCGGGCAACAACCCGTGCGCTCGTCGGCAAGCCACTCCCCCGGACCCGCCGTACCGTCGTCAGCACCCCGGCCCGTCAGGGCACGGGCCGGCACACCGAACCGAGACGTCACACACAGGGGGACGGCATGAGAAACGATTCTTCCGGGGCCGCGGACGAGGACCCGATCGTATGCAAGACCAGCGTCCGCGTCACCGTGGCCGACGAACTGCCGATACCGGTACCGGCCGAACTCCAGTACTCCGCCGCGGACCCCTACGCCGTCCGCCTGTGCCTGGGCACCCCCTCCGCGCTCCGCGTCGAGTGGGTCTTCGCCCGGTCACTCCTCGCCCAGGGGCTGCGCCGGCCCGCCGGGGCCGGGGACGTGGTGGTCTACCCGCGGCACCAGGGCCGGCCGGGCTCGGTCCGCGTCCTGCTCCGGACGCGCGCCGGATCGGCGCTCCTGGACCTGGCGAGCGCCTCCGTCACGGCCTTCCTGCACCGCACCGAGGTACTGGTGCCGCCGGGCACCGAGCACCGCCACATCGACCTCGACCGTGTCGTGGAACAGCTCACGGCCGGCAGCGAGTGACCCGCCCGTGCCGCGGGTTCCGCCCGGTGCGCTGACGAGCACCCATGCGTGCACTCCCGGGCAACCCGCCCCCCGGTTCGGCACCTAGCGTCGACCTCGTACGCAAGCACGCCATCCGCAGGAGGCACGACATGACCACCGGTACCCAGCCCCCGAGCAGCCAGCCCTGGCTGCACCAGAAGGGCGCGGTCATCCAGGAGTTCGGAACCGTCAAGCAGTTCCCCATCGCCCTGTCCTACGAGGCGCGCATGTACTCCTGCCAGCGCCTGAACAAGGTGCTGGCCGACACCCAGATCCTCTACGGCCTCTACAAGAAGCACCACTGGATCATGCGGGGCGCGACCTTCTACCAGCTGCACCTGCTGCTGGACAAGCACGCCGGCGAGCAGCTGGAACTGGTCGACACCCTCGCCGAGCGCGTCCAGACCCTGGGCGGCGTCGCGGTGGGCGACCCCCGGCACGTCGCCGAGATCACGTCGATCCCGCGCCCGCCGGACGGTGTGGAGGAGGTCCCGGCGATGCTCTCGCGGCTCCTGGAGGCCCACGAGACCATCCTGACCGAGGCCCACGACGCGGCCGCCCGCACCGTCGAGCTGGGTGACGACGGCACCAACGACCTGCTGGTGTCCCAGATCATCCGCACCGGCGAACTCCAGGCCTGGTTCCTGGCCGAGCACCTGGTGGACACCCCGCTCGTCCGCTCCTGAGGCCCGGCGGGGACCGCCCACGGCGGAACGGGCGGCGTGTCCGGCAACGACCCCGCCCGCCCCGCCGCCCACGCGGTGATCCCACGCGGACCGGGCCCGGGGAGGGGCGGCGCGGGGAGGCGCGGCGCGGCGCGAGCGGATAACGCGACCCGGCGGGGCGTCGCTCGCGACGGCCGCCCACCAGGATCGCGCGCCCGGCGCCGGCGCACCGGCCCGCGGCGGGAGGGTGGACGCGCCATGGGCAGGGCCGCCAGCCGGCCCGGCCTGCCCCGCGCTCGATCGAGGTTCCGGTCCGAGCCCTCCGTACCAGCGGGCGCTGCCAATGGCAGCCACGGCGACGGCCATGCCCGGCGCAGGACGCGTCACGAGCGGGGCCGCCCACCGGCCCGGCCCGGCCCAGCCCAGCCCAGCCCCCACAGCCTGCCTGCCCTGCGCCGTCCACCCCCGCCGACCGAGGCCGCGGGCGCTGCTCGCGCAGCCACGACGACGGTGCCCGCCGTGACCGGCCCCGGCGGGAGGCGGACACCACCGCAGGCGGAGCCGCCACCGTGGCCGCCGGTCCGTGCCGGGCGGCACCCCGGCCGGCACCCGGACCGGGCACGGGCCAGGTCGTCCGCCACGGGGACGGTCAAGGCCACCCGCGCGCCGTGACGCCGGGTACGGCCGGCCAGGGTGGAAGGTGGCCGGGGGCCGCGCGCTCCGGCCGGCGCCCATCACCACGTACGAGAGAGGGAGAACCCCGATGAACGACCAACCGGTTCTGGTGCTCGCGGCGACCGGAGGGCAGGGCGGGGCGGTGACCGACGCGCTGCTGGGCCGCCGGGCGCGGGTCCGCGCGCTGGTCCGTGACCCGGGCCGGAGCTCCGCCCGGGAACTGGCCGAGCGGGGCGTCGAGGTGGTGGCGGGATCGCTGGGCGACCGTGCGTCGCTGGCCTCCGCGATGAGAGGGGTGGCGGGCGTCTTCGCGTTCACCACGCCCTTCGAGGCCGGAGTCGACGCGGAGGTGGACCAGGGGCGGGCCATCCTCGCCGCCGCGGCGGACGCACGCGTTCCCCATCTGGTGTTCAGCTCCGTGGCGGGGGCCGACCAGGACAGCGGGGTGCCGCACTTCCAGAGCAAGGCCCGCATCGAGGCGGAGCTGGCCGCCGGCGACGTGCCGTACACGATCCTGGGGCC
The DNA here is from genome assembly GCF_040704085.1 of Streptomyces sp. NPDC047841. Taxonomy (NCBI): domain Bacteria; kingdom Bacillati; phylum Actinomycetota; class Actinomycetes; order Kitasatosporales; family Streptomycetaceae; genus Streptomyces; species Streptomyces sp. NPDC047841. The sequence goes on from NZ_JBEYRP010000017.1 coordinate 204,656, forward strand.
GACCTACTTCTTCGACAACGCGCTGGGCGGAGCGGAGCGCATCCTGGACGGCGTCCTCGATCTGCCGCTGCCGCCCGACCGGCCGTTGCAGCAGCTCGCCCGTCCGGACCTCGGCGCGTTCGCGGCGGAGGTGCTGCTCGACCCCGCCCCCTACGCCGGGCGGCGGATCGAGCTGGCCGGCGACGCGCCCACCCCGGCCCAGATGGCGGCCGCGCTCGGCGCGGCGCTGGGGCGGGAGGTCCGGCACGAGCAGGTCCCGCTGGCGGCGATCGGCAATCCGGACATGCACGCCATGTGGACCTTCCTGAACGGACCCGGCTACCGCGTCGACATCCCCGCACTGCACGCCGCCCACCCGGAGGTGCGCTGGACGTCCTTCGCGGACTGGGCACGGCGCACCTGGGCGGGGGCCCGCTGAAACCGGCCCCGCTGAAACCGGTCCCCGCTGATCCGGCCGGCCTGAGCACGGCTCGTCGTCCCGTACCCCTGGTCTCACGCGTTCGCGCGATGTGGTCATCCGGCCGCCCTGGCACGCTGTGTTTTCGAAAGCGCAGCGGCCGAAGGGCGGAGATCATGTCGTCGAATCCCTCGACACTGGACCCGGGGACCCCGGGCACCCACTACACCACGAAGACGGTTCCCGCCCACCGACGCCGGGCGTACTGGCGCGATGCCCTGGCCCAGACGTTCAGTGCCGTGGACATGGGCGTTCCCGACGAGGTCGACCGCGGCACGATCCGTACGTCGTCGCTGGGCCCGGTGCAGACCGTCACGGTGGACAGCGATCCGCTGCGGGCCCACCGCACCCGGCGGCTCATCGCGGGGAGCGACAACGACGACTACGTCGTGGTGAAGCTGCTCTGCGCGGGCGCCGCCCGCATCGAACAGGACGGCCGCGAGGCCCACGTGCGTCCGGGGCAGCTGTTCTTCTACGACATGGCGCGGCCCGTCCGGCTGACCCTCCCCGAGCACTTCCGGACGAAGTCCCTGGTGCTGCCCCGGGAGGTCCTGGGTCTGGGCGAGTCGGACCTGCGGCAGATCACGGCGGCCCCGCTCGGCCCCGAATCGGCGGTCGGCGGCCTGCTGACCCCGCTCCTGTCCCGGCTCGTGGACAGCGCGGCGACGTATCCCCAGCGGACGGGCGAGCTGATCGCCCGCAACGTGGTGGACCTGGTGCGGACCCTGGCCGAGGAGCGGTGCGGCAGGGGAACCGAGGACTCGGCGAGCGGCGCCCGGACGTCGCTGGTCCGGATCCGGGCGTACATCGACCGGCACCTCGCGCACCCGGAGCTGTCGCCGGACTCCATCGCCCGGGCCCACCACATCTCCGTGCGCTACCTGCACAAGCTGTTCGAGCTGGAGGACATCACCGTCAGCCGGTGGATCCAGCAGCGCCGGCTGGAGCACTGCCGTCGCGACCTGGCCCGCCGGGACGCGGCGGGCCTGACCGTCGCCGCGGTGGCGCACCGCTGGGGCTTCTCCAGCGCCTCCCACTTCAGCCGGGTGTTCCGCGCCGCCTACGGGACCTCCCCCGCCGCGTGGCGCGACTCCGCCCTGAGTCCGCGGACCGCGTCGCTGCGGGGCGGGACGCCCGTACACCCCGCGTCACCGTCGGTCGCGCCGCCCGTGTCGGCCTGAGCCGGTCGGACGAGCCGGCCGGCAGTGAGCGGGGTCACGCGTCGTCACTTCCCCACAATGCGCTGAGCTGCCGTTTTTGCCATAGTGGCCCTGGGGCGCCGGCCCGACCGGCGCGTGCGGACGGGGAGGGCTCAGGTGGCGGGGTCAGGCGGACCGTTGTCGCGCAGCGGGCTGCGCGGCCGGGAGGCCGAACTGGACGTGCTGCGGACACTGATCGACTCGGTGGCCCGCACCGGAGGCGGCGCGCTCACCGTGCTCCGCGGGGAACCGGGCATCGGCAAGACCACGCTCCTGACCGAAACCGTCGCCCGTGCGCAGGCGGCGGGGTTCTCCGTCGGCCTCGGCAAGGCCGACGAGCTGCACCACCTCGTACCGCTGTCGTCGTTGGCGACCTGCGTCCTGCACGGCGACCGGCCGCTGCTGGCCGGCGACGCGCTGGTCGACCTCACCCGCCGGCACGACCAGCGGATCTGGCTGGTGGAGCGTCTCGCGGAGGCGATCGAGGACCGGGCCGGCGGCGGGCCGCTGCTGATCGCCCTGGACGACGTGCAGTGGGCCGACCCGCTGAGCCGGTTCGCCCTGAAGCAGCTGCCCGGCCGGCTGCGGACCTCCCCCGTGCTGTGGCTGCTGACCGAACGGCAGGGCGTCGGCGGACCGGCGGAGGAGATCGTCGCGGCCGTGGCGGACGAGCTCCCGGTGCGCACCCTGTCCCTGGGCCCGCTGTCCGGCGCGGCCATCGGCCAGCTCGCCGGTGACGCCCTGGGGGCGGCCGTCGACGAGCGGGTGCGCGAGCTGCTCGCCGGGGCGGGCGGGAACCCGTTCCTGGCCGTCGAGATGCTCTCGGGGCTGCGGTCCTCCGACGCCTCCGGTGAGCCCGTGCCCCCGGGGCTGGTCGTGGGCGTCCGCGGCAGGCTGGGCTCGCTGCACCCGGACACCCTGCGCTTCCTGCAGATGGGAGCGGTGCTGGGCCGCCGTTTCGGCTTCCAGGACGCCGCCGCGCTCTGCGGCCGGCCGTCCGTCACGCTGCTCCCGGCGCTGGAGGAGGCCGTGCGCGCGGGGCTGCTGGACGACGACGGCGACCAGCTCGTCTTCCGGCACGACCTGCTGCGCCAGGCGGTCTACGTGGACATCCCGCCCTCGGCCAGGAAGGTGCTGCACCGGGAGGCCGCGGGCCGGCTCGTCGCCGCGGGCCACCAGCCGATCGACGTGGTCTCGCACATCCTCAGGGGCGCCCAGCCGGGAGACGAGGAGGCGGTCGCGCTGCTCAGGCGCGCCGCCGCCGACGTGCTGCCGGTCACGCCCGGCCTCGCGGCCGACCTGGTGACGCGCGCGCTGGACCTGGTGCCGGTGGCACGGCCGCTGTGGTTCGCCGTGGGTGAGCAGGCGATCGTGTCCCTGACCCGGGCCGGGCGGAACCGTGAGGCGCTGGCGACCGGGGACCGGCTGCTGGCGTACCGGCCGCCCATGGGGACGTTCGGCCGGCTCCACGCCGCCCTCGGCGGCACGCTGTGGAACCTGGACCTCGCCGACGAGCTGCGCCGCCGCACCGAGTCGGCCCTCGCGGTCGGCGGCGCGGCCCCGGAGGTGGCGGCGCGGCTGGCTGGTCTGCGCGCGCTGGCGCTGTCCCGGGCGCACGACCTGGCACCGGCGCGGGAGGCAGGCGAGGAGGCACTGCGTGCCGCCGTGGCGACCGGCGACCGGGACGCCCATGTCCAGGCACTGTTCGCGCTCGGGGAGATCGCGCTCAACGCGGGGGAGAACGCGCTCGCGCTGGAACGTTTCACCGCGCTCAGCGCCGTCGACCCCGCCTTCTTCCCCGAGGAGATCGTCGCGTACCAGCACATGGACGACTTCGTCACCAGCGAGCGGCTGCTGGCGAGGGCGGCGGACGAATCGAGCGGCATCCGTGAGGCGATGCTGCTGTGGGCACAGGGACAGCAGCATCTGGAGCTGGGCCGGCTGGACGACGCGGAGGCCGACTTCGTGACGATGGAGCGCCTGGAGGACGAGGTGCGGGCGCACGTCCAGCAGGTGAACGGCCGGGTGATCCGCTCCCGGATCGCCCTGCTGCGCGGCGACCGGGAGGCCGCGCGGCAGCACCTGGCCGAGGCGCGCAAGCGGCTGGCGGTCAAGCCGAACCCGGGCAACACGGCCGCGGTGCGCTTCCTGGAAGCGGTCCACGCCGAGGCCGACGGGGACGCCGGCCGCGCCGTCGACCGGGTCCGGCAGGTGCAGCGGGAGGCGCCCTTCCTGCGCTGGCGGCTGCTGCGCACGTGGGTCGGCACCGCGATCCGCGTGGCCCTGCGCGGCGCGGACCGGGAGCTCGCCGAGGACCTGGCCGCGCAGGCCGAGGCCCACGCCGCGCGCAATCCGGCGGTGCCCACCGCCGCGGGTCTCGCGGCGCGCGCCCGTGGGCTGGTGTGCGACGACCTGGCCCTGCTGGAACGTTCCGTCAGCCTGCTCGGGGAGAGTCCGCGCCCGCTGGTCCGGGCCGCGGCCTCCGCCGACCTCGGACGGGCGCTCCTGGCCGCGGGCCGGCGGGACGAGGCGGTGGCGGCCCTGACCGGGGCCCAGGACGCGTTCATCGCGGCGGGCGCGCACGCCGTGGCGGCCCACGTCCAGCGCGACCTGCGGCGTGCGGGTACCGGCGGACGGCGCACGGGGGACGGGCAGCGCCCCGTCCAGGGCTGGGAGGCCCTGACCGCCTCGGAGAAGAAGGTCGCGCGTCTGATCGCCGAGGGGCACAGCAACCGTGCGGCCGCGGAGCTGCTCGTCGTCTCCCCGCACACCGTCAACACGCACCTGACGTCCGCCTTCCGCAAGCTGTCGGTCAATTCCCGGGTGCAGCTGGCCAACCTGGTCATGGCCCTGCCCGACGGGTGAGGGGTTCCTGGTATGTTCGCGCGATGCCGGCGTGACCCGGATGGGCTTGGCTGGATGCCTCCACCCCCCACCGGAGGTCATCGAGGTGCCCGGACGCACGCCTTTACCGCCGACCGTCGTGCTCGTGCACGGTGCGTTCACCGACGCCTCGTCCTGGTCGGGGGTGATCCGTCGCCTGCACACCACCGGACTGACGGTGTACGCGCCGGCGAACCCGCTGCGCGGCCTCGCGCACGACGCCGCCTACCTCAGGAGCGTGGTGGGCCAGATCGGCGCCCCGGTCGTGCTGGCCGGGCACGGCTACGGGGGCGCGGTCATCACCGCGGCCGACACCGACAACGTCGTGGCGCTGTGCTATGTCGCGGGGTTCGGGCTGGACGCCGGGGAGTCCCTGCTGGACGTCACGCACCGCTTCTCCCCCATGCCGGGGCCGGATCCGACCGTCACCCGCCGGCTTCCCGCGGAGTCTCCCGCCGGCCCGGACAGCGAGCTGTACCTCCGCCGCGAGCGCTTCCTCGACGTGTATGCCGCCGATCTGGCGCCCGGGGTCGGCGGCGTGCTGTCCGTGACGCAGCGCCCCATCGCGCGGGGTGCGCTGACCGCGAGGTCGGGACCGCCCGCGTGGGCCCGCAAGCGGTCCTGGTACGCCATCGCCACCGCCGACCGGATGCTCAGCCCGACCGCTCAGCGGTTCATGGCGCAGCGCATGGCGGCCACCGAACGCGTCGTGGACGGTTCGCACGCCGTGGTCCTGTCGCGGCCGGACGCCGTGGCGGCGATGATCCGGGAAGCCGCGGGCCAGTGCGGTGACCACGGAGCCCTGTACTGACGTTCGAAATCTAGTGATCTTCCGATTGTCTGCTTCCGGTACCATCCCTGCTCGGACTGGAACATGCCGGTATGGACCCACTCATCCGGACTCGGGACGGTCCGGTACCAGCAGCGCTCGGAAGGCACCACCTCATGAACACAGCGGTCAGACCGTCGGCTCGGCTGATCACCGCCCTCTGCGGAACCGTCGCCCTGGTACTGGCCGCCGCCGGGTGCGCTGGGGGAACCGGCTCCGGATCGGCCGGCGGCGAGGTGACCTCCATCACCGCCCTCGACTACTACACCGACGCGACCGAGCACGCCCAGTGGGGCAAGCGGCTCTCCGCCTGCGGCAGGGCCGCCGGTGTCACCGTCGAGCACAGGAGCGTGCCGGGGGCGTCGCTGGTCCCCCAGGTGCTGCGGCAGGCGTCGTCGCGGACCCTGCCCGACCTGCTGATGCTCGACAACCCCGACCTGCAGCAGATAGCCCGGACCGGAGCGCTGACCCCGCTGGACCGGTACGGCATCGACGCCGGCGGCTACACCGGGGGCATCCGGTCGGCCGGCACCTACCGCGGGAAGGTGTACGGGCTCGCGCCCACGGTCAGCACGGTCGCCCTCTTCTACAACAAGGACATGCTCGCCGAGGCCGGTGTCGCCGTGCCGAAGACCTGGGACGAGCTGAGGACGGCCGCGGCCCGGCTGACCCGGCCGGGCCGCTACGGCATGGCCGTGGACGCCAACGCCACCTTCGAGGGCACCTGGCAGTTCCTGCCCTTCCTGTGGTCCAACGGCGGGGACGAGACGCGGCTGGACAGCCCGCAGGCCGCCCAGGCCCTCCAGCTCTGGGTGGACCTGGTCAGGAGCGGGTCCATGTCGAAGTCCGTGCTGAACTGGACCCAGGCCGATGTCCACGACCAGTTCGTCGCCGGCCGGGCGGCCATGATGGTCAACGGACCGTGGCGGATCTCCGCGATGGACAGCACGGAGAACCTGCACTGGGGCGTGGCGCCCCTCCCCGTCCGCCGGCCGGGCCAGAGACTGGTCACCCCGCTCGGCGGTGAGGTCTGGACCGTCCCGCAGAACTCCTCCGAGGCCCGGCAGCGGAAGGCCGCCCGGGTCCTGGCCTGCCTGAACGACTCCGAGAACATGCTCGCCCTGGCCGAGCAGTACCACACCGTGCCCTCCCGCCCCTCGGTGGCGTCCCGGTACGCCGAGCGGGTCCCGTCGATGGCCGCCTTCGTCAAGAGCGTGCAAGGGGCCCGGGCCCGCACCGGCGAGCTCGGCGTCGAGTGGCCGCGGGCCGCGACCGGGATCTACACCGCCGTGCAGGCCGCGCTGACGGGTGAGCGGACTCCGCAGGAAGCGCTCAGGCGTGCGCAGCGCATCGCGACCGGTTCCTGACCGGGCGGCCCGGGCCCGGCTGTGGGCGCGGGTCTCCCGGTGGCTGTTCCTGCTGCCCGCCCTGGTCCACCTGTCGCTGTTCTTCGGTTACCCCATCGTCAAGAACGTCGTGATGAGCTTCCAGGACTACTCGGTGACGACGTTCTACACCGGTGCCGCGCCCTTCGTGGGCCTGCGGAACTACACGGCCACCCTGTCGGCGGACGTGTTCTGGCGGACCCTGCTCACCACGGTCCTGTTCACCGCCGGTTCGCTCGCCGGACAGTTCGTGCTCGGGCTGGCCCTGGCCCTGTTCTTCCGGCGGAGGTTCCCGCTCGGCGGCCTGCTGCGGTCGCTCCTGCTGCTGCCGTGGCTGCTGCCCCTGGTCGTCTCCGGGACGACGTGGAGGTGGATGCTCGACACGGACAGCGGGGTCGTCAACCAGGCGCTGCGCCACCTCCACCTGCTGTCCTCGGGCATCCCCTGGCTGACCGGCACCTCCGAGGCACTGGTGTCGGTGATCCTGGTCAACATCTGGGTGGGCGTCCCCTTCAACACCGCGCTCCTGTACGGCGGCCTCCAGGACATCCCGGCGCACCTGTACGAGGCGGCGGAGCTGGACGGCGCCGGCCGGCTGGCGTCGTTCCGCCACGTCACCTGGCCGCTGCTGCGACCCGTGGCCAGCGTGGTGCTGGTGCTGGGCGTCGTCTACACGGTGAAGGTGCTCGACATCATCCTCGTGGTGACGGGCGGCGGCCCTGCCGACGCGACGCAGACCCTGGCCACCCGCTCGTACCAGCTCTCCTTCCAGCAGTTCGAGTTCGGGCGCGGCGCCGCGACGGGCAACGTGCTCGTCCTCGTCTCGCTCGCCTTCGCCCTCGTCCACCTGCGCGCCGACCGGCGCGCCCGGAACAGCTGAGGGGGGCCTTCGGTGAAGCGCGGACCCGCACGCGGCCCCCTGTCCACGGTCGTGGGGATCCTCCTGCTCGTGGTGATGCTGTTCCCGGTGTACTGGATGGTGAACGCCTCCCTGCAACCGGCGGGCAGCATGCTCACGGCGGGCTGGTTCCCCCGCCACCCCGACTTCGGCGGCTACGCCACCGCCCTGCGCGACCAGGGACGCGCCCTGCTCACCAGCCTCGTCGTGGCCCTCGGCAGTGCGGCGCTGAGCCTCGGCCTCGCGGCACCGGCGGCCTACGCGCTCGCCCGGCTCCGCCTGCGGGGCACCACGGTCGTGCTGTTCGGCATCCTGGTCACCCAGACGGTGCCGGGCATCGTCGTGGCCAACGCCCTGTACGGCGCCTACACCGAGCTGGGACTGCTGAACTCCTACGGCGGGCTGATCCTCGCCGACTCCACCATGGGCGTACCCTTCGCGATCCTCGTCCTGCGCGCGTTCATGCGGAGCATCCCCGGGGAGATCGTCGACGCCGCCCGCGTGGACGGCGCCGGACGGCTCCGCGTGCTGTGGTCCGTGGTGCTCCCGCTGAGCCGCAACGCGCTGATCACCGCCGGTCTCTTCGGCTTCCTGTTCGCCTGGGGCGACTTCCTCTTCGCGCTCACGCTGAACACCACGGAGTCGGTGCGGCCGGTCACCGTCGGCATCTACGAGTACCTCGGCGCCCACACGGACCAGTGGAACGCCGTCATGGCCACCGCCGTCCTGGCGTCCGTCCCGGCGGCAGCGCTGCTCGTCGCCGCCCAGCGCCACCTGACCGCCGGGATCACCGGCGGAGCCTTCAAGTGAGACCGGCCGGCCCCGGAGCGGGGCCGGCCGGTCGTGTCCACGTGCGGAACGCGGGACGCCGTCACCGCCGGTCGACGCCGAGGTCCGTGTCGACGTCGTAGCCGGGCTCCGGGCCGCCGGCGGTGGGGTGGGCGATGTCGGCGGCCAGGTCGAAGGCCGCCCCGTCGATCGCGTCCTCCAGCGCGGACTCCTCCCGTTCGGCCTGGGCCCGGCGGTGATGCCCGGCCATCCGTTCCCGGAGGTTCCGCAGGTGGTGGCCGGCGTCCGGCCCTGGTTCGGCGCTGCTCATCGGCTGGCCTTCCGTGTCGGGCCCGCGGTGGGCGTCAGTAGCTCTCGGAGCCGGGGATCACATGCATCGCGGCCTCCTCCGCCGAGGCCCCGGCGCCGTCCAGGCCCCGGTCGGAGGCGAACAGGTCGGACTCGGTGTTCTCGTGGCTGCCCTCGTCGGGCGCGACGAGCCGTCCGGCGCGCTCGTCGCCGACCTCGTCGTCGATGACTTCTCCGTCCGTGCCCCAGGTGTCGCCGATGCCGTCGCCCTCCGGGACGCCGATGTCCGGCACCTCCTCGGCGAGGCGCTCGTCCAGACTCTCCCCCCGCCACCGCTCCGCCGCCGTGACGCCGGTGTGCTCCACGCCCCAGGGGCGCTCCGGCGGTGAGTAGCCCTCGTCCAGGGCCTCTTCACCACCGCGGTAGTCCAGGGTGTCGGACGCGTCGAGCAGACCGACGTCGTCCTGCACCTCCGACCCGTCCGGCTGGTAGACGTCATCCCCCATCGTCGCGTCGGTCACCCGCGATCCCCTCCTTGATGCAGTTCGGCCACATAGCCACCGGGGAACTCCACCATCGCGGAGGACCGGCCTTCCGAAGCGTACGGCCCCGACAGCACCTTCGCGCCGGCTGCCCCGGCCCTGCGCAGCGTCGCCGGCAGGTCCTTGACCGCGTAGCCGGTGGTCTCCCGGCCGAACGGGTAGGGCAGGTGGCCGTCGGTGACGCTGACGACCGTGTTGCCGTACGGGGAGCGCAGGGCGACGCGGCGGTAGGTCTGCCCGGGACGGCCGAGGTCACCGCCGTCCGCCGCCCGCTGGTCGGCGACGATCCGGCCGCCGGTGAAGCGCAGGTAGGAGCGCAGGAACGCGTCCACCGAGTCCGGTGTCAGATAGACGCGGTTGTCCGGCACGGTCTCCAGCGGCGCGTACGACGGGACCTTGGTGTGCCAGTACAACTGGGCGTTGATCCCGCCCGGGAACTGGACGACCGCGTCCCGGCCGACGGGGTCGTCGAAGGGCGCGACGACGACCTGGGCCCCGCTCGTGCGGGCGAGGCGGACGCCCGTGTCGAAGTCGCTCATGAGCCAGCCCGTCCGTTCGCTGCCGAACGGATAGGGCACGGGCGTCTTGAAGTCGAAGACGGACAGGGTCCCGACCGGCGAGAAGACCAGCTCGGACTCGGTGGTGCTGGGCGTCGGGGTGACCGTCGTGACGACCTTGGCCGTGTGGGTCCCGCCGAAGGTCGCCTCCCAGCTCGCGACGAACGCGTCGGTGGCGCCGAGGGTGACGTAGACGTGCGTGGTGTCGTACTGCGGTCCGACCGCCGTGGTCGGCGCGGCCGCGGCCCGGTCCTCGTTCTGCGCCGAGGACGGAGCCCCGGAGCCCACCACGCTGAGCGCCACCAGTAACGCGGGCAGCACCCATGCCGTCGCCTTGCGCTTCATTCCCGTCCCCTTCGGTCGGACCCTGTACACCGAAAAGGTAGGAGCCCGGCGCGGGGGCGTCGGTCCCGACAGCGCCCCGGGTGTTGCCTGTCAGCGAACAGTGCGGCGTCCCGTCACCGGCAGTGCCGGTTCAGTCCCGTACCCGGAAGCCTCCCCGCCCGTCGAACCGGACCTCGCGCACCGCGTCGAAGCCGTCCCGCGGCGACGGCCTGCGCAGCCGCTTCGCCGTGGCGAGGACGCCGACGTCGGGGACCCGGTCGCGGCCCTCGCGCGCGGCGTTGCGCCGCAGGGAGCCCGTCACGTCCGGCGGGAACCAGTAGGCCGTCACGGTCGCGCCGTGGGCGTGGGCCGCCTGGACCAGCGGTCCCCACTCCTGCGGTGACGGATTGGTGTTGTCCACGGCCACGGCCCGTCCTGCGGCCAGGTGCTCGGCCACCAGCCGCATCTGCCGGCCCTGCTTGTTCCGGGCACCGCGCGGGAACAGGTCCTTGCTGACCAGCGCGTACCGGCCGGCCAGGCACTGCGCGTAGAAGGTGGACTTGCCGGCCGCCTGCAGCCCGACCAGCACCGCCACGTCCGGTTCCGTCGCCATACCCGCCACGATGACACGCCCGTGCACGGCCGCGGGGAGCAGCCGTCCCCTCAGTCCGTACCGCGCCGGTCCAACAGGCCGACCACCTGCGGGCGTACGACGTCCCACGCGGCGGCCGGCAGCTCGCCGAGGGCGGTGCCGCGCAGTGCTTCGAGGGCCTCGCCGGCGCCCGCGTCGCCGGGAGCGGTGCCGCTGAGCACCTCGTAACCGTCCCGTACGGCGACCCGCACGCGGTGGGGCGCGCCCTGCCCGGCGTGCAGGGCCGAGGCGACGACGAGGGGCGGCGCGCCGCCCGCCTCCACGGGCAGCTTGCGGTACGCCGAGGCGGTCGGCGTGCGCCAGCGCAGGCCGATCAGCACCGGCCGCTTGGCGACCACCTCGGCCAGGCCGGCCTCGCGGACGCCGTCGGCTTCCAGGACCGTCGCGCGGGCGTCCAGGACTAGCGCGGCGGGCAGCAGGCAGCGCAGCGTGCTGCCGGCGATGTTGCCGCCGACGGTCGCCGTGCGCCGTACGGCGCCGGTGCCGACCGTGGCGGCGGCCAGCCGCAGGACGTCCGGCACCCGTCCGTCGATCCGGTGCAGGATCACGGCACCGCCCACGGTCTGCGGGCCGAGGACGTTGGCCTCCGGCAGCTCCCGCAGGGACATGGCCAGTCCGGGGAATCCGTCGCGTTGCCACGTCGCCCACACGAGGGTCGCCCCGCCTACCGGCACGGCTCCCTCGGCCAGGCATTCCCGCGCTTCCGTCACGGATGTGGGCAGACGCAACAGCACGGCGGCCGACCTGCCTTCCTGGGCTCGGACGATGCGCGGGCGGCGCCCGGCCGCTGCCCGCCGACAGCGCGCAGTCTTGTCACACGAACGGGGGCGCGTACAGGGCTCACACGAGCACGCGCCGCGCTCCCGGCCGGTCGGCGTACCCGGGCACCCGGCCGGGCGGCCGGCCGCCCGGCACGGCCCGTAGGGTGGGGCCCGTGACAGGGGAGACCGATCTGCGCGCGCTGCTCAGCGGCATGCGGCCGGAGCTGAACCCGGGCCGCTATGTCTTCACCACGGCCGAGGGCGGCGTACCGTCCGGCTGTTCCCCGGTGGTCACCGTCGCCGAGCAGGAGGGCCTCACCCTCGTGCTGCCGCAGGCGGACGCGGACGCGGCCGGGATGGCGTACGACTACGTGGCCGGGTGGATCACGTTGCGCGTGCACTCCGCGCTGGACGCGGTCGGGCTGACCGCCGCGGTCTCCCGGGCACTCGCGGACGCGGGCCTGAGCTGCAATGTCGTGGCGGGCTTCCACCACGACCACCTCTTCGTGCCGCACGATCAGGCCGAGCGGGCGGTGGAGGTCCTCCGGCGGCTGGCGGACCCCACCGCCTGAGTCGTACCGGCACCGCCTCCGCGCACGAGCACACGACCGGGCGCCGGCTGGGGGCGGCCGGGTCCTCCTTCGGGCTCAGCCGCCGGCGGCCACCGCCCTGAACTCGGTCAGCGCCTCCCGCACCAGGTGCACCAGGTCGCGGTCCCCGGGCGCCGCCAGCCAGCGTTCGAAGCCGACCTTGAAGACGGCCACCCCGGCCTCGGCGGCGAGGCTCGCGGCGGGCTCCGGGACGCCGCGCCCGCGCAGGGTACCGGCGAGCGCGGCCGCCAGGGAGGCCAGTTTGATCAGCTCGCGCTCCTTGAGTTCCGCGTTCGCCGTGATCACGGCGTGCCGGGCGCGCGCGTACGCGCGGCGGTCGGCGAAGACCTCCGAGACCGCGTCGAGCCCGGCGGCCAGCACATCGATCGGTGCGGCGTCCGCCGGCGCCCCGGTGACCGCCCGCACGAACAGGTCCTCCAGCTCCCCCGAGCCGCCGAACAGCACCTCGCGCTTGTCGGCGTAGTGGCGGAAGAAGGTGCGCTCGGTCAGTCCGGCGCGCTTGGCGATCTCCGCGACGGTGGTCTGTTCGTACCCGCGTTCGCCGTAGAGCTCCAACGCCGCCTCTGCCAGGCGCTCGCGCGCGTTCGGCTCCCATCTGCCCATGCGCAGATCCTACGCGATGACAGTGACTGACATGGGGTGCTAGGGTCTATGACAGTCACTGACATCAAGAGTCTGGGGTTCTCCCATGCGTTTCTTCGTGACCGGGGCGTCCGGCTGGATCGGCTCCGCCCTCGTGCCCGACCTCCTCGAGGCAGGACACCAGGTCGCCGGGCTGGCCCGCTCCGACGCATCCGCCGCCGCGCTCACCGCGGCCGGTGCGGAGGTCGTCCGCGGCACCGTCGACGACCTCGCCGTGCTGCGGGACGCGGCCGCCGCCTCGGACGGGGTGATCCACCTCGCCTTCAAGCACGACCTGGCCTTCAGCGGCGGGTTCCAGGAGGCGGCCGAGGCCGACCGCCGGGCCGTGGACGCCTTCGGCGACGCCCTCGCCGGCAGCGGACGGCCCTTCGTCCTGGCCTCCGGGCTGCTCGGGGTCGCACCCGGGCGGCTCGCCACCGAACGGGACAGGCCCGCGCTGCACGGCTCGCACTTCGCCGTCCGGCAGACCACCGCGGAGGCGGCGCTGGCCCTCGCCGAACGCGGTGTCCGCTCGTCCGTAGTGCGGCTCTCCCCCACCTGCCACGGCGAGGGCGACCACGGTTTCGTCGCGAGCCTGGTCGCCATCGCCCGCGCCAAGGGCGTCTCCGGCCACCCGGGCGACGGCACCACCCGCTGGCCGGCCGTGCACCGCCTCGACGCCGCACGGCTGTTCCGGCTGGCGGCCGAGAAGGCGCCCGCCGGTTCGGTGCTGCACGGTTCGGCGGAGGAGGGTGTCGCGCTGCGTGACATCGCGGAGGTGATCGGCCGTCACCTGGAGGTGCCGGTGACCTCCGTGGCGCCCGAGGCCGCCGCCGGGCACTTCGGCTGGCTGAGCGGCCCGCTCGGCTTCGACGCCGCCGCGTCGAGTGCTCTGACCCGCGAACTGCTGGGCTGGGAACCGGTGCAGCCCGGTCTCCTCGCGGACCTGGACGAGGGCCACTACTTCCACGGCCCCGCCGCCACCGGCTGACCGCACCGGCCCGTCCCGGCTCCGGAGACGAAAAAGTCCTGCCGGGCCACATGGCCCGGCAGGACTCGTCGTTCAGACCGGCCGCCGCCCGTCGCGACGCCCGGCGGAACCGGCCGGTGTCATCCACCCGCCCGTACGCGCGACGGAACTCACCGGTCCCAGCGGCTGTCGCTACGGCCTCTCGTCTGGATCATGCCGGGCTCGCGGGCCCTGGCACCGCGCCCTGATCCGGCCTGATCCGAACGAAAGACCCTAACCTCGGCGCCCGGCCGGATCCCGGTCCTCCTCGCCCCGGACCGGTCCGGAGCCGGTCGTCCCGGCGCCGGTGCCGGCGGCCGGCACCACCGCCCGGTCGGCGTGGCCCGGCCACCAGGCCGCGTGGCCGATCAGGGCCGTGAGGCTCGGGGTGAAGAACATCGCCATGACGAACGCGGCCACCGCGATGCCGAAGGAGACCGCGAAGCCCATCTCCGAGAGCAGCGCGTTGCCGGCCAGCATCATCGTGGCGAAGGTCGCCGCCAGGATGAAGCCCGCCGCGGCCACGGTCGGCCCGGCGTGCCGGAGCGCCATGCCGGCGGCCTCGCGCGGCTCCCGGCCCGCACGCGCCTCCTCGCGCAAGCGGGCGATCATGAGGATGTTGTAGTCGGTGCCGATCGCGACCACGAAGAGGTACATGATCACCGGCAACATGAACATCAGGCCCGAGTGGCCCTGGGCGTCCTGGAAGATCCACACGGTGGCACCGAGGGTGGCACCGAAGCCGAGGCCCACGGAGGCCATCAGGTACCAGGGCGCGACCACGCTGCGCAGCAGCAGGCCCAGGATGACCATGATCAGGGCGGCGGCGACGGGGAAGACCGTCCGGTAGTCGTGGTTGACCGCCGCGTTGATGTCCTTGTAGATCGAGGACATGCCGCCGACGAGCGCCTTGGTGCCCCCCGGCGCCGAGGAGTGCGCGACGTCACGGACCCTGCCCACCGCGGCGATCGCCTTGTCCGTCGACGCCTCGTATTTGAGGGTGACGGTGAAGTCCGCGGTGGTGCCCGCCTTGTTCACCTGGGCCAGGCGGGCGCTCGCGACGCCGTCCACGGCCCCGAGCTTCGCGGCGTACGCGTCGAAGGCGGACTTGTCGAGCGGCTTGCCGTCGGTGCTGGACAGGTAGACGTCGGTCGGCGCCGCGGCGCCCGCCGAGTACGCCTTCTGCATCTCGTCCTGGACGACCATGGACTCCTTGGTCTTGGGCATGGAGCCCGACGCCAGGTCGAAGGTGGCCTTGTAGCCGAGGGTGCCGAGCGACAGGACGAGCAGGACGAGGCCCGAGACGACGGCGGTCAGCGCCGGGCGGCGCTGGACGCCCCGGCCGAGGGCGGCGAAGCGGGCGTTCTGGGGTTCCGTCTTCCAGGACTTGGAGGGCCAGAAGACCTTCGGTCCGATGAGCGAGACCACGGCCGGGATCAGGGTCAGGCCCGCGACCAGCGTGGCGCCGACCGCGATGGCGAGCGCCGGGCCCATCTGCTTGAGGAAGCCCAGCGTGGACAGCACCAGGGCGAGGAACGCGATGATGACCGCGCCGGCCGCCGAGGCGATGGCCTCGCCGACCCGGCCGACCGCGTTGACCATGGCCTCCTTGGGCTCGTCGCCGGCCCGCAGACTCTCCCGGTAACGGAATATCAGGAACAGGAAGTAGTCGGTGCCAACGCCGAAGAGCACCACGATCAGGATGGAGGAGATCGAGCTGTTGGCCTCCAGCCCGAACAGCTTGGTGGCGTAGGCGATCAGTCCGTTGGCGACGGCGGACACCAGGCCGATCAGCAGCAGGGGAAGCACGGCGAGGATCGGTGCCCGGAAGATGATGAGCAGGGTGATCAGGATGATCCCGAAGGTGCCGATGCCGATCAGCGCCTCGCCCCGCTTGGAGGAGTCCTGCTGGTCGAGCGCCTGCGCGGCGGAACCGCCGAGCTTGGCCTCCAGGTCCGTGCCCTTGGCCAGTTTCTTGGCCTCGTCACGCAACTCCTTGGCCGCGTCCGCCTGTTCGGGCTGACCGGCGGTCTTGCTGTCCATCTGGACGAGGGTCAGGTCATACCTGCCGTCCTTGGACGGCCGGCCGGGGACGACCTTCTGTACCTGGTCGATGTGCTTCTCGCCCAGCTCGGAAGTGATCCGGGCGACGTCGCGCACGTCGGCGGCGGTGAGCTTGCCGCCGTCGGTGCGCTGGTAGAGCACGATCGCCGACGGCGTGAAGGCGCTGGGGAACGCCTTCTCCTGTAGTTGCGCCGCCTGGATCGACTCGTAACTCTTGGGCAGAAAGCTGCTCTCGTCACTGTTCGAGGGCAGGCTCGGGGCGGTGGCCACGATGGCCACCGCGGCGATCAGCCACGCCACGATCGTCCAAATGGGATGACGGACGACGGCGTTGCCTATTCGTCGGAACATGCGGAGGGTCCTCCTGGGCAGGAAGATCACCGCAGCCCGGGGAGCGGTCCCTGGCATCGGCGACCCCGACCGGCCCTCAACGAACGGCCGGTCGCATGGTTGTCTTGGCCTCACATCCTAGTGACCGTGGACATGCATCCTCTCATCGATATAGGCGTGGCGGCCGGTGCCATACGAACACCTCGGTGCTCGGGACCCGTTCGGCGAACCGGCCCGCCGGGGAAGCGCTGCCGAGCAGGCGGCGCAGGTCCGCCTCGAAGACCGCGCGGTCCGGGCCGAACAGGTGCGGGGCGGCGAAGGACATCGAGAACGTCCAGGCGACGACGTCGTCCGTGGTGCGCACCAGCGCCTGTCCGCCGGGTACGACATGCCGCTCGGGGCCCGCGAATCCGGCGCCGGAGAACACCGCCGCCTCACCTCCCGGCGTGCCCCGCGGCAGCAGGCTCCGGCCGGCGCGGCGGACGGGGCCGAGATACCGCCGGACCAGGGCGGCGATGCCGGCGTAGGGCACGTCCGGGTGGGGCAGGCCCGCGGCCGTACGGCGCTCGGTCTTCAGGTCGGCCAGGTGCACCAGTGCTCCGCCGGGCCGGAGCATGCCGTGGACGGTCCCGGCCACCCGCTCGCGCTCGGTCCAGTGGAAGGACTGGGCGAAGACCGCCACGTCGAACGTACCGAGACCGGCTGGGAGATGCTCGGCGCGCAGCCGCAGCCAGCGGGTTTTGGCGGCCAGTCCCGCGGTGGCGGCCCCGCGGGCGGCCTCGGTGATCATGCCGGGGTCCGGGTCGACGCCGACCGCCTCGCGGAACAGCGGGGCCAGCGGGAGGGTGACGGTGCCCGGTCCGCAGCCCACGTCGAGGAGGCGTCCGGTGCCGTCGGCCGCGAGCACCTCGGCGAGCCGCGGCACCAGTCCGGGGGCGTAGGGCAGCCGGCCCCGCTGGTAGTAGGGGGCGGCGCCCGCGAAGAGGGTCTCGTCCCACTCCCAGTCGGTCATCGCGGCCCGTGCCCTTCCGGTGGGGAGCGGTCGTACGGACGACGGTGATGATGTCACGCCCGGGAGCGCCCGGCGTGAGCGCGGCGTGCCCCGGCCGTCCGGCGCGCCGGGGTCAGCCGGACTTCCTGGCCCGCCTGGGCGGGGCCGCCGCCCGGATCTCCTCGGTCGCGGCGCGGAAGGCGGGGGCCGCGCGGGCGAAGTAGTCGAAGATCAGGGCGCGTTGCCCGGGTGTGTAGTGGGCCAGGACCTCGGCGAGGCGGCGGCGGGCCGGGCCCACGACCTGCTCCACGCGGTCGAGCGCGTCCGGGACGGCTTCGACGTGCACGCGCCGGCGGTCGGTGGGGTCGGGCGTCCGGCGCGCGTATCCGGCGCGCTCCAGGCGGTCGATCAGCCGGGTGGTGGCCCCGGTGGTCAGCCCGGTGCGGGTGGCGAGTTCGCCCGAGGTCAGGCTGCCCTCCCGGCCGAGCAGGCTGAGCGCGTACCACTCCGAGCTATGCAGGCCCGCGGCCTCGGCGCTGGCCAGGCCTTGGAGGCCCACGGCGTCCAGGTACTGACGGAAGATCACGTGTTCGTCGTCCCCGCCGCTCCCGGCATTCGGCACGGTGACCCCCTTCCCATATCTCTGCACGTGTGCAGATACTGTTCCCAGTAAGATACCGCGCCAGTCTACCCACGAGGGGGGACCTCCGTCATGCCCGCACCGCACGACACCGCAGCCGTCACCGCCGTCCTGGACGCGCTGGTCGCCGCCTGGAACGACCACGACGCCGACGCCTACGGCCGCCTGTTCACCGAGGACGCCACCTACGCCACCTATGTCGGCACGCTCTACCAGGGGCGCCGGGACATCACCGAGAGCCACCGCGTGCTGTTCGCGACCTTCCTCAAGGACACCCGGCTCGCGGACGAGGTCGTCGGCGTCCGCTTCCCCGGCCCGGACACGGCCGTCGTCAGCGGGCGCGGCGACACCTACAAGGGCAGGCGGCCCCGCCGGCTCGGCAAGGTGCAGACGTACACGCTGGTGCGGGAGGCGGACGGCGGGTGGCGGATCGCCGCCTTCCACAACACCAAGCGCAGGCCGCTGATGGAGGCGGTCTCGTTCCGGTTCGCCCCCGGTCTGGTCCCCGCGGCCGGACGGGCGTGACCGGATGCCGGGTCCTCGAACACGGGGCTCAGGCGAGGCCCGCGACAAACCGTCCCGGCGGTTTTGTCCATGCCGGTGCGTGCGCCTCCCGCGACACCTCCGGGACAGCCGCCGACGGGGCCGGGCGCGGTGGCCGGCGTCAGGCGGAGGCGCCGGCGAGGGCCGCCGAGTTCCGCTGCACCTCGGCGATCACGCGGGCGCCCCGGTCCGGAGCGGTGTCCAGCCGGACGAGGACGGCCGGGGCCGCGATGGCGGGGAGGAGGTGCCCGTACAGCGCCGACATACGGTCGTCCAGGTCCGCCCAGCCGGCCACGGCCTGGGAGACGAACTGCACGCCGATCCAGGCGCCGAGGAAGACCTGGGCGGTCTCCTCCGGGTTCACGTGCGGCAGCACCTCGCCGCGTTCCTTCGCCTCCGCCAGGGCGCACGAGGTCATCCGGGCCCAGGCGGGCCATGCGCTGCCGAGGACGTCGTGGCCCTGGAGGTCGGCCGAGAGCCGGACACCGGCGAGCAGTACGGGCTCCTGCGGCAGCCGCTTGGCGAGGGTCATGCCCGCGTCCACCCACTCCTGCAACTTCAGTTCGCGGGGCAGGTGGTACTCGGTCCGCAACTGCTCCTGCAGCACGCCCCGGGCGAGGGCCGCCTTGGAGTCGAAGTGGAAGTACAGGGCGCCCTTGGTGACACCGGCCCGGTTCAGGATCTCGGCGATGGTGGCGGCCGCGTATCCGCGCTCCGCGAAGACGGCGGCGGCCGCTTCCAGAACAGCACGTCGGGTCCGGACAGCTCGCTCCTGCTGAGCCATGGACCCTCCCCCAAGCTGAAAATTAAACCAAACAGCTCGTACCCTACCGCACGCCATCTGAACGGAAGGGCGGGCGAAGGCGGTTGCCGGGGAGTTGGCACATGCGCCTGACACAGGACGCTCCGGCCGTGGCGACGAGCCGGAATTCGGTTGCGGCGGGACCGGTGCGGCCGGTGAGCTGAGCGCATGGGCGGTGTCATCGAGCCGGCGCGGTGGACCGGGCCGGGACGAGACCGTGCGGACCGCGCACGACCGGCCGCACGGCGCGGCCCGGCGGTGCTCGCGGCCCTCATGCTGGCCGCCTTCACCTTCAACACCGCGGAGAACCTGCCCATCGGCCTCCTGGACCTCATGTCCGGCAGCCTCGGGGTGTCCCTGCCGGCGGTAGGGCTGCTGATCACCGGCTACGGCGTGACGGTGGCCGTCGCCTCCCTGCCGCTCGCCCACGCCCTGCGGGCGGTGCCCCGGCGTCATGTGCTCACGGGAGTGCTGGCCGCGCTGGTCGTGTCCAGCCTGGTCGGGGCCCTGGCCGGCTCGTACTGGCCGCTCCTCGGGGCCCGGCTGCTGACCGCCCTCGCGCAGGCGCTGTTCTGGGCGGTGACGGGACCGGTCGCGGCGGGCCTGTTCGCGCCGGAGGTGCGCGGGCGTGTGGTCGGGGCGCTGTCCGTCGCCGGTTCGCTCGCCCTGGTCCTCGGTGTCCCCGCGGGGACCTGGCTGGGCCGGCAGCGCGGCTGGCCGGTACCGGTCGCCTGCCTGGCGGTTCCGGGACTGGTGTGCCTCGTGACCATCGCCGTCCTGCTGCCGACGTCGCGTCCGGAGGACGAGCCCGCCGCCTACGGCGGCAGCCCCGACGTCCGCCGGTTCACCACCGTGCTGGCGGCGGGATTCCTCTCCGCCACCGGGGCGTTCGCGGGCTACACCTACCTGGTGGCGTTCCTGGACGACGTGAGCGGGTTCGCCCCCGGCACGGCCGGCGTGCTGCTCGCGGTCTTCGGCACCGCCTGTCTGGCCGGGGTGAGCGTCACCGCGGCGCTGCTGGACCGCTTCCCGCACGCCGCGCTGCCCACGGCCGTGGCCACCCAGGCGCTCGGCATGCTCGGCCTGTCCGCGGCGGGCGGCCGTCAGGTCGTGGCGGTGCTGTGCCTGGTGCTGATGGGCGGTGCGCTCGGACCGGTGTTCATGACCGCGCAGAACGCGATGCTGCACTGGGCGCCGGGCCGCACGGACCTCGCCCTCGCGGCGAACTCCGGCGCGTACAACGCCGGTATCGCGGCGGGCGCCGCGCTCGGAGGTCTGCTCCTGCCGCTCGCCGGTGCGCGGGGGACCTTCCTCGCCGGCGGACTGCTGACGGCCGGCGCCTGCGCGGTGCTGCTGGTCGGCGGACGCGGGCCGCGGGGCGTGGGGGCGGACGCGGAGGCGCGCTGATCGGAGTCCGCCGTCCGTGCCTGTCCGCGTCGGTCCGCGCCTGTCCGCGTCGGTCTGCGTCGGTCCGCGTCCGCGGCCCGGTGCCCCGGTGGGACCGGTGGCGCGCCGGTCCCACCCTGGCCGGGCGTTCAGGCGGCCGGCGGGGCGGCGGGCTGCTCCGCCGCTTCGAGCACCGTTCTCCACGGGGAGGTACGGGAACCGCCCGCCCCGGTGCCCAACGGGCCGTCCGGCTCCCAGCGGGACGGGCCCGCGGCGGGGCAGGTGTCGGACCCGTGCGCGGGGGCATCCGGCGCTGTATGGATGCACACACATGGACACTGCGGGGTCGGTCCGGGGCGCGGCGGGTGGCGGACAGCTCCGCCGTGGAGGCGGCGGCCCGGGCGGGCTTCGCCGCGCGTGGACTGATCTATGTGCTCGTGGGCGTCATCGCGGTGCAGATCGCCTTCGGCGGTGACGGCGGCGGGCACCAGGCCGACCGCGGCGGTGCCCTCGGCGAGCTGGCCGGAAAGCCGTTCGGGTCGGTGATGCTGTGGATCGTGGGCGTCGCCCTCGCCGGGATGGCGCTGTGGCGGTTGTCCGAGGCGGCGTTCGGCGGCTACGGCCCCGACGGGTCCAAGCTGTCCCGGCGGGCGGCGGCCCTGTTCCGCTGCGTCTTCTACTGCTTCGTGTCCTACTCGGTGCTCTCCTACGCGGCCGGGGAGCGGGGCAGCGGCAGCGGTTCCTCCGACCGGCACACCGACGACGTCACCGCACGGGTGCTGGAGTGGCCCGGCGGCCAGTGGCTCCTCGGGCTGGCGGGGACCGCCGTGGTGATCGCCGGCGGGTGGATCTCGGTACGGGCCGTGCAGCGCAAGTTCCGCGACAAGCTGCGGACCGAAGCCATGCCGGCCCGGGTCCGGCCGGTGGTGGAGGGCCTCGGGGTGACAGGCGGCACGGCCCGTGGCGTGGTCTTCGCGGCGGCCGGTGTGTTCGCGCTCGTCGCGGCCGTCCAGCACGAGCCGGGGAAGGCCAAGGGCATGGACGACACCCTGCGCGCGTTCCGCGACCTGCCGGCCGGACCCTGGCTGCTCGCCCTGGTCGCGCTCGGCCTGGCCGCGTTCGGCCTCTTCTCCTGGTGCAACGCGCGCTGGCGCAAGCTCTGACCCGGCGCTCGCACGGCCGGTCCCCGCGACCGCTCAGGCGTCGGAGTCGGGCTTGTTCCGCGCCGCGGCGTAGGCCTGGGACGGCGTCATGGAGACGCCGCCGTACGTGACCGTCCGGTAGGGGCTCACCTTGGCACAGGTCTTGGCCTGGTCGGCGGTGGAGGCGTGGGCGCCTCCGACGGCGGCCTTGGTGTCGGCGGGCGGGGGCGAGGACGAGCCGCCCGGGTAGCTGGTACCGCTCGGCCAGTCGCCGCCGATCACCAGGGTCAGGCCGCTGCCGGTGCCCTGCACCAGGTGGGACGCGGGCAGGCCGAGCGCCTTGGCGACCGTCTGGGCCGCGGCCTTCTCGCCGGTGCCGTAGGTGAGGGTGGTGCTGCCGGCGGGGCTGGGGGCGTTGGCCGTCGTCGTGGCGGGGCTGAAGCCCTGGCCGGTGAGGGCGGTCGCGAGGACGGAGGCGCGGCCGGTGATGCCGGTGCCGTTCTCGACCGTCACCGCGATACCGGCCGCGGGCACGGCGGAGGCGCCGGCCTTCGCCTTGGCGGTGGCCGAGGCCGCCGCGGACTTCTTGCCGGAGCCGGTGGTCAGGGCCTGGTCGTTGGCGATGGTGGCGAACAGGCTCTTCGCGCCCGGGCCCACCACCACCCGGTCGCTGTCGCCCGGATCGGGGGCCGTCTGCATGGTGGTGAAGGTGATCCGCTTGGTGGGCACCTTGTTCACGTCGTCGGCGAGCGAGATCAGTTTCTTGACCGTGCCGAGGCCGTCGTCCACGGTCAGCGCCTTGGTGGCGGCGTCGGCGAGGTGGTAGACCGCGGTGGGGTCGGTGAGCGTGCCCGCGCTCTTGAACTTGCGGATCATCGCGCTGAGGAAGATGTGCTGCGAGACCGTACGGCCGAGGTCGCTGCCGTCGCCGAAGCCGTGCCGGGAGCGGACGAACTCCAGGGCCGCGACGCCCTTGAGGGTGTGGGTGCCCTTGGACAGCTTCAGGTGGGAGTAGGTGTCGTAGACGTCGCCGCTGACGCACACGGAGACGCCGCCGACCGCGTCGGACATCTTCACGACGCCGGAGAAGTCGAGCTTGACGAAGTGGTCGATGGGTATGCCGGTGAGCTGGTGGACGGTGGCCACCTGGCAGGCGGGCCCGTACTGCAGCGCGCTGTTGATCTGGCCGTAGTAGCCGTTCGTGGACTGCCCCGACTCACTGTCCCGGCAGGCCGGAACCTTGGTCATGGTGTCGCGGGGGATGCTCATGACGGTGGCGTTCGAGCGGTCGGCGGATATGTGCAGCACCATCTCCACGTCGGCGTTGCTGCCGGTCTGCACGCCGGTCTTCGAGCAGCCGCCGCCGAGCTTGCAGTCCGTCGCGCTGGTCCGGCCATCGGAGCCCATGACCAGGATGTTGATGGGGGTGCGGCCGAAGGCGTCGGCCTTCTCCGTGCCGCCCTTGCCGTCCAGGGAGACGCTGTGGATGTTGCCGTTCAGGTGCTCGTAGAACCACCAGCCCGCGCCTGCGGTGACCACGATCAGGACGGACAGGCCGATCCCGAGGATCTTCAGCACCCGCCTGCCGCGCCGCACCGGCCGGGCCCGGCGGGACCCCTTGCCGCCGCGCGCCCGCGAGGCCGCGCGGGCCGCGGCACGGCCGCCCGGGGGGCGCGCGCCGCCCGGCTCCGCCCCGCGCTGCGGGGGCACCCGCGCGCCACGGCTGCGCGTGCCCTGGCCGGCCGGCCCGTCCCACGGGTCGCTCATCTCCCACTTCCCTGAACGGTCGGGCCTGCGGCACTTCGGTTGCGTGATTGCGCAATCTAGCAAACACGTTGCCGGAACAGCGCGGATCCACAGCCGATGCACAGGCGAGGCATCTCATCGCGAGGCCGTCCGCGTCCGGAGCGGCAGGCGGAGTGTACGTGCCCTTGGTAAGCGTCCGGCGTGAATCCACCAGCGCGCGGTCGGCCCGCCCACGATGCGGCGGATCCGCCGCCGGCCGTCGCGGCGGGAGCGGACCGGTCCGTCGGGCTTCGGCTGCGCCAGGCACCGGCGGACGGCGGGCAGGGCGCCACCCACACGGCCGGCGTGACGCGCGGGACATCGCTCCCGCCGTGCGACCGGGCCCGCATCGGACACAGCCGGGCCGGGGCGGCGAGCGGGCCGAACGCGGCGGACGCCTCGGCGGACGCGGCGGGCTCCTCGACGGGCGCCGCGAGCACCGCTCGGCGGACGCCACGAGCACCCCGGCGAACGCCGCAGGCACCTCGACGGACGCCACGAGCACCGCTCGGCGAGCAACGCGAGAACCCCGGCGGACGCCACGAGCACCCCGGCGAACGCTGCAAGCACCTCGACGGACGCCACGAGCACCGCTCGGCGAGCGACGCGAGAACCCCGGCGGACGCCGCAGGCACCTCCGCGAGCGGCCCCTCGAAGTCCCCGCCTTCCCTCGCGGCCGGGGACGGGGCCTGCCGGGCCTTCGCCGCCGCGCGGTCTACGGGCGGATCTCGTAGACCGCGTTGAACGGGGTCTGCGCGGCGCGGCGGAACCGGGTGAAGCCCGCGTCGGTGGCCATCTCGCGGACCGCCGACTCGCCGGCCTGCGCGCCCAGGGCGTAACCGCCCCGCAGGGACAGGGCGTTGGGCACGCATAGGAAGGCGGACGCGAAGCGGAAGGCGGCGGCGACGTCGGGAGCGTCCGGGTCGGCCAGGCAGAACGCCTGTTCCTCGGCCGGCGAGAACCGGCCGGTCGCCGGATCGTACGCGGCGTATCCGCCGGCGGCCCGGCCGCGCAGCCACTCGGTGAGGTAACGCGGATGGCACCGCGTGCGCGCGGCGAACCCCTCGGGTGTCGCCGGGCCCTCGGCGAGTGCCCGCTACAGGCCGAGCCGGTGCCCCAGCGCGATACTGCCGGCGGCCTCGGTGGACGCGAGGTCGGTGACGAAGCGGTCCAGGAACTGGCCGTCACATCGGGAAAGGCTCAGGGCTCGGCCGTCCTCCGTGGAACTCCTCGCCATCTCAGCCTAGGTCCGCCACCGGCCCCCGTCCTTCCGGCAGCACGCCGCGCAGTTGCCGCGGTCCTCGCGCGCCCCGGCGGTCACCTGGTGTGCGCGGGGCCGGCCCGCATCCTCCGGGCGATCCTGGGCAGCCTGACGAGAAGGGAAGCTCTGGGCAAGGATCGGGTGAGCGTGGACGAGGGACGCGTGGCAGACACGGCAGGCACGAACGAGCAGGCGGGGCCGGAGCCGCTGTCGGTCACGCGGACCGACGTGGATGGTGTCACCGTCGTCACGGTGACTGGTGAGGTCGACCACCACACCTCCGGCGCCCTGCGCCGGGCCCTCGCCCCCGCGGACCCCGACGACGCGCGCACCGTCGCGGACCTCAGCGGTGTGCCGTTCATGGACTCCAGCGGCATCAACGTCCTCATAGCCGCCCATCAGGCCCACGCCCCGGGGGGCTGGCTGCGTCTGGCGGGCCTGCGGCGGCCTGTCCTGCGCACCCTGGAGATCGTCGGCCTCACCCCGCTCCTCGCCTGCTACCCCAGCGTGCGCGACGCGCTGGGAGGCTGAGGGGCGGCGCAGAGGACTCCTCCTCTCAGCCTTCCCGGGACGGCGGTCCGCCGGAGTCGCCCCTGCGTACCGTGCAGTGCAGCGAGTCGCCGCGGACCTCGGCCACGATCGTGTCGCCGGGATCGGCCTCGCCGCCGAGCAGCAGGCTGGCGATGCGGTTGTCGAGTTCCGCCTGGATCGTGCGGCGCAGCGGGCGCGCCCCGAACTCCGGCTGGTGGCCGTGGGCGATGAGGAGCTTCTTGGCCGGTTCCGTGACCTCCAGGTCCAGGCCCTGCGCGTGCACCTTGCGCCTGCTCTGGTCCAGCAGGTGGTCCACGATCTGCCCGAGGTCGTCCTCGGTCAGGGCGTGGAAGACGATGATGTCGTCGATCCGGTTGAGGAACTCCGGCAGGAACCGCGTGCGCAGATCCTCCATCAACTCGTCCTTGAGTCCGGAGACGTCGCCCTTGTGGTCCAGGATGCGGCGCGCTCCGATGTTGGACGTCATGATGACGACGCAGTGCCGGAAGTCGACGGTGCGGCCCTGCGCGTCGGTCAGCCGTCCGTCGTCCAGGATCTGCAACAGCGTGTTGAAGACGTCGGGGTGGGCCTTCTCCACCTCGTCGAAGAGCACCACGCTGTAGGGCCGGCGGCGGACCTTCTCGGTGAGCTGGCCCGCTTCCTCGTAGCCGACGTATCCGGGAGGGGCGCCGACCAGCCGGGCGACGGTGTGCTTCTCCTGGAACTCGCTCATGTCGAACCGGATCATCCGGTCCTCCTCGCCGAATAGCAGGGCGGCGAGCGTCTTGGCGAGTTCGGTCTTGCCGACACCGGTCGGGCCGAGGAAGAGGAAGGAGCCGACGGGACGGCGGGGGTCGCCCATGCCGGCGCGGTTGCGGCGCACGGCCTGCGAGACGGCGGTGACCGCCTCGTCCTGGCCGACGATCCGCGCGTGCATCTCCTCTTCGAGCCGGAGCAGCTTCTCCTTCTCGCTGGCGGTGAGCTGGGAGACCGGGATGCCGGTGCGGCGGGAGACGACGTCGGCGATGTCGGAGGCCGTGACGGAGACGACGCCCTCGCGGCGCTCCTCGATGCCGGCGAGCTCCGCCTCCGCCTCGGCGATCTCCCGCTTCAGCTCCGACGCCTTCTCGAAGTCCTCGGCGGAGACGGCCTGTTCGAGTTCACGGCGCAGCCTGGCGATACGGTCCTCGCGGCTGACGATCTCCGTGGAGCGTCCGGCGCCGCGCAGCCGCACCCTGGCCCCGGCCTGGTCCATCACGTCGATGGCCTTGTCCGGCAGGAAGCGGTCGCTGATGTACCGGTCGGACAGTTCGGCGGCGGCCGCCAGGGCCTCGTCGTCGAAGCGGACCTGGTGGTGCGCCTCGTAGGCGTCGCGGAGCCCTTCGAGGATCTGCACCGTCTCCTCGACCGTGGGCTCGGGCACCATGACGGGCTGGAACCGGCGTTCCAGGGCGGCGTCCTTCTCGACGTACTTGCGGTACTCGTCGATGGTCGTCGCGCCCACGACGTGGAGTTCACCGCGCGCGAGCGCGGGTTTGAGCATGTTGCCCGCGTCCATCGAGCCCTCGCCGGTGGCGCCGGCGCCGACGACCGTGTGCAGTTCGTCGATGAAGAGGATGATGTCGCCGCTCGCCGCCTGGACGTCCTCGATGACCTTCTTGAGCCGTTCCTCGAACTGTCCTCGGTACTGCGCGCCCGCCACCATGCCCGACAGGTCCAGGGAGACGACGCGCTTGCCCTTCAGGACGTCGGGGACCTCGCCCGCCACGATGCGCTGGGCGAGGCCCTCCACGATGGCGGTCTTGCCGACTCCGGGTTCGCCGATGAGCACCGGGTTGTTCTTGGAGCGCCGGGAGAGGATCTCGACGGTCTGCTCGATCTCCTCGGCCCGGCCGACCACCGGGTCGAGCTTGCCGGCCCTGGCCTCCTCCGTGAGGTCGCGGCCGTACTCGTCCAAGGTCGTGGCCGGCGTCCTGCGTTCGGCGGGGGCCCCTTCGGCGCGCGCCGCCGGCTGTTCGGTCAGGCCCGCGACGCGCTCGGTGTCCAGGCCCTCGGCGCGCAGCATCCGGGCCGCGCCCGTGTCGCTGTCGCCGAGCAGGGCGCCGAGGATGTGCTCGGGGCCGATGTAGGAGACGCCGGCCGCCTGGGACCGGGCGTAGGCGGCGCCGAGGGTGCGTTTGGCCGCCGGGGTGAGGCCCGGCTGTGCGGAGGGTTCGGCGGACTCGCGCGGGAGGACCTTGGCCAGTTCGGCGGCGACCGTGTCGGGGTCCACGCCCAGCTGGGCGAGGAGTCGGCGTGAGGGGTCGACCTGGGTGGCCGCCCAGAGGAGGTGTTCGGTGTCCAGGTCGGGGGTGCCGTCGTCGGCGGCCCGCTGCGCGGCCAGGTTCAGCAGGTGCCGGGACGATTCCGTCAGCAGCCGTCCGATGGGCACGCGCTGCACGGCGGGGGGCGATGACGTGGGCGACATCCCGAAGAATCGATTCAACAGCTCATTGAACGCATCCGGGGAACCGAACGGCGCACCGAACGACATCGACATGACAGCTCCTGGAACGGCAGGGATGCAGCAGCGGGATCGAGGCCCCCGGACGGCCCCTACTCACTGAACCCCCGTGGGGACGGCCCCGCAACCGGAAGCGACCGCCGTGGAATCCGGCCCGCCGTACGCGCGCGGGGCCGGCGGCACACTCCGTGCCACGGCCCCCGGCTCCCCTGCCGACCGCGGGTGTTCACACCGGGGTGTGCCCCCGCAGGTACGTGCGCACGCTCGCCGGCAGCGGCGTGCCGGCGGTCTCCTCCATCGGTGCCCAGCGCACCTGCTCCGGTGCGAAGCGGCCCCCGTCCGACGGTGACTCGCTCAGCAGCTGGCAGACCACGGCCGTCTCCCCCGCCGTGTCCCGCGGCTCCAGCGGCTCGGTGCCGTCGACCAGGTAGCCGGTCAGCTCGTAGACGACCCGGGCCGCCGTGGCCTGGGCGCTCTCGGCCGGTTCCGGGGTGCCCGAGGGCAGCGCCCAGCCATCCGTATCCGGCACCAGCAGCAGCCGCCCGTCGTACACGACGACCGCCCGCACCACACCCTCGGCCTGCTCCAGCGACATATGGCTCCCCTCCCCAGGCACTCCTTGCCTACCCAGGCACGCGCGGGTGATGCGCCCTGGGCATCGGTGCCGTGGGCGTCAGTACAGCACCGGCAGGTCCCCGGGGCGTACCCGCAGCGTGACCGGCAGGGTGGCCTCCACCTCGCCGTCGGCGCCGTAGGGGACGGACCGGCCCGCCTCGACGCGCAGTTCACGGCCGCGCAGGACGCTCACTTCGGGGCGGCGGACGTGGGCGCCGGTCTTCAGCTCGTTCATCAGGGCGAAGAACAGCCGGCGCGGGGCCTCGCGGATCAGCACGAGGTCCAGCAGCCCGTCGTCGACGCGCGCGCCGGGCGCGATGAGCCGACCGGAGCCGTAGTAAGGGGAGTTGGCCGCGACGACGGTGTAGCCGCGGTGGGTGTGTTCCGCCCCGTCGACGGTGACGCGGTAGTCGGCCGCCCGCCAGGTGGTGACGGCGCGCAGGCCGCCCGCGTAGTAGGAGGCGGCGCCGCGCAGCAGCCGGGCGTTGTTGGCGTGCCGGTTGGCCAGCGCGTCCACGCCGGCGTAGACGCTGCCCAGGACCACCGTGCGCGGGTGCACGGCCGACTCCACCTCGATCGTGTCGACGGGCCGGGGCTCGGCGTGCAGCAGGATGCCGGCGAGCGCGGCCGGGTCGGCGGGCAGGCCGAGCGCGCGGGCGAAGTCGTTGCCGCGTCCGGCCGGTACGAGGCCCAGGACGGTTCCGGTACCGCTGAGCGCGCCGCCGATGCCGCCCGCCATGCCGTCGCCGCCCACGGCCAGGACGACGCGGCCGCGCGCACCGGCCGCGCGGGCGATGTCCTGGGCGTGGGCGAGGCTGTGGCTGTACTCCGTCTCCAGTCCGGCCCCGCCCTCGCGGAGCAGCCGGGCCAGCCGGAGCAGGGTCGCCGCCCCGGTGGGGCCGCCCGCGGTGGGGTTGACGACGGCGGTGAACTGGCGCATCGGTGGGCCTTTCGGGGCAGGCGGTCGGATCGGGCGGGGTCAGTCGGTGGGCAGCAGCACGCCGGGGTTGAGGAGTCCCTCGGGGTCCAGGCGGCGCTTGACGGCGCGCAGGGCCGAGACGCCGAGCGGGCCGGCCTCGCGGACGTACCAGTCGCGGTGGTCGGTGCCGACCCCGTGGTGGTGGGAGATGGTGCCCCCGGCGGCGAGCACGGCTTCACTGGCCGCGTGCTTGGCGGGCGTCCAGTGGGCCACCGGGTCCTCGCCCTGGGCGCTGACGACGGTGAAGTACAGCGAGGCGCCGTTCTCGTACACGTGCGAGATGTGACACATCACCAGGGGCGGGGTGCCGGCCCGGGTGAGGGTGTCGGTGAGCGCCGTGCGGACGGCGGAGTAGAGGCCGGGGACGCGGGACCAGAAGGCCGCGGTCTCCAGCGTCTCGGCGAACGCGCCGGTGTCGAGCAGGGCGTCGCGCAGATAGGGCGCGGAGTAGCGGCCGTGCGCCCAGCGTTCGCCGGGTCCGGTGCCGGCCGGGGTGCCCCCGCAGTCCGCCAGGACGGCCGCCGCCCGTTCGCGGCGGTGTGCGGTGTCCTCGGCCGTCCCCTCGTATCCGGTGATCGCCAGGCACCCCGCGCCGCCCTGCGCCGGGTCGGCGCCGATGGCGTCCGGCTGGGCCAGGCCGACGAGTGTCTCGGTCTCGTCGGACAGGCGCAGCACGGTCGGCCGGGGGCCGTCCTGGGCGAGCCGGCGCAGTGCGGTGGCGCCCTCCTCGAAGGAGCCGAACCGCCAGCCCTCGTACAGCCGCGTCTCGGGCAGGGGGCGGATCCGTACGGTGACGGAGGTGATGACGCCGAAGGCGCCCTCGGAACCGAGGATCAGCTGGCGCAGGTCCGGTCCGGCGGCGGAGCGGGGGGCACGGCCGGTCTCGATGGTCCCCTCGGGGGTGGCGAGGGTGAGGCCGAGGACCATCTCGTCGAAGCGGCCGTACCCGGCGGACGCCTGTCCGCTGGAGCGGGCCGCCGCGAAGCCGCCGATGGTGGCCCATTCGAAGGACTGCGGGAAGTGGCCGAGGGTGAAGCCGTGCCCGGCGAGCAGGGCCTCGGCCTCGGGGGCGCGCAGGCCGGGCTGGAGGACGGCGGTGCGGGAGACGGGGTCCAGGTCGAGCAGGCCGTTCATGCGGCGCAGGTCCAGGGCGACGAACGCGCTGCGCTGCGGGGCGAGTCCGCCGACCACCGAGGTGCCGCCGCCGAAGGGCACGACGGCCAGGCCGTGCGCGGCGCAGGCGCGCAGCACCGCGAGCACCTGGTCGTGGCCGGCGGGCAGGACGACGGCCTGCGGGACGTCGGCGACGTCGCCCGCGCGGATGCGCAGCAGGTCCGGCGTGGACTTGCCGCGGGTGTGCCGGACGCGGGCCTCCGTGTCCGTGCGGACGTGCTCCTCGCCGCCGACGGCCGCGGCGAGCGCCGTGAGGGCGCCGGGACCCGCGGTGGGGGCGGGCAGGCGGATGTCCTCCAGGGCGAGCGCGGGCGTGCCGCGCGGCTTGACGCCGAGCAGGTCGCGCAGCAGCCCGGTCACCGAGTCGGGCAGCGGAGCCGCCTTGGCCGGGTCGCCCCAGCCGTTCCACAGCATGTCCATTGAACGGTCGTCCTCACAGGTGGGTGTGCCGGCCGGGGTCCGGTCGGGGTGCTCGTCCGCGCGGCCGGGCGGCCGTCTGGGGGGACCGGCCGCCTCCGCCCGGCCCCCAGGGCGTTACACTGTGACACATGACGCCCATTCGTCACAACGGTTCGGGCAGCGGCTCGGACAACGATCACGTGCTCGACGCGGTACGCGACTGCGTGCTGGCCGTCGGCGTACGGCGCACCACGCTCGCCGACGTCGCCCGCCGCGCCGGCGTCTCCCGGATGACGCTGTACCGGCGCTGGCCGGACCTGCGGAGCCTGGTGGGCGATCTGATGACCCGGGAGTGGATCGACGTGGCCACCCGGGCCATACCGGAGCCCGCGCCCGGCACGGCCACGCGCGCCCGGATCGTGGACGGACTGGTGGCCGGGGTCGGGGCGTTCCGCGCGCACCCCCTCTTCCGCAAGATCGTCGACGTCGATCCGGAACTGCTCCTGCCCTACGTGCTCGACCGGCGCGGCGCGAGCCAGGAGGCGCTGCTGGCGCTGCTGGCCGACGCGCTGCGCGAGGGCCACGCGGACGGGTCCGTACGGCCCGGCCACACCGAACGGCAGGCGCGCGTCCTGCTGTTGACCGTGCAGTCCTTCGCCCTGTCCCTGCGCACCATGGCCGAGGAGGACGATCCGGAGCTGGACTCCGCCGCGCTCCTCGCCGAGCTGCGCACCCTCCTGGAGAGGACCCTGACGCCATGACCCACACCGAGGCCGCGCCCGGCTCGTCCCTGAGCGCACACCGGCGCGGCCGGGAACTGGCCGAGGCCGCGGACGGCCGGACCGCCGACGTCCTGGTCGTCGGGCTGGGCGCCACGGGCGCCGGGGCCGCGCTGGACGCGGCGGCCCGCGGACTGGACGTCGTCGCGGTGGACGCCCACGACCTGGCCTTCGGCACCTCCCGCTGGAGTTCCAAGCTCATCCACGGCGGGCTGCGCTATCTGGCCTCCGCGCAGTTCGACGTGGCCCACGAGAGCGCGGTCGAGCGCGGGGTGCTGATGACCCGTACGGCCCCGCACCTGGTGGCGGCCCAGCCGTTCGTGCTGCCGCTGACCCCGCTGGTGTCCCGGGCCCAGGCCTCGCTGGCGTGGGCCGGCCTCAGGGCCGGGGACGTGCTGCGGCTGGCCGCCCGGACCCCGCGCCGGGTGCTGCCCGTGCCCCGCCGGCTCTCGGCGACGGAGGCCCGGCACCTCGCCCCCTCGGTCCGCGCGGCCGGGCTGCGCGGCGGGCTGCTGTCCTGGGACGGCAAGGTGACCGACGACGCCCGGCTGGTGACCGCCCTGGCCCGCACGGCCGCCGCGCACGGCGCCCGGGTGCTGACCCGGGTGCGCGCGCTGGAGCTGACCGGGGCGGGCGCCCGGATCCGCGACGAACTCACCGGGGAGGAGGGCGAGATCAGGGCCCGCGCCGTGATCAACGCCACCGGGGTGTGGGCGGGCGCCCTCACCGACGGCATCCGGATACGGCCCTCCCGCGGCACCCACCTCGTCCTGCGCTCCGAACGGCTCGGCGCCCTGCCCGCCGGACTGCACATCCCGGTCCCCGGGGAGACCAACCGCTTCGTGCTGGTCCTGCCCCAGGGGGACGGCCGGGTCTACGTCGGCCTCACCGACGAACCGGTCGACGGCGCCGTCCCGGACGTGCCGGAGGTCCCCGAGACCGACATCGGCTTCCTCCTGGACGTGCTCGGCTCGGCCCTCGACACCCCCGTGTCCCGGGACGAGGTCGTCGGCGCCTTCGCCGGACTGCGCCCGCTGCTGGACACCTCCGCCCACGACGGCCCCGAGGGGGCGCCCCGTACGTCCGACATCTCGCGGCGGCACGCGGTGCTCACCTCGCCCGACGGCGTCACCACGGTCGTCGGCGGCAAGCTCACCACCTACCGGCGGATGGCGCAGGACGCCGTGGACGCGGCGGCCGCCGCCCGCGGCCTGCGCGCCGCCCCCTCCCCCACGGCCGCGCTGCCCCTGATCGGCGCCGCCGCACCCGAACGCCTGCACACGCTGCCCGCACCGCGCCGCCTGGTCCGCCGCTACGGCACCGAGGCCGTGGCGCTCCACGCCCTCGCCGCCCAGGACCCCGCCCTGACCGAGCCGGTGCTCCCGGGCCATCCCGTCACCCGCGCCGAACTGCTGTGGGCGGTGCGGCACGAGGGCGCCCTGGACGAGTCCGACCTCCTGGACCGCCGCACCCGCATCGGCGTGGTCCCGGAGGACCGCGTCCAGGCGCTGCCCACCGCCCGGGACGTCCTGGACAGCGCGGCGCCGGCGCACCCCTGACGAAGGACCCGGTGTACGAGGCGTCGGCCCAGCGGTCGGCGCCCGCGCTGATCCCGCACAGCCGACGAGCACCCGGTGCCCCGTCCCCCGTTCGGCGCGGCCCCGTGACCCGGCGTCACAGCAGGCGGCGGATGTCGCCACGGACGCGGTAGAAGCCGCCCGCCGCCGGGTGCAGGGCGTCCACCACGTACCGTGCGCCGGGTTCGCGTATCGCGCGCGGGAACTGGACCTTCCAGGAGGAGTCGTAGCCGCCGGAGACCACGTGGACGCGCAGTCGGCCGCTTTCCTGGACGCACTCGACCACCACCGCGCCCGCGGGTGCCTGGGCAACCGTGGCCACCTCGGCAACCGCCGTGGCCGGGGCGTACGTCGGCGTGGCGGCGGCGAGCTTGACGTCCCGCACCACCGGCACCGTGCCCCGCTGGGCCGCCGAGACGGCCGCCTCGCTCGCGTCGACGCACACCAGCGAACCGTCGGTGGTGACCAGGTACAGCCGTTCGTCGCGGTACTGCATCGACAGCGCCGAGCCGCTGCCCGTGCCGAGCTTCCACAGGCGTGTGCCGTCCCGGTCGAAGCAGTAGACGGACGACGCCGCGTCCCCGGCGAACACGAACCGGCCACCGGGCGAGGTGGCGCACGAGTACACCGCGCTGTCGCACGCGTACGTCGCCTCGATGGCGCCGGTGTCCTTCGACAGCCGCTGCACCACGCGGTGCGCGGTGCCCGCGTACACCGCGTCTTGTTCCTGCCAGCCGAAGAGCACGCCGCCCTTCGTGGGCGTGTGCCACAGCTCTCCGCCGCCGTCCGGGGCGTAGGCGGTGACGCCCCGGTGGTGGCCGTGGTAGACCGCCCGGTCGTCGGCGCGGACCATCCAGGCGTGCTCGCCCAGGCTGCGCCGGGACCACTGGTGTTCGTCCTCGTGGTCGATGACGGTGAGCCGGCCGTCCCGGTCGGAGACGTCCAGGACGCCCTCGTGGATGTCCAGCCAGAAGATGTCGACGTCGGCGGCGATGTCGTAGGCAGCGAAGGGGAGCTTGGAGGACAGGTCGTAGACCTTGCCGTCGTCGCAGCCCGCGTAGATCCAGAAGTCGTCCGCGACCAGGCACTTGACCCCGTCGGGCAGGCTGAACCGGGCCAGGACGGCGCCCTGGTGGTCCAGCGTGTAGACGTCACCCGCCTGGTTGCCCACCCAGCAGCGGTCGTCGTCGACATGGATGCCGAACGCGGCCGAGCCGGTGCGGAACCGCCACAGCACCGGGGCCACGGCACGGGCGGTGGACGGCGCGGAGCTGACCTGGCGGCGCGTCACCGCGCGGGGCGCGCGCTGTCCCCGGACCGCCGGGGCGTACCCCTTGCGGACCTTCTCCCCCACCTTCCGCGCGGCGGCGGCCCGGGCCTTCTCCGCGGTCGGGAACGTCGTCGTCTGCGTCTGTCCGGCCGCGCCGATCCTGCCGTACCGCACCGTCACCACCTGTCCGTCGACGGTGACCTCGTAGAACTTGTGGGCGCCGTCGCCCTCCTGCGACAGCTCCAGGTACGTCGTCGACACCGCGGACGCCGTGGACATGGCACACCCCTCCCCAGGCGGACCCGCGACCGTTCCGGCAGGTCCTCGACTGCTCCTCACCGTAGGGGCACCCACTGACAATCACCCCGGGCCCCGGGACCGGCCGGGGCCGGGGCGCCGGCGGGCTAGGGCCTGTCTGACAATTCGCGTCGTCGCCCGGAGGGCGGCCGCGCGGCGTCAGGTGCGTGCTCTCGGGGCGCCGGCCCCAGGCCCTCGTA
>NZ_JBEYRP010000018.1:0-203467 GCF_040704085.1 Streptomyces sp. NPDC047841
ATCTGGGTGAGGAAGCCGATGCCGCGGGGGCGGGCCCAGGCGTCGACGGCGGCCTGCAACTCTCGTGCCCGTTCCACGTCGCCGCGCATCGCCGCCAGCAGCCCCAGATACGCCCGCGTGTGATGGGCGAGCAGCGCGTAGCCGTGGGACGACGTCAGCTCCAGGTCGCGCCGGCCGGTGCGCTCGGCCTCGTCCCACTCGCCGACCGCCATCTGGTCGAGCATCACCAGGTGCAGCATGGTCATGCTGTTGCGGACGAAGCCCGTCTCGGCCTCGCGGTCGACGATGCGCTGGAGGTGCGGCCGGTACCGGCTGAGGGTGTCCACGTGGTACGCGGCGACCGACAGCCGGGTGATGTCCCAGGGCTCCATGACCGGCAGGTCGGCGAAGGCGCGTTCCACCCGCTCCGCCACACCGGCACCGTGCCGGACCACGTCCCCCCACGCGTCCCGGTAGATCAGGGAACGCGGGTGAACCGCGTCGCCCAGGGAGCCGAGCAGGGCGCGGGTCTCCGCCCACTGGGCGGGGTCGCCCGCGTACTGGTCGACCGCGAGCAGCAGGTTGACCAGCCGGGTGAGCACCTCGGACGCCTCGCCCGGCGCACGCACGCGCAGCTCCGTGATCGCCGCCACCACCTGACGGTGCGAGTGCCGTACGTTCCCGTCCTCGAAGAACGCCAGATAGGCCGAGGTGACCACGGAAGCGGGGGACTCGTCCGCGCCCACCACGTGATCGGAGCGGATGAGGCGCTGCGCCTGTTCGAAGAGACCCGCGTGCCCGGCGGCGAAGGCCGCGTCACCGAGTCTGCGGGACCGGTCCTCGCGGTTCTCGCTCAGCTCCGCGGCCCGGGTCAGCCAGGCCACGGCGGCGACGGCGCTGCCGCGCCGGGTCGCGGAGTCGGCCGCCGCCTCCAGCGCGGCCGCCACCTCCTCGTCCGGGTCGACGGCCGAGGCGGCCAGGTGCGTGGCGCTCCTCTCGACGTCGTCGCGGTGCACACGCGCGAGGACGGCGTGTGCGGCCCGGCGCTCATTGGGCGTCGCCGTCTGGACCACGGTGGTGCGCACCAGCGGGTGCCGGAACACGAAGTCGCCGCTGACCGGGTCGATGCTCAGCAGGCCCGCTGCCAGCGCCTCCTCGGCGTCGCGCATGCGGTAGCGCCTCGCTCCGGGCGCGGGCACGGTCCCCGGTGTCGCTCCGACACCGTCGAGAGCGCCGCGCAGCAGCTCCTGGCGCACGTCGTCGCGCAGGCCCTTGATCCGGGTGCCGTACACGTGCTGCAGACGCCGGGGCACCGGCAGCGGCACCGAGGCATCGGCTGGGCCGGGGAGCCGCGCGGCCCCGCCTCCGGTGCGGTCGCCTCCGGTGCGGTCGCCGTAGATGGGGGCGGAGAGTTCGAGCAGCGCCAGGGGGTTGCCCCGGGCCTGGTCCAGCACCAGCCGGCGGACGTGCGGGTCCAGACCGGGGCGGTGCTCGTCGAGCAGTCGCCGCGCGGCCTCGTCGGGGAGGGACCTGACCGGCAGCTCGGGCAGGGCGGCGGTGTCGACACCAGAGGCCACGTCCGAGCGCAGCCCGACGACGAACTTCACCGGGCTTCCGGTGAGCCGGCGCCCCACGAACCCGATCACCGCCGCACTGGAGGCGTCCAGCCACTGGCCGTCGTCCAGGAGCAGCAGCAGCGGCCTCGCCGAGGAGGCCAGGGACAGCAGGTCGAGGACGGCGATGCCGAGCGACATCACCGACGGCGGCTTTCCGTCACTGCGCCCGAAGACGGTGGCGAACACGTCACGGTGCACCTGGTCGAGGCGGTCGACGGCGGGAAGCAGGGGGTGGACCAGCTGGTGCAGGCCCGCGAACGGCAGCCCGGACTCCGCCTCGGCCCCCGCGGCCCGGACCACCTGGTGTCCCGCGCCCGAGGCCAGCCGGGCGACGTGGTCGAGCAGGGCGCTCTTGCCCACCCCGGTCTCCCCTCGCAGAACGAGGGCCTGCCTCTCCGCGGTCGTCACGAAAGCGGACAGCTGCCGCAGCTCGTCGTCCCGGCCGATCATCGTTACGAGCGACTCCACGGCGCCCCACTCCCTTTCCCACCGGACCCGCCTCGTGCGTTCACCTTCCGAGCCTATGTGTGCGGGGTCGTGCTCTCGCGGTGGGAGCACGCAAATACGTGGCCGGACGTCGTGTGAACGAGTGTGACGGGATTCTGTGAGCGACTGTGCGGGGGTGACGGCGGAGCGGTGGAGCGACGCGGGGCGCCGTAGTGCTTCTCCTCACTTCTCCGCCTCAGGACGCTCCGACGCCGTGCAGAAACGTGTCGACCACCACGTCGGCGGCCTTCCCCGGCGCCAGGTGCCGCTGCCGGTGCGCCACCAGGTTCACCAGCTCGGGCAGCAGCGGCCCCGCCCAGCCCTCCGGCTGGTCGCGGCGCAGGAGCCCTTCCTCGGTGGCCCGGCGCAGAAAGGCGTCGACCTCGGCGATACAGGCGTCCCGGCGCCGGCGGATGGCGT
Organism: Streptomyces sp. NPDC047841; assembly: GCF_040704085.1. Taxonomy (NCBI): domain Bacteria; kingdom Bacillati; phylum Actinomycetota; class Actinomycetes; order Kitasatosporales; family Streptomycetaceae; genus Streptomyces; species Streptomyces sp. NPDC047841. The sequence goes on from NZ_JBEYRP010000018.1 coordinate 2,502, forward strand.
CGTCGGTGAGCATGCGGGCGAGGTCGACGGGCCAGGTGCGGTTGACGGCGATGATGTTCTCGACGTAGCGGTGCAGGGCGACGGCGACGGGTGCCTCGCGGAGCCGGGCGTCCTCGATGGCCCGCTCGATGGCGGTGACGCGCGATTCGTAGATGGCGGCGAGGAGTTCCTCGCGGCAGGTGAAGCGCCGGTAGACGGTGCGCCGGTCCACGCCCGCCTCGGCGGCGATGCTCGCGATGCTCGCGCCCGGGTCGGCGGCGAGCATCCGGGCTCCGGTGGTCAGAACGGTTTCCAGGTTGCGTGCAGCGTCAGCTCTCATCCCCTAAGAGTATCTCTGCTGAGGCGGATCTCGACTATCTCGCCATTCTTATGTGCAGATAACTCAGGGAAGTGCTACATTGAAGTGGCAGTTGGGGACGAGAGGTCCGCACCAACCGGAGCACGGAAGAGAGAGAGCGCATGATCACCTACGACCGGCTTTTCATCGGAGGATCCTGGGTCGAGCCGAGCGACCCGGAGCTGCTCGACGTCCTCTCGCCGCACGACCGGTCGGTGGTCGCCCGCGCCGCCCAGGCGCGGCCGGCGGACATCGACCGCGCGGTCGCCGCGGCACGGAAGTCCTTCGACGAGGGCGGGTGGCGGCTGACCCCGCCGGCGGAGCGGATCGCGGTCCTGCGGCGCTTCAACGCGCTGCGCGAGGAGAACGCGGAGAAGATCGCACACCTGATCTCGCTGGAGAACGGATCGGCCGGGTGGTTCACCCGCGCCGGACAGCCCGGCCTGACCCGGCAGGCGAACGCCTACCTGAAGGCCGCGGAGGAGTTCGGCTGGGAGGAGACGCTCGTCCCCTCCGACCCGGCGTCCCCGGTGCGCAGCGTGGTGCGCCGCGAGGCGGTCGGCGTCGTGGCCGCGGTGATCCCCTGGAACTCACCGTTCTCCTCGGCCACCTCCAAGATCATCCCGGCTCTGGTCGCGGGCAACTCGGTGATCCTCAAGGTCTCCCCGGAGAACTCGCTGAGCATGGGGTTCCTGGCCGAACTGCTGGAGCGGGTGGGTCTGCCCGAGGGCGTGATCAGCGTCCTGCCCGCGGACCGGGAGACCAGCGAGTACCTGGTCTCGCACCAGGACGTCGACAAGATCGCCTTCACCGGCTCGACGCGGGCCGGCCGTCGCATCGCCTCGATCGCGGGTGAGCAGCTCAAGCGGGTCAGCCTGGAGCTGGGCGGCAAGTCCGCAGCCATCATCCTGCCGGACGCCGACATCGAGAAGGCGGTCGCGGGCCTGAAGTTCGGCTCCCTGCTCAACAACGGCGAGTCGTGCATCGCCCAGACCCGCATCCTGGCCCCTCGCAGCCGGTACGAGGAGGTCGTGACCGCGCTGAAGGAGCTGGTGGAGTCGCTGAAGGTCGGCGACCCCAACGACCCCGACACCTTCATCGGCCCGATGATCCGGCCCGACCAGCAGCAGCGGGTGCGCGACTACATCCAGCTCGGCATCGAGGAGGGCGCCCGCCTGGTCACCGGCGGCCCGCAGATCCCCGAGGGCCTGGAGAAGGGCAACTACGTCACGCCCACCGTCTTCGCCGACGTCGACAACTCCATGCGGATCGCGCAGGAGGAGATCTTCGGCCCGGTCCTGGTGGTCATCGCCTACGACGACGAGGACGACGCCGTCCGCATCGCCAACGACTCCGAGTACGGCCTCTCCGGCGGCGTCTGGTCCTCCGACGAGGGGCACGCCCTGGCGGTCGCCCGCCGTGTCCGCACCGGCACCATCACGGTCAACGGCGCCTCCGTCGCCTTCGACGGCCCCTTCGGCGGCTTCAAGGCCAGCGGCATCGGCCGCGAGTACGGCGCGGTCGGCCTCGGCACCTACACCGAGTACAAGACCATCACCGTCTGACCCCGGTCGTACGACCCCGTCGCCGGCGAGCACCGCCGACGGACGAACCCGGAACCACGGAAAACGACGCACAGCACCGCCGACGGCGGCAGGTGGCCCCGACCACCTGCCGCCGGCGCGGCGTTCCCGGGCTGTGCGGACAGGGCCCGGAGGCAATCGGCCGCCGCGCGGGTCCGCTGGGAACCGAGTCCTCCTCGTCGGTGGGCACGTGTTCCGACGGGCCCGGCCGGACCGGACCCGTCGCTCACGCGCGCGACGCGGGTCAGGCCGGCGGCAGCACCTGGCGGCCCCGGTACGTTCCGCAGTGCCGGCAGGCGGCGTGCGGCGGCGTCGGCAGACCGCACGCCGGGTTGGCGCACTTCACGAGCAGCGGCCGAGCCGCCTTCCAGTGTGCTCGGCGGTGACGTGTCCGGGCGCGGGACTTCTTGTGCATCATGGGCGGTGATCCGATTCCGTGTGTCATCGCTCCGACCGGCAGGGCACACAGGAGTCCGACGGGGCGCGCACACGTTCCCCAGGTGTCCTGATCGGACAGGTTGTCCCGGGGCAGCGCGAGGGTTCGTCGGAGCAGGGGCCGGTGAAGGTCAGAGCCGCTGGGCGCGGGCGCAGCGGGCCCGCTGGACGTGGGCAACGTGAGCACGTGTCCGCCACGCCGGGTCCTGAAGGGGGTTTCCGGCCGTCCGGCACCCGTGAGGGGATCCCGCGAAGCGGGCGAGGTGTGCGGGGCGGCTGGGCCTGGGCCGGCGCCGAAGGGCGGTGGGCTCAGGCTAGGCTCTGTCGACTTCGATCAGCACGCCCAGGAGGCTAGCAACTGCCGGGCCGGGCCGCAAAACACCCCGGGCCTCTGTTCAGCGGAAACACACCCTCCGCCCCGGCAGCGCGCAGAGCGGACCCGGCCGTCTCGGACGCCGGAAGCCCATCACCGGAAACCGGCACATCCATACATGTCCGGCAGGCGTGCTATGTCAGGCGACAGTTTGTCCATACACGCTGTATGGTTTTCCGTAGGATGTCTTGGCGAAGCGACACGTGTGCGACGTCCCGCCAAGCGCTACCACTCCTCCGAAGGCAGGGCACTGCTATGACACTGACCACCACTCCGTTCGGAATGCGCGCCACCGCCGCGGAGGTGCTCGACGGAGTCGATCTGACCGGGCGCCGGATGATCGTCACCGGAGGGGCCTCCGGTCTCGGTGCCGAGACGGTGCGCGCGCTCGCCGGGGCGGGAGCGCAGGTGACCGTCGCCACCCGGAACCCCGCTGCCGCCGAGCCGCTGGTCAAGGAGTTCCCCGGCACGCGGGCCGTCGCACTCGACCTCGCCGACCCGGCCTCCGTCCGTGCCTTCTGCGACGACTGGAGCGGTCCGGTCGACGCCCTCATCGCCAACGCCGGCGTGATGATGCTCCCGGCCCGGCAGGTCAACGCGCAGGGCTGGGAGATGCAGCTCGCCATCAACTACCTCGGCCACTTCGCCCTGGCCGTCGGCCTGCGCCCGGCCCTCGCGGCGGCCGGGAAGCCGCGCGTGGTCGTGGTCAGCTCCGGCGCCCAGCTGCGCGCGGGCTTCGACTTCGAGGACCCGCAGTTCGAACGGCGCCCCTACGACCCGTTCGTCGCCTACGCGCAGTCGAAGACCGCCGACGTGCTGCTCGCCGTCGGCATCAGCCGTCGGTGGGCCGAACACGGCATCGCCGCCAACGCCTGCGCCCCGGGGTTCATCCACACCAAGCTGCAGCGCCACCTCGACCAGGCGACCATGCAGGCCTTCGGTGCCATGGACGCGGAGGGCGGCCTCGTCACCCCCGACTACTACAAGACCCCGGCCCAGGGCGCCGCCACCACGGTGCTGCTGGCCGCGTCACCGCTGCTCGAAGGTGTGAGCGGGAGCTACTTCGAGGACAACCAGGAGTCGGAGGTCGTCGACGGGGGCCCCGAGGTGATGGCGGGCGTCGCCAAGTGGTCGGTCGACCCGGCCGCCGCGGACCGGCTGTGGGAGTACGCCCTTCCCGCGGTGCGCTGACCCGCCGCCCCCCGTCCCACGTGCGGGGCCGAACCGCACGGCCACACGTCGATACGACGGCCACACGTCGATACGAAGGAACGAGATGAACGACCGTACGCGAAGCCCCCAGTTCCTCCTGGTGCACGGGGCGTGGCACGGAGCCTGGTGCTGGCGCGGGCTCCAGGACGTCCTCGCCGACCGGGGCTGGACCAGCCACACGGTCGACCTGCCGAGCGTCGTCCCCGAGGGGTCCGCCGGGAAGCTCCCCGGTCTGCTGGACGACGCCCGCGTGATCCGCGAGAAGATCGACGCCGTCCAGGCCCCCCTGGTGGTCGTCGGGCACTCCTACGGGGGTGCTCCGATCACCCAGGCGACCCCGGGAGCCGCCAACGTGTGCCACATCGTGTACGTGTCCGCCTTCGCGCTGGACCAAGGGGAGAGCCTGATGACGTGCTTCGGCGGTGAGCAGCCGGACCCCGCCACGGTGCAGGGGGTCGTCCCCGTCCGGGAGGACCCGGCGGAGACGCTCTACCACGACGTGCCCGAGCAGGAGAGGGAGGCCGCTCTGGCGCGGCTGCGGCCCCAGACCGCGCTCTCCTTCGCCGAGCCGGTGGACCGCGCCGGATGGAAGACGCTTCCCTCCAGCTACGTCCTGTGCGAGGACGACCGCAGCCTCCCCCCGTCCTACCAGGAGCCGTTCGCCGAGCGGACGGGTGCCACGTACCGCCTCCCCAGCGGCCACACGCCGCTGCTCTCCATGCCCGGCAAGCTGGCCGATCTCCTCGAACGGATCGCGCACGGCGTTCCGGCATAGGGTGCTGGAGCGGCCTGCGAGCCGCGGAACCGCAGCATGACCGGAAGGTGCCCGATGAGACCCGTGACCCGACGCCAGACCGACCACCATGCCGCGCGGTCGGCCGCGACCCGGGCGCAGGTGGTGTCGGCCCTGGAGCGGCTGCTCGACTCCGGTGAGGCGTTCTCCGAGATCAGCGTCCAGCGGATCCTGGAGGAGGCGGGCGTGTCCCGGGCCACGTTCTACGCGCACTTCCACGGCAAGTCGGACGTCCTGGTGCGGCTCACCGACGAGCTGCGGGAGTCGCTGCTGGCCCTGGCACGGCAGTGGGACCCGGGCGCCGGGGACGGGGCCGACCGGTTCGCCCGGTTCTTCGAGGAGGTCATCTCGATCCACCGCGCCCACCAGGGTGTGCTCACCGCGGTCCGCGAGGCGGCGGCCTACGACTCCGCGATCGGCGATTTCTACACCGCCGACCTCGAAGGTTTCGACGAGACGGTGCTGAGGACGCTGCTGTCCGAACAGGCCGCCGGGTCGGCGCCGGCCGACCTCGACGCCGTCGCCGCGAGCCGGATCATCGTCTGGGGAGGTGCCCAGGCGATCGCGCACCACATCCGTGTCGACGACGGCAGTGGTGACACCGCCTTCGCCCGCGAGCTGGCCCAGATCTGGTGGCACGGCGCCTACCGGCGCCCCGCCGGCCAGTAGACCGTGCCGCGGACACCTCGGTCACACGTGTTCCCGGCAACTCCACGGCACCACCGTGCCGTTGGGCTCCTTGACAGCGAGGTCCGACGCGCAGATGCTCGTTACCAGTTCAGGCGGTGACGCACGTGTGTGTGTCTCGCGCGCTCGGGACCGGACACGAGGAAGCGACATGATCAGCAGGCGGAGACTGACCCAGGCCATGACGGCGGCGGCGACGGCGGGGGCCGCCGGTCTCGGCGGGGCCGGCCGGGCGTCGGCGGACACGGGCACGGCGGCCGCCGAGGCGTCGGCCGGACCGGCCGCACACGCTCTCGGGCCGGTGCGCACCGCCCGCACCGACGTCCTGGACATCGCCTACCACGCGGTGGGCCCGGCCCTGGGTAAGCCGGTGATCCTCCTGCACGGCTGGCCCTTCAGTCCCGTCGGCTCCTACGCCGAGGTGGCCCCCGCGCTCGCCCGGCGCGGATACCGCTGCTACATCCCCTACCTGCGCGGCCACGGAGAGACCCGGTTCCTGCGCGAGGACACCTTCCGCTCCGGTGAGCAGGCCGCCCTCGGCGCGGACCTCGTCGCCTTCATGGACGCGCTGCGCATCCCGCGGGCCCTGTACGCCGGGTACGACTGGGGCGGACGGGCCGCCGACGTGGCCGCCGCGCTGTGGCCGCGGCGCTGCACCGGCCTGGTCTCCGTGAACGGCTACCTCATCCAGAACCTCGCCGTCGCCGAGGAGCCGCTGACGCCCTCGGTCGAGTCGGGTTACTGGTACTTCTTCTACTTCCTCACCGAGCGGGGGCGTAAGGGACTCCTGCGCAACCGGGAGGATCTCGCCCGCGTCGTCTGGCACCGCAACTCGCCGGCATGGCAGTTCACCGAGGCGGAGTTCGCGCAGGCGGCCGAGCTGTGGAGCAACCCCGACTACGTCGACGTGGTGATCCACAGCTACCGGCACCGCCTGGCCGCCGCGCCGGGCGACCCCCGGTACGCCGGACTGGAGCGCAGGCTGCTGGACCAGCCGACGATCACCGTCCCCACGGTCACCCTGGACGGGCAGGCCGACGGCGTCGTCCCGGCGACCGACGGAAGCGGGTACGCCGCCCACTTCACGGGCCCCTGGGCGCACCACGTGGTCCCCGGCGCCGGACACAACCTGCCCCAGGAGCGGCCCGAGGCGTTCATCGCCGCGGTCCTGGAGGCCGACGCCATGAGGTGACCGGTGACACATGCGTCACCGGCTTGACGGGTGACGCACAGTGGGGCACGCTGGTGAGTGTCCTCGGCGGAAGTGAGGACACCATCCACGGTCGACGAAGTGGAGCACGGTCATGAACAAGGAATCCACCAGCGACGCCGCCGCAGCGGCACTGCGGCACGCCCGCTTCGGGCACCTTCCCGAGCGCATCCGCCTCGAGGACATGACCCAGGGGGTGAAGGCCGAGGAAGGCGGCGGGGCGAACGCCTCGTACAACCCCGAGGGCTCGTGGCAGTACTTCTCGTGCCTCGCGCTGGACCTGGGACTGTAGATCCGGGCCCAGTCGGCGCCCCCGCGACGGTCGGCGCGTCACCGCGTCGCCCGCCGCGTCGGCACGTCCGGGAGCCACCGCGGCCACCGCGACGCCCCGGCGCCGCACACCCGCTCACCGCGCCCCGCCGGGCGCCACACACCCGTCCACCGCGACACCCCCCGGTCCGCACACCCAGCCCGTGTGACAGGTGACATACCGAGACGTCCAGGTCGCCAAGCGGACACACGGTACCGGACGATCCGATACGCTGTCGGGTCGTGTGTTGACACGGCGCGGACCGATGTACAGCACGGGGCAGGTCCCCTTTCATCGCAGCACTTGGAGACAGCAGCCCGATGAGCGCCCTGGACCACCAGGCCGGTTCCGCCGCAGGACCGCTGATCGGGCGGGACCGGGACCTGGAGTTCATACGGTCCCACCTCAACGGCTCCCCGGTCCACGGCGCGTCCCTGCTGCTGACGGGCGAGCCCGGCATGGGCAAGACCGCGGTCCTCGACACGGTGGCGGCCGAAGCCAGGCGCCAGGGCACCCGCGTGCTGCGGGCGAGCGGCGCGCAGTTCGAGGCGGACATCGGCTACGCCGGTCTCAACCAGCTGCTCGTGCCGCTCTTCGACTCCTTCGACCGGCTGGACAGCGGCCACCGCGACGCCCTCCGGGTCGCGGTCGGCATCGGCAGCGGCCCGCCCCCCAACCGTCTGCTGACGTCCACCGCGGCCCTGCTGCTGCTGCGCCTGACCGCCGAGGACACGCCGTTGCTGGTCGTCGTCGACGACCTGCCGTGGCTGGACCGGGCCACCTCCTCGGTACTGGGCTTCGTGGCACGGCGGCTCATCGGCAGCCGCATCAGCTTCCTGGCGGCCTCCCGCGTCACCTCCGACAGCTTCTTCGAGTCGAGCGGCCTCACCGAACACCGGCTCCGGCCGCTGGACGAAGCGGCGTCGGCCGAGTTGCTCACCCGCACACACCCCGGGATGTCCCTCGCGGTGCGGCGCCGGGTCGTGGCGGCGGCACACGGCAACCCCCTCGCGCTGCTGGAGCTGTCCGCGGCCCTGGAGGCCGAGCAGCGCACAGCACCGACGGCGGTGCCCTCCGTGCTGCCGCTGAGCGAGCGCCTGCAGACGCTGTTCGCCGCGCGCGTGGCCCATCTGCCGCAGCCCACCCGGGAGCTGCTGCTGACAGCGGCGCTGGAAGGCACGGGCCACCTGGCCGTGATCGAGGCCGCCGGAGCCGGCCGTGCCGTGATCGACGACCTGGAACCCGCGGAACGCGACGGGCTGATCGTGATCTCCGCCCCCTCCCGGCGGCTGTCCTTCCGGCACCCGCTGATCGGATCCGCGGTGGTGGCGCAGGCGACGGCAGCGGACCGCCGCCGGGCGCACCGGGCACTCGCCGCCGTCCTCACCGACCAGCCGGAACGCCGCGCCTGCCACCTCGGAGAAGCGGCCACCGGCCCGGACGAGACCGTCGCCGGCCTCCTGGAACAGGCCGCCCTGCTCCGCCTGGCACGCGGGGACGCGCTGGGCGCGGTCGCGGCGCTCACCCGCGCCGCGGGGCTCAGCCCGGCACCGGCCGACGAAGGCCGCCGGCTGGCCCAGGCCGCCTACATCGGCGCCGACGCCTGCGGCGAGCTGGCGGACGCCTCACGCCTGCTGGCCGGAGCCCGGCGGGCCGATCCCGGCGCCGGGGAGTCGTTGTACGCGGCGGCGACCTCCGCCCTCCTCCTGATCAACAAGGAGGGCGACATCGACACCGCGCACCGGCTGCTGGTCGGCGCGATCGAGTCGGGGGGACACGGCTGGGACGCGTCCGACGACGCCCTCGTCGAGGCCCTGTTCACCCTGACCACCCTGTGCTGGTACAGCGGCGACCCGCAGAAGTGGCGGCCCCTGTTCCGGGCGCTCGACCGGCTCGCACCCGCACCCCCCGAGTTGCTGCGGGTGTGCGCCCAGACCTTCGCAGACCCTGCTCGCACCGGGCACCGGGCACTGGAGGCGCTCGACGCACTGCTGGCGGACGTCGGCCAGGACCCGACCCGCGTCATCCGCGTCGGCACCTGCGCCGTCTACCCCGAGCGGCTGGCGGACGTGCGGGAGGCGTCCCAGCGCCTGGTCGACCAGGGCCGGGCCGGCACCGCACCCGTGCGCCGGCACCTGGCCGCACTGCTGCACCTGTGCCTGGACCACTACCAGACGGGCCGCTGGGACGAGGCCGTACGCCTGGCCGGTGAGGGCCTCGTCCTGTGCGAGCAGCACGGCTACCGCTCCTTCGCCTGCAAACTCCAGTACGTGCAGGCGCTGGTGGCCGCGGCACGGGGCGACGCGGAGACGAGCACGGCCCTGTCCGAGGAGATCGCCGGCTGGGCCGTCCCGCGCGGGGCCCACGGTGTGCACGCCCTCGCCTTCCACGCCAGGACGCTGACCGCCCTCGGATCCGGCGACTTCGAGGCCGCCTACCGGCAGGCCACCGCCCTCGGCCCGCCCGGAACCCTCGCCCCCTACCTGCCGCAGGCCCTGGCCGTCACCATGGACCTGGTGGAGGCGGCCGTCAGGACCGGGCGCCCCGCCGAGGCGGCCGCCCACGCGGCGGCCATGCGGGAGTCCGCGATGGCCGACCTGGCGCCGCGCCTCGGCGTGCTCGTGCTCGCCTGCGAGGCCCTGACCACGCCCGGCGACGACGCCTTCGCCCTGTTCGACGAGGCGCTCGGCCGGGCCGAACCCGGCGCCTGGCCGTTCGACGTCGCACGGATACGCCTGTTCCACGGCGAACGCCTTCGCCGCCGGCGCTTCACCAAGGAAGCCCGCGAGCAGCTGGCCCTGGCGTTGCGGACGTTCGAGGAGCTGGGCGCGGCCCCCTGGGTGTCCCGCGCCACGGCCGAACTGCGCCCCGGCGGCCAGGGCGCGTCGGCCGCCGCCCAGCCGGGGAAGGGCGCCCTGACGGCTCAGGAGTGGGAGATCGCCACACTGGCGGCGACGGGACTGACCAACAAGCAGATCGCCGAGAGGCTGTTCCTGTCGCATCGCACCATAGGCACGCACCTGTACCAGATCTACCCCAAGCTCGGCATCAGCTCCCGGGCCGCGCTGCGCGACGCCCTGGCCGCCCTCGACCTGAACGACGTCGGCTGACGTGCGCCGCACCGGGACGGCAGGGCTCACGCCGGGACGGTGAGGCGCACTGACCAAGACGGCGACCTGGTACCACGACGCCGCCCAGGCCTACGGCGACTGCGCGCTCCGGCTGCGCGAGGCGCAGGACACCTTCGACCGGGCCCGCGCCGCCGCGCCCCAGGCCGATCAGGCGCCGCAGCAGCTCGGTGAGAACCCGACGGACGAGCAGAAGGCCGAGGCCCGCAGGACCCAGGATGCCGTCGACGCGGGCAAAACCGAGCTGAACGCGGCCAGGTGATGTCAGCCTCGGCGACTTCCTCACCGGCCTGCTCGATTTCGTCGCGGGCGGGGCGCTGCTGAAGGCGGGCGGCGCCGCCTTCGGACGTCAACATACCCGGCAGCGAACTGCAGGAGGCCCAGGACATGCTGGGCTTCGTGCACGACTACACCGACATCGGGCACCACACCCTCGACTTCGACGCGGCGTTCGGCCCCGAGCTGTCGCACGGCTCCGCCCGGAACTTCGCTCAGCGGCGAGGAACTCGCCCGGACCCGGGCGAGGGCCCTCGCGACGACCGACGACCCGCGCCGGCGGGCCCGGATCAACGACATGTTCCGCCAGGGCCGCGCGGTGACCCGGGCGGCCCGCAGGCACGGAGCCCTGCTGGCCGCGGGCACCGCCACGCTCTACACCGACGGCCTCTTCATGGCCTACGGCATGGTGTTCGCCGTCACCACCCCGGCGGGCCAGGAGCTGACGCTGCCGGTGCTCTCCGCGCAGCTCGGCGTGCCCACGGCGACGGGTGCCGCCCCCAGGGACCGGGTCATCACCTCGGTCGACCTCCCCCCCGTGGGGAAGGCGGCCCGGGTCACCGGCACCGAGACCACCCGGCTGACCGGTGACATCGACGTCAGACTGCTGACGATGCACACCACGGTGCCCGTGCCCGGCAGCGCGGACGGGTTCCTCGTGGTCACCCTCGCCAGCCCCAACCTGCCGCTGAGGGAGGAGGTGTACGACCTCTTCGACGCCATCACGAGCACCTTCCGCTTCGTCACGGCCGACGGCCGGCAGGCCGGGGGGCGGGGGACACCGCGCTGACGTCCGGAACACCTACGCCGCCAGGTCACACTTGACGTGCATATGTTCCACCATAGGATGTGTGTCGGTGCAAACCGCAGGGCGGCTCGCGCGGGCACGTTCCGCCTGGTTGCCACGCGTTGAACACACGTGAGCGACCACTCAGCGAGGAGCGAGCTTTGCCCGAGAACAACCAGAGGCCGTTGACCACGGCCGCCGGGGCACCGGTTCCCGACAACCAGAACTCCCTGACGTCCGGTCCGCGTGGCCCGATGCTCCTCCAGGACGTGTGGTTCCTGGAGAAGCTCGCCCACTTCGACCGCGAGGTGATTCCCGAGCGCCGGATGCATGCCAAGGGCTCGGGCGCGTTCGGGACCTTCACGGTGACCCACGACATCACCCGCTACACGAGCGCGAAGATCTTCTCGGAAGTCGGCAGGACGACCGAGCTGTTCGCCCGCTTCTCCACCGTCGCGGGCGAGCGTGGCGCGGCCGACGCCGAGCGCGACATCCGCGGCTTCGCCCTCAAGTTCTACACGGACGAGGGCAACTGGGACCTGGTCGGGAACAACACCCCGGTGTTCTTCTTCCGCGACCCGCTGAAGTTCCCCGACCTCAACCACGCGGTGAAGCGCGACCCGCGCACCAACCTCCGGGACCCCGAGAACAACTGGGACTTCTGGACGCACCTCCCCGAAGCCCTGCACCAGGTCACCATCGTGATGTCCGACCGGGGCATCCCCGCCTCCTACCGGCACATGCACGGTTTCGGATCGCACACCTACAGCCTGGTCAACGCCGACGGCGAGCGGTTCTGGGTCAAGTTCCACCACCGCACCCAGCAGGGGATCAGGAACCTCACCGACGCCGAGGCCGAGGCCCTCATCGGCAAGGACCGCGAGTCCCACCAGCGTGACCTCTTCGACGCGATCGAGCGGGGCGACTTCCCCAAGTGGAAGCTGTTCATCCAGGTCATGCCGGAGGCCGACGCGGAGAGCTACCGCTTCCACCCCTTCGACCTCACCAAGGTCTGGTCGAAGAAGGACTACCCGTTGATCGAGGTCGGTGAGTGGGAGCTCAACCGCAACCCCGACAACTACTTCGCGGACGTCGAGCAGGCCGCCTTCAGCCCCGCGAACGTGGTTCCCGGCATCGGTTTCTCCCCCGACCGGATGCTGCAGGGCCGTCTCTTCTCCTACGGCGACGCCCAGCGCTACCGCCTCGGCGTGAACCACCACCAGATCCCGGTCAACGCCCCGAAGAACCCGGCGAACAGCTACCACCGCGACGGCGGCATGCGCGTCGACGGCAACCAGGGGGCGACGCCGGGCATCGAGCCCAACTCCTACGGGCGCTGGCAGGAACAGCCCGCCTACCGTGAGCCGAGCCAGGCCGTGGGCGCCGTCGCCGACCGGTTCGACTTCCGCGCGGACGACGACAACTACTTCGAGCAGCCCGGCGACCTGTTCCGCCTGATGAGCCCCGAACGGCGGCAGGCCCTCTTCGAGAACACGGCCCGTGCCATCAACGGCGCGTCCCAGCGGACCGTCGAACGGCACATCGCCCACTGCACCCAGGCCGACCCGGCCTACGGCGAGGGTGTCCGCAAGGCCATCGAGGCCCTGGCCGCCGGCGACCTCTGACACCCCGCCCCGCACGGCACCCGCCCGGCCCGGCGCGAGCACGGAACACGCTCGCGCCGGGCCGGCCCGTGAACGGAACCGCTGTGACCGCACGACCCGGAGAAGAGGCACATGACCAGCGGCGGACTGACCGCTGAGCAGACGCGACGCGTCATGGCCATCGCCATGGACCTGGCCCGGCAGGGCAGCACCGGACCACTGGTGGAGTTCGTGGAGCACGGGCTCCCGGTGGACACCGCCGACGCGGCCGGCAACACCCTCCTGATGCTCGCCGCCTATCACGGCCACGCCGACACCGTACGGGCCCTGATCGCGCTCGGCGCCGACCCCGACCTGCGCAACGCCCGCGACCAGTCACCCGTCGCCGGTGCCCTGTTCAAGGGCGCGGACGACGTCGTGGCGGTGCTGCGGCAGGCCGGCGCGGACCTGGACTCCGGCACGCCGACCGCACGGGCGGCCGCCGCCCTGTTCGGCCGCGCCCACCTGCTGGCGGACTGACGACCCCCGCCCCGGTGGGTCGCACCACCGGGGCGGGGGGCCGTGACACAGCGACCACCGGACAGGGTGTTACGCGCTGACCACCCGGTAGCTCAGCATCGCCCAGGGCAGGTTCTGCTGAGCCAGCGAGCCGGTGCCCCAGGGGTACCGGGCGGTGCAGTCGGGCCCGGAGTAGAGCAGGACGGCCGCGGAGCCGGAGACGACCTGCGTCGAAAGGGCCGGCTTCGACAACGTGTGACACGTGCCGATGTCGTTCAGGTCGACCGTGGTCACCGTCCCCGTGCCGTCGGGACCCGAGTAGAGGTACGCGCCTTCCTGCAGAGGGGGCCAGCCGGCCGCGTGCGCCGCTCCGGTGTTGAAGCCGATCAGAGCCGCGGTCACGGCCGCGGCGACCGCAGCGCTGCGGACTCTCGCCTTGGGGCTGAACATGCCACCAACCTTTCCGTGTCGTGGCGACGTCGTCGGAACGTGTCACCAGACTGTCTGGTTCACATGCAGGGACACGAGAATCTTGCAGCTTCAACCATGCGAGCGAAAGAGCGGAACTGGCCACACCGCCATATGACGTGTGTCGAAGAACCGACACATCATTTCGGCCGTCGATACGAGTCGTTCAGAAACCCGGCCGGGTCAGGCCGGTGCGTTTGACGGTGGCCAGGACCGGTGTGGTGTCGACGGAGGTGATCTGCCTCATGGCCCCTATGGTGTCGGTCAGGAAGCGGTAGAGCGCGTCCAGGTCGGTGGTGGTGACCATGACCAGGAGGTTGGCGGGTCCGGTGGTCGCGGCGGTGAAGCGCACGGCGGGTTCGCGGCTGAGCCGTTCGCCGGCGGCCTGGAGCGCGCTGGGCTCGACGGACAGCCACAGTTGGGCCTTGGTGCGCAGTCCGAGCAGGGCCAGGTCGGTCTCGGTGACCAGCCGTACCGTGCCGTCGTGCAGCAGTGCCTCCAGGCGGCGCCGGGCGGTGCGCGGTGTGGTGCCGGTCCGCTCGGCGAGCGTGGCGTAGTCGGCGCGGGCGTTCTCGGTCAGGGCCTGGATCAGGGCCAGGTCCGCGGCGGGCAGCGGGGCCGCCGGCGGGGAGCTCAGCGGGAACGGCCGTACTCCGAGGCGCGCGGCCTCTTCCTCGTCCAGCAGCCGGGCACCCCAGTTGAGGGAGGCGGGGAAGACCCGCAGCAGGGTGTGGGAGGTCCAGCCGTGGACGGCGTCGGTGGCCGGCAGGTCGCGCAGCAGGAGGCGGTTGCGTGCCTCGGGCCCGTCCAGGAACAGGATGGTGCTGATCTCGTCGCCGCCGCCGAGGATGTCGACCCACAGGGTGTCGGCACGGCGCGCCAGGGTGGAGGCGACCGTCCGGATGCGCTCGGGACGGCAGCGGATGCGCAGGGCCACGGGCACCAGGTGGGGGAAGCGGATCGGATTGCGCTCCACGGTGGCGCGCAGCGTGCCGTCGGCGTAGAGCGGACCGACGCGGCGGACCACGGTGCGTTCGGACAGTCCCAGGCACGCGGCGACGGCCCGCCAGGAGGCGCGTGGTGAAGCGATCAGCGCGGCGGCGATCCGCTGATCCGTCTCGTCGAGGATTTGTCGCACAGTCGGCACTTTAGCCCGTTCATTTGGCGCACAGCAGGGTTTTCGGTAGTCATTGCTGGCGTGGTATCGGCGGGGCGTCGAGGATGGATCACGCGGAGGCCGACGGCCCGCACACCATCCACCACCCGTCCACGGCGGCACACCCGGGACGGCCCGAACCGCGGAGGAAACCCCCGTGACAGCCCTCAACGTCCTCGCCCTGTCGGGGAGCCTGCGCCGCGGCTCCCTGAACACCGCCCTGCTGCGAGAGGCCGAACGCCTGTGCCCGCAGCACCACTTCGACCACTACGACGGGCTCGGCCGGCTGCCCCACTTCAACGAGGACCAGGAACACCCGGCGCCGTCCGAGGTCGTCGATCTGCGCCGGCGCGTCCGGGAGGCGGACGCGGTGCTGATCGCCTCGCCCGAATACAACGCCTCGATGCCCGGGGCGCTGAAGAACGCCCTGGACTGGCTGTCCCGCCCGGCCGGCGACGACGGACCGGCGCTCGCGCTGAAGCCGGTCGCCGTCATCGGGGCCTCTCCCGGTCCTTTCGGCACCGTCCGGGCCCAGCTGGCCCTGCGCCAGGTGCTGCACAAGATGAACGCCCACGTCGTGCAGCAACCCGAGTTCCTGCTGTTCCAGGCGCACCAGCAGCTCGGCGACGACGGCCGCCTCCCGGACGGCTCCCCGGCCCGGCAGCTGCTGTGCGCGGTGCTCGACGCCCTCGCCCGGCTCGCCACCGGCGAGCGGCAGCAGGCCCCGGCGGGCGGAGCCGTCCGCTGACCGCGGCGACCCGCACAAGGAGGGGAGACGACATGAACATCGGAACGCTGAACCGGCAGTCCGCCGTCCGGTCGCTCGTGCTGGGTGACGTACGTCTGACGTATGTCGTGGACGGTGCGATGGCCATGCTGCCGTCGGGTTTCTTCCCGGGTTTCGCCGCGGACTACTGGGACGCCCGTCCGGAGCTGCTCGACGAGGAGGGCCGGGTGCCCATGTCGGCGGGCGGCCTGCTGGTCGAACGCGACGGCCGCCGCCTGCTGATCGACGCCGGAATGGGGCCCGTGCGCGGGCCGGTCCACGTCTCCGGCGAACTGGTGGGACACAGCGACTGCGGTGCGCTGCCCCGGGTGCTCGCCGCGCTGGGGCACACGCCCGAGGACATCGAGGCGGTGGCCTTCACCCACCTGCACGTCGATCACACCGGCTGGGCGTTCACACCGGAGAAGACGTTCCCGAAGGCCCGCTACCTCGTCGCCGCCCGGGAGTGGGCCCCGCACGGCTGTGGCACGACCGTCCCGGGCGCTCCGGCAGCCGACGTCCTCGCACTCATGCGCGCGGCCCACACGTCCGTCGCCGACGGCGAGGAGATCTTTCCCGGGGTGCGCGCGCTCATCACTCCGGGCCATTCCCCGGGACACACCTCGTACGTCATATCCGCCGGGCGCGAGCGGCTGATCGTGCTCGGGGACGTGTTCCACACGCCGGCGCAGCTGGCCCACCCCGAGTGGCCCTCGCGGCCGGACGTGGACCAGGGCGGGGTGGTGGCCGCACGAAGGCGCCTGGCGGCGGAACTCGGGCGGCCGGGAACGCTCGGCTTCGCGTTCCACTTCGGCGACCAGGTGTTCGGACACCTGAGCGGCACCGACTGGACACCGGTCCCCGCCCGGGCGCTCCTCCCGACGCCGAGGACACTCTGACCGCTATCACCGCCTTGACTGGTGACGCATGGCCCTGCCATGATTGCGTCACCACCCCAACCGGTGACAGGACAGGTGTCCGGCCGGAGGTGCCCGCACACCACTCGTTCCAGATCGGGAGCAGCAGCCATGGCAGTCAGCTACACCGCCGTCGTCGACGTCGACGGAGAGGGCCGCAACGGCGGCCACGTCCGCTCCTCCGACGGCCTGCTCCAGACCAGCCTCGCCCTGCCCACGGAACTGGGCGGCGCCGGCACCGCGACCAACCCCGAACAGCTCCTGGCCGCCGGCTGGGCGGCCTGCTTCCTCGGCGCCCTGCGCCGCGCCGCCACCACCCGCAAGATCCGCCTGACCAGCACCACCATCACCGCCGAGATCACCCTCACCCACGGCGACGACGGCGAGTTCACCCTCTCCGCCGTCCTCAACCCCGTCCTCGGCGGCGTCGACCAGAGCACCGCCGAGGAACTCGCCCACGCCGCCCACCAGATCTGCCCGTACTCCAAGGCCACCCGCGACAACATCCCCGTCACCATCAACGCCACCGCCGCCTGACACCCACACACCCACCAGACCGCGGGTCCCGTGCCCCTTCCCCCGGCACGGGACCCGCATCCCCCTTCACCCCACACCGCGGACCGGACAGCGAGGGCAGGACATGACGGCCATGGCACACACCGACCTACGGCACACCGGCCACCGCCGTGCCCTCCTCCGCCGTGCCGCCGCCGCTCCCGGCGAGCGGCCGGCCCCGGCGGCACCGGGTTACACCGAGCCGGCCGGGCCGACCGGGACGCAGGTGTGGAACTGGACGGAGAGCGTCGTGCTCATGGGATGCGGCCCCGGGCCGTCCAGCCTTCTCTGACAGCGCGTGGCGCCCACCCCGCGGAACAGCGAAGGCCGGTCCGGTACGCGAGGTGCCGGACCGGCCCGCGGCACGGACCGGGCGGCCGGGCCGGAGGGGACGGGTCGTCACACGTCCCCGGCCGGTCCGGCGGCCGGCCATGCCGTGAAGGTCAGCGGTGCCAGGAGTGGCGCGGGAGCGCGGTCGCGACGGCCGAGGCCATCACACGCTCACCCGTGGCGTTCGGGTGCACCGGCGCCGCCGGAGTCTCGGGAGCGAAGGTCTCGATCCACCGCTCGCCGGCCGGCGCGCACAGGTCGTGGCCGACGGTGGGCGTGTACGTGTTCACGTACCGCGCCCCGCCCCTGCGGGCCTGGCGGGCCAGCATCGCGTTGAGTTCCTTCTCCTTGTCGCGGAGCCAGGCGAAGTCACCCATGGCGAGCGGCACGGTCTTGCTGGTGCAGCCCACGCCGTCGTCGGGGAAGAGGTCGGGGTAGCCGACCACCAGGACCCTGGCGTGCGGCGCACGCTTGTGGATGCCGCGCAGCACCTGGGCGACCTTGGGCCCGGTGCGGGCGATCGCGTCCGAGATCCGGTCCGCCCCGGTGCCCGCGAAGTGGGTCCGGCAGGGGGTGCCGGCCGGATCGGCCGCCGTCAGCTGGGCGCAGGTGCCCAGGACGGTCGAGAAGCCGATGTCGTTGCCACCGACCGTCACGGTGACCAGGTCGGTCCCGCGGTGGACGGCGTCGAGCTGGGCCGGCACGCCGTCGGCCCGGGGCGCCGTCATGTCGGCGGTGGTGGCACCCGAGCAGCTGACGTCGGTCAGCGTGGCGCTCTTGGACTGCGCGACCAGCGAGGGGTAGTTCTGGCTGGAGCGCAGGCAGGTGGCGTCGACCTGGGTGGGCACGAGCGGCGCGGAGGCGTACGAGTCGCCGAGAGCGACGTAGTCCGCCTCGCCCCGGCCCGCCGTCACCGTGCTTGCGGCGGCCGTCCCGGCGGGGGCGAGGGCGGCCCCGGCGGAGAGCAGTACCGCACCCACCGTGAGCGCGCGTCCCGCGCGGGTGGTGGGAAACAGTTTCCTCAAGGTCTGTCCTTCCGTGATCGGTGGAGGGGCTCTGCCCGGGGCGGTCCCCGGGCGAGCACCCACCCTTCACACGTATCGGAAGGTGCCCTGGTGTCGTGTGCTTCGGTAACGAATTGGGCAATGCGGTTCCGCGCCGGCGCACCTCGTCCGGCCGGCGCGCAGAGAACTCGGGCGAGGGCAGGGAAGCGCGGCCGGGCAGACGCGGCCGGGCCGTACGCGGGGTTCGACCCGTCCCGCGAGCACGGCGGTGCCCGGCTGGTGGACAGCCTGCCCGCGGGACGGGCGCTGACGTCAGGCGCCGGGCTCCAGCAGGGTGTACATGACCGAACGCTGCTGCTTGTGACGCCGGATGCGGCCCTTGGCGACCAGCGACTCAAGGGTGTTGCGCACCACCTGCGGGGTGGGGGCGCGGTCCGGGTGCTTCGCCATCAGCTCGTCCCGCAGCTCCTTCGCCGGCTGCGGCTCGTCGTGGTGGCCGAGCAGATCCGTGAGCAGGTCACCGAGCAGAGGCTGACGCGACTTCCCCTTCGCGCCCGCCTGCGCCGCGCCGCCCGCGGTGGCGGTCCTGGCCGGTGCCGGCCGCCGTGAGCCGCCTCCGCCCGGGGCGCGCTTCACCTTCCCGACGGCCGGCTCGTCCTGCAACTGCTCCGGCAGACGCGACGCGTCCGCGAAGCCCTCGTACCGCTCGGCGAGGTTCAAGATGTCGGCCAGGAGTGCCTCCTCCTGCTTCAGCACCTCGATCTTCGACGCCAGCTCCTGCTGCCGTCGGCGGTTCTCCTCCAGGTCCGATGCGGCTTGTTCCACGTACCGCGATCGGAGTGTGGCGGCTGACTGTGTGGTCACGACCATTCACTCCTCGATATAAATGACGTGTGCATGGTACCCACGCAGGGGGTCCCGTGCCGGAAAGTGTCGACGCCGGACGGTTCGCCCGGGCATGCTCACTGTTCACGATACGTGCTGATGTGCACTCGCGCGGAAGAGTGATGCCGACGTTTCCTACCCACATGAGCCGTCTTCCGAACGGAATACCTGGTAGATGTGCCGGTGAACCGTGCGCGGTAACACATTTCACGTCGGTCGTGCAGCGTTTCAGGGCCGATGGGGCAGGTCCCGCAGGGCGGTCCGCGCTTCGTCGCCCAGCGATATGTGTGCCAGGATGCATGTGACCGGGTGGCAGACGGATGAACTCCGCGCAGGGCT
Source organism: Streptomyces sp. NPDC047841 (assembly GCF_040704085.1). Lineage (NCBI taxonomy): Bacteria > Bacillati > Actinomycetota > Actinomycetes > Kitasatosporales > Streptomycetaceae > Streptomyces > Streptomyces sp. NPDC047841. The sequence goes on from NZ_JBEYRP010000018.1 coordinate 22,155, forward strand.
GCTCCGTTCATCCTCATGACAGGCTTCCGGCCGCCGGGCGACCGCTCGCCCTCACGAGGCGACGAGCTGGTGAGAGGAGGGGCCTTGCACATTCTCATCCCCGACGATCCCGTCTTCTTCGCGAAGTTCGAGAGCCTTGAGGAACCCCTTCTCCGGCACCTCCACCGACTGCACAGCGAGGGACTGCGGACCGACGACGAGGACGTCATCTCGGACGCCTACGACAGCTGGGTGCACGTGCTGGTGCAACTGCCGCTGTGGTTCGAGTGGTACGCCGCGAGCCAGTCCGCCGGCCCCGCACAGGGCGGCCGGGTCCAGGTCAGGTACGCGCTGTACGGTCCGGGCGGCGACCAGCTGACGAGCCTGTACCCGGTGGAGGTCACGGCGACCGACCTCGGCAATCTGCTCGCCTGTCTGGAGCTGTTCACGTCCACCGGGACACCCGCCCCGCCACCAGGGCGGGAGCCGGTCCTCCCCGACGGTCTCCGGCGCGTCCTGGACGTCCTGCTGCTGACGCCGTCGGACGGCCTGCTCAGCACCCTGCGGCAGGCGGTGGGCCCCGAGCCGGTCGTCTCGGTGACTCTGTCCGCCGAGCAGGAGACGGACTACCGGCACTTCTGCGAGGACATCGTCGCCATACTCAGCTCGGGCGACGCGTTCGCCTACCGCAACCACCGCGCCCTGTACTTCTGACGGTGGGCGCGGCTTCCGTCCGTCACGCGGGTCTGCGAGCCATGTGTATCCACCAGGTGTGCCGGGAGCGACGCAGGTGTCGCGCGTTCCGTGCGGGCCGGCAACCGTGAAGGGTGTTCATGCGTGTGGAAGGGTGCGGGGCCACCTTCGGGGACGGGAGTGAGATGAGGACGGCGGGGAGGGCCGACGCGACCTTCGAGGAGTTCGTGACGGCACGTGGGCCCAGACTTCTGCGGGTCGCCTGGCTCCTGACGGGTGACGCACACTTAGCGGAGGACCTCCTGCAGACGGTGCTGGCGAAGGTGTGGCCCAAGTGGCGCAGGGTCGGCGCGGAGAACCCGGAGGCGTACGTACGCAAGGCGCTGGTCAACACCCACCTGTCGTGGTGGCAGCGGCGCTGGCGGGGGGAGATACCGCACGAACACGGGCGGATGCCCGAGAGCGCGGGGACCGGTGACCCGTTCGACGCCGTGGACCTGGAGCAGTCACTCGCCCTGGTCGTCCGGAGGCTGCCCGCCCGGCAGCGGGCGGTGGTGGTCCTGCGGTACTTCGAGGAACTGAGCGTGGAGGAGACCGCGCAGGTGCTTGGCTGTCACCCCGGCACCGTGAAGAGCCAGGCGGCCAAGGCGCTGAGGACACTGCGGGCGGAACTGGAGACCGTGCCCGGGGTATGGAAGGGGATCAGTCATGGCCGCCGAGCCGGATGAGGAGCAGTGGAACGAGGTGGAGCGCGCGGTCCGCAGCCTCCTGGAGGCTGCGGTTCCGGCGCCCGGCCCCGCACCCGGGCGGATGGCCGGCATCCGGCGGAAGGCGCGGCGCCGGCGCCGGCGCAACGCGGCGGCGCTCGCGGCCGGCCTGACCGCCGTCGCCGTCCTCGCCCTCGTACTGCCGGGACTGCGCGACGCGGGTCCGCCGCACGGGACGGCGTCGACGGCGTCCCCCGTGTCGTCCCTGGTCGCCCCCGTGCGCGGCCCCGCCGCATCGGTGCGTCTGCTCGGGCCGGAGCGGGCGGTCGACGTCACTCTGCCGCGAGGGTGGTACGCCCTGTCCGTCGACGACGCCCGCGGAGGACCGGTCGCGTTCCTCGCGTCCCAGCCGCTGTCCCCGCCCGCCCGCGGCGCGTGTGTGAGCGACACGCGGGACGCCGTGGGCACCTGCCGGCCGCTGACGCGGCTGGCCGACGGGGAGGTGCTCATCGTCCTGCGGCCGGCCGGTGAGAGGGAGGAGTCGGCGGGCATGACCGCGTCGCCCGTGAAACCTTCGGCGGACGGCTGCGAAAGCGTGGGAGCGCAGGGCCGGTCGCGGCTGTGGAAGGCGGGACGTTCCGGGTCCGCGGATGTCGTCGTCCTGGAGATGTCCGAGTGCTCGCGCATCCCGGTCGCCACGGTGACGAGCGACGCCATGGCCGACCTGCTGAACAGCGTCAGACCGGCCGGCACCTGACCCGCGTGCCCGCGCCGCGCGAACGGCTCCCGGCGCGGCGTCCGCCGAGGCGTCGTCACCGCCTCGCGTACGCCGCGCGCCGGGGCACGGGGCCGGACGTCGCGCAGGACCCGACGTGCGGCCGGACCGGCGACCGGCCCGGCGCGTCCGCCCCGCGCAATGCCCGCCGGTCCGCCCCGGCCCCCGGCCGCGTCGCACGGCGAGCGTCCCCTGCTCCCGAGAAGCCGCTCTGCTGGGGGGCCTGTGGTGCAGCCTTGCTGGGGTTTCCGTGGGGCGTGTTCCTGCCGGGGTGCTCGTGCGGCAACTTTGCTGGGGTCCCTGTGGGGCGTGTCCCTGCCGGGGTCCCCGTGGAGCGTGCCCCCGCCGGAGTCCCGTCGACTGCGCCCCGCCGGGCCCCCGTCGAGCGTGCCCCCGCCGGGGCCACCGTGGAGCTGGAGCATGCCGCCGCCGGGCCCCCCGCGGAGCAGCCCAGGCCGGGGTCCCCGTGGAGCGTGTCCCCGTCACAGTCCCCGTCGAGTGCCCCCCGCCGGGGCCCCCGAGGAGCAGCCCCGCCGGGCCCCGTGGAGCGTGCCCCCGCCGGGCCCCGTGGAGCGTGCCCCCGCCGGGGTCACCGTGGAGCTGGAGCATGCCGCCGCCGGGGCCCCCGAGGAGCAGCCCCGCCGGGCCCCGTGGAGCGTGCCCCCGCCGGGGTCACCGTGGAGCTGGAGCATGCCTCCGCCGGGCCCCCCGCGGAGCAGCCCAGGCCGGGGTCCCCGTGGAGCGTGGCCCCGCCGCAGTCCCCGTCGAGTGCCCCCCGCCAGGGCCCCCGAGGAGCAGCCCCGCCGGCCCCCGTCGAGCGCGCCCCCGCCGGGGCCCCGCGTGGCATGGCAGGCCGGGCGCTACGCCGTGCCACCCCGCGGTGCCGTCTCGCGTACGAAGTCGAGGACCGCGTCCGCGAACCTTCCGGGTTCCTCGACGTGCCCCATGTGACCGCTGCCCTCCAGCACCAGCAGCCGCGAGTCGGGGATCAGTTCGTCCAGTTCCAGGCCCCAGCGCACTCCGCAGATCACGTCGTGACGGCCCACGATCACCAGGGCCGGCACCGTCAGCCCCTTGAGCGCGGCACGGTCGTCGACGACGTCCGGGGTGAGGTCCTCGTCCAGGCCGGAGATGTACGTGGCCCGGATCGCGTCCCGGAAGGGCACGTACTTCTCCTCGTTCCCCCAGTAGTCGGCGAAGTACGACGGCAGCACACCCCGGGCGACCGCCACGGTGTCCTCGTCACTGGACATGCCGGACATCGCACCGAACGCGGCCAGCACACCCGGCAGTCCCGGGTGGCCGGCGTGCTTCGCCACGAACGCCTCCACCATGCGGGCCGCCTCCGCGCCGTGCTCGGGCCCCGTGACGGGAGCGCCCTCGTAGAGCACGACACCGGCCAGCTGCCCGGACCGGTGCAGGGCGTGGTAGGCGGCCACGAAGGCGCCGTGCGAGTGCCCCAGCAGGTGCACCCGGGACACCCCCAGCCGGTTGATCAGCGTCTCGAGGAAGCTGCTGTAGCGCTCCCGGGTGTACCCGTGCGGGTGCGAGGGCAGACGGCTGTCCTCGGCGGTGCCGACGGGCTCGACGTACACCATGGTCAGGTGCTCCTCGAGGGCGGGCATCCGCATGTACTCCCAGTGGATGCCGGGGCCGCCCGAGTGGGCCACGCACACCGGACCGGCGCCGTGGACGTGGTAACGCTGCACCAGTCCGGCCAGCCGGTAGGTGTGGGTGCCGGGGGAGAGCGGGTCGGTGTCGGGGGTCGAGCCGTCGTGGTGCGTGTGGAACGCGGTCATCGGGGCCTCCATGAGCCGTGTGGACGCGGGTTGCACCGACACGACACCGCCGGAACCGGAAAGTTGGATCCGAACGAGGTGACCTGCGTCACACCTCCGTGAAGGTGTGGGCTCAGGCCGCCACGGGCTCGGGGAGCGCCTCGGGGTGGGGGCTGTGGTACAGGGAGACCCGGTCGACGCGGCCCGCGTCCAGCGTCATGATCCAGGCGACGCCCGGCGGGCAGTGGTCCGGGTCGTCCGCCGGGCTGATCAGCTCCATCTCCCACACGACGAGGGACCGGCCGGCCACGATGTGGCGGGGCCGCTGGCGCACCCCCGCCGAGAGGTCGAGGTCCATGCCCGACAGCAGCAGGTCGGCACCGCCGAGCCGTTCCCCGCCGACCAGCAGCGAGACCCCGGGGGAGTAGCGGTCCCTGACCACCTTGCCGAACTCGCCGCGCTCGGCGGCCGCCAGCGTGTCGTGTGCCTCCCGCCAGCTCTCCGCCGTACGGCGCAGCACGTCCTCGTGCCCGGAGTCCGCCGTGTCCGCGAGGGTCCGGGCCAGTGCGGCGCGGGCCTGGTGCAGGCGGCTGCGCACGGTACGCACCGGCACCGCACAGGCTCCGGCGATCTGCTGGTAGGAGGTGATCCCGGTGGAGAAGTAGCGCAGCACCACCGGCAGCCGCAGGGTCGGGGACAGCGACTCGACCGCCTCCCAGATCCAGTCCCGCAGTGCGTGGCTCTCCAGCACCTGCTCGGGAGTCCCGCCGTCCTGCGGCAGCGGCACCTCGTCCAGGGGTTCCGTCCGCCGGGAGGCCCGCAGCAGGCCGCGGCAGTGGTTGCGTACGACCATGCGCAGCCACGGTCCCACCGCTTCGGGATCGCGTACGTCCACGATCCGCCGCAGCGCCACCAGCGCCGCCTCCTGCATGACGTCGTCCACGTCCGGGCCCGGCCCCAGCAGGCTGAGTGCCACCGCGCGCATCCTCGGCCGGTGCCGCTCCAGCAGCAGCGCCAGGGCCGACACGTCGCCCGCCTGCGCGGCCCGGGTCAGGGCGGCGTCCTCCCACGTCCCGGTACTCTCCTGCGACCCGCCCATACCCGTCCTTCACACCGAGACACTGACACTTCTCTCGACTCTAACGCCCCGAAGAACAGGTGTCTCAGTGGGTCCGCGGCCCGCGGCACCCACCCGGCTCACGCGCATCCTTGCCCGCAGCGACACGTGTGACGACAGGGTCCGACATCGCCCGGTGGCCGTGTGGCGTGCGGAGAGGCTGGTCCTGTGACATGTCCGGGGAACCGACGACGGTCCCCGGGGACGGACGGGGGGTGGAGCGGCCGCCCCCACATCAGGGAAGAACGTGTGGACGGCCGCTCCCTTCCTGCGGCCGGGCCAGCCGATGAACACACCGGCCGCAGGAGTCCTCCTCTGGATCAACGGGCCGGAAACCGGCGCGGGTTCACTGATCGGCCGACTAAAATTCGCCCCGAGCGCTCCCCTCCCGTCGCTCTTGACCGTTGCCGGGGGCCCGGCCGTCGGCCGGCGCGCTGTCCCTGATCCCCGTGGTGACCGGAGTACCGGATGACGAACGACCCGACGACGGCGCCCGGCCGGAGCCCCCGCCCGGACGCCGGCAGGCTGCGGCGGCACGTGGAGTTCCTGGCCGCGGGCCCGCGCAGCCGGCGCCGGGCGCCGGACATGATGGAACGTGCCGAGGCGTACGTGCACGACGAACTGACCGCGGCGGGCTGGCTGGTGCGGCGGCAGCCGTTCGACGTGCGCTGGCAGGCCGGCGCCACCGACCGGCACGGACACCGGGCCCTCGCCCTCAAGCCCCGGCTCCACCGGCGGCTGCGCGGCGCGAACCTCATCGCCGAGCTGCCCGGTCGCGGTGCCGGGCCGGCCGTGGTGATCGGCGCGCACCTGGACAGCGTCAGCGGCAGCCCGGGCGCCGACGACAACGCCTCGGGGGTCGCGGTGGTCCTGGAGACGGCACGTCTGCTGGCCGCGTCGCCCGTCGCCCCGCGCGTCGTCCTGGCCGTGTTCGACATGGAGGAGCTGGGTCTCATCGGCTCCCGCCAGATCGCCCGGGAACTGGTCGGCGACGGCGGTGTGCGCGGGATGATCTGTCTGGAGTCGGTCGGCTACTTCGCCGACGACCCGGGGACGCAGCGTCTGCCCGCCGGCTTCGGGCGCGTCTTCCCCGAAGCGTCCGCCGCGACCCGTGACGAGGGCTACCGGGGCGACTTCACCCTGGTGGTGCACCGCCGTTCCTCGGCCGCCGCGGCCGAGGTGTGGAAGCGGGCCGCCGCGGCGGCCTCGCCGTCCGTCAGCGGCCTGCTGCTGCGCGACCCGCGTCCCGACGGGCTGCTCGGGCTGCTGATCGGGCTCGCCGTGCCTCCGGCCAACCACCTGGGGCGCAGCGATCACGCGCCGTTCTGGAACCGGGGTGTTCCCGCGCTCATGCTCACGGACACCGCGAACTTCCGGAACCCCCACTACCACCGGGGCACGGACGTGCCGGAGACGCTCGACTACGACCGGCTCGCCACCGTCACCGAGGCCACCGCGGTGACGGCCGTGTCGTGGGCGTCACCGTGACCGTCGTGCCGTCGGCGTCACCATGATCCTCGTGTCGCGGGCGTCACCATGTACCGCGGCCCTGGAACAGATCCGCGGTGCACGGTCCCAGCCGACCCCGGCCGGCTCGTGCCGGGCCCCTTTCCCGGCCTTCCCCCTCACACGCTCTGCTCGTCGCGGAGTTTGCCCAGGGCGTCGCGCAGGGCGGCCCGGGAGCTGATGCCCAGCTTGGGGAAGACGCGGTAGAGGTGGGAGCTGACCGTGCGCGGTGACAGGTGCATCCGCTGGCCGATCTCCTTGTTGGTCAGGCCGCCGGCGGCGAGGTCGGCGATACGGCGTTCCTGCCAGGTCAGCGCGGCGAGGTGGGCGGCGGAGGGGTGGGCGGGGGTGCCGGTGGTCCGCAGTTCGGCACGGGCCCGTTCGGTCCACGTGGTCGCGCCGAGGCGTTCGAACGCCTCCGCCGCCAGGGTCAGGGGCGGACGTGCGGCCTTGCGTCCCTGGGTGTGACGCAGCCGGATGCCGCGGGCGAGGCGGATCCGGGCCAGCTCGAAGGGGAAGCGGGTTCCGGCGGGCTGGTTCTCGGCCCGGTCGTAGAACTGTTCGGCCTCGGCGGGATCGGCGGCGGTCATGGCGAGGGCGCCGTAGGTGACGAGGGCCAGGCGGGGTGAGATCTCGGGCAGCCGCGCCCGCTGGGCGGCCAGGGCGTGCCCGCGGGCCTGCTCGGAGCGGCCGGTGTGCAGGGCGGCCTCGACGAGGTCGAGCAGGGTACGGGACGCCTGGTGGGAGTAGGGCTCGAAGGCGCCGGGCGGGGTGATGCCGATGGCGTGGAGGTAGGCGGCTTCGTAGTCGCCCTCGCTGAGGGCGGCGGTGGTGCCGATGGCGTCGGCGATCTGGGTGAGGAAGCCGACGCCGCGGGGGCGGGCCCAGGCGTCGACGGCGGCCTGGAGCTCCCGCGCCCGTTCCACCTCGCCGCGCATCGCCGCCAGCAGCCCCAGATACGCCTTGCTGTGATGGGCGAACAACGTGTGCTGCTGTGATGTCATCAGCTCCAGCCCGCGCTGCCCGGTGCGGTCCGCCTCGTCCCACTCGCCGACGGCGATCTGGTCCAGCATGATCAGGTGCAGCATGGTCATACCGGAGACCTGGGCCCCGGTCTCCAGCTCGCGGTCCACGATGCGCTGGAGGTGCGGCCGGTACTGACTGAGCGTGTCCACGTGGTAGGCGGCGACCGACAGCCTGCTGATGTCCCAGGGATCCAGCGTGCCGAGGTCCGCGAAGGCCCGCTCCACCCGCTCGTGCACGCCCGCTCCCCGGCGCACCACGTCGCCCCAGGCGTCCTGGTAGAGGCGCGAATGCGGGGACACCAGGTCGCCCAGCGAGTCGATGAGCCGGTGTGCCCGCTCCCAGGACGCCGCGTCGCTCGCGTACTGGTTGATGGCCAGCAGCAGGTTCACCAGCCGGGTCAGGACCTCGGCCGGCTCGGTCGCACCGCTGTCACGGACGCCCTCGATCGCCGCGAGCACCTGGTGCTGGGAGGAGCGGACGTCCCCGTCTTCGTAGAGCGCGACGTAGGCCGATGCCACCACCGAGGCGGGAGTATCGATTCTTCCCGCGGTCGAGTCGGAGCCGACGAGCTGCTGGGCCTGGTCGAGCCGGCCGGCGTGCCCGGCGATGAACGCGGCGTCGCCGAGTCTGCGGGAGCGCTCCTCGTGGTTCTCGCTCAGCTCCGCCGCCCGGGTCAGCCAGGCGACGGCGGCCCGCGCGCCGCCCCGTCGGGTGGCCGACTCGGCGGCCGTCTCCAGCGCGGCGGCGATCTCCTCGTCCGGGTCGACCGCCGAGGCCCCGAGGTGGTACGCGCGCCGTTCCACGTCGGCGCGGTGCACCTCCGCCAGGGACGCGTGCGCCGCGCGCCGCTCGTTCGGGGTGGCGATCTGCACGGCGGTCGACCGGACCAGGGGGTGCCGGAACACGAAGTCGCCGTTGAGCGGGTCGATGTCCAGCAGACCGCAGGCCGCGGCCTCGTCGGCGTCCCGCATGCGGTAGCGCGCGCCACGGGCACCGCCGGCCGTGGTGCCCGCCGCGACACCGTCCAGGGCGCCGCGCAGCAGCTCCGCGCGTACGGCGTCCCCGAGACCCTCGATACGTGCGCCGTAGACGTGCTGGAGCCGCAGGGGCAGCGGGACGCCGGTGTAGCCGAACGATTCCCCGGAGCCGTGGGCGGGGAGGTTGCCGCGCACATAGGGCGGCAGCTCCAGCAGGGCGAGCGGGTTGCCCTGGGCCTCGTCGAGGACCAGCCGGCGCAGTTGGGGGTCCAGGCCCGGGTGGCGCATGTCCAGCAGCTGCTCGGAGGCCTTCTCCGACAGCGTGGTCACCGGCACAGCGGGCAGCGCTGCGGTGTCGAAGCCGGAGGCGAGGTCGGCGCGCAGGCCGACCGCGAGCTTCACCGAGCTGCCGGTGAGCCGGCGGCCCACGAACCCGCACACCTCGATGCTGGAGGCGTCCAGCCACTGGCCGTCGTCCAGCACCAGCAGGAGCGGCTTCTGCGACGCCGCGAGCGAGAGCAGGTCGAGGACGGCGATGCCGAGGGTCATGACCGAGGGGGGCGGGCCCTCGCTCCGGCCGAAGACGACGTCGAACACCCCTCGGTGGCCGACGTCGAGCCGGTCGATGTAGGACAGCAGCGGGTACAGGAACTGGTGCAGCCCGGCGAAGGGCAGCTCCGACTCGGCCTCGACTCCGACGGCCCGGATCACGCGGTGCTTCTCGTCCGCGGCGAGGTCGGCGGCGTAGTCCAGCAGGGCGCTCTTGCCGACACCCGTGTCGCCCCGCAGGACGAGGGCCCGTCCCTCGGGGGCGGCCACGAAGGCGGAGAGCACCTCCTGCTCCTGTTCGCGGCCGACTATCGCTCCGATGCTCGGTTCCACCGTCCCCCACTCCCTCCAGCGCTGACCTCACACCCGGTGCGGATCGGCCCACCTGTGCGCACGGGTGCTCCGGGCGCAGTGCGAGGCTACGCCGCCGCCTCCGCTCCGTCGCGGCGACGGCCGCCCGGCCGGTACCGCACCGGCCGCCACCTTTCCACCCCACTCGGGACAGCAGCCTAAATGCCCGTGAGGTTTCCGTCACGCGGTATGGCTGAAATGTTTCTTGTGCTCCCTCTGTGCGGGTGGCTCCCGTCAGCGGGCGGACGAGCCGCTCCGGGCACGGGTGTGCGCGGTCCGCCGAGTGACATGTGTTGTCACCCGGGAGGCGACGCGGACCCGGCGGGCCCGGCGGCGCCTCGGCCGCCGGCGCGCCCCCCGAGGGCGGCGAAGCCGGCCGCACGCAGCCAGCGGCGCGGAGCGGGAAAGGGCAGTCCACGCGAGGGCACGGCGTCCGGCACCGGCGGCTCCCGGTCCGGCGCGCAGCCCAGGGCACGGATCTCGCCCACCTGGTCCAAGGGGCGCTCCGCCCAGGGTGTCCGGGAGGAGAGCGATGGTCCGGCCGGCAGCCGCTGCACGGCGAGTGCCCCGGCCGCGTCCTCGCCGGTGACCGGTTCACGTGTGCGTGTGAGTGAGCGCGTGCGTGAGGTGGGCCCTGTCAAGGACCGATTCCGTCGATATGTGAGACGGCCCCGCCGGAGTGAACGATTAGGTGTGTCCGACTCGTTCCGGTGACGTCAGGGTGTGTCCCTGTGCGTTCCGTCTGCCGGGACACGGATGGTCTCGGCGGGACGCTCCACATGTGCGCAGTGAGGTGTGATCAGCGTGGCGAGTGTCAATGTCCGGCCGGCGGACCTGGCGGACCTGCGTGGGTCCGTGCGCGGCCCCGTTCTGGAGCCGGGAGCCGCGGGGTACGAGGAGGAGTGCGCCACGTTCAACCTGACCTGCGCCCTCCGTCCGGCCGTGGTGGTCGGGGCGGCCGACGCCTCCGACGTGCGGGCCGCGGTCCGGTTCGCCGGGCGGCACGGCCTGCCCGTCGCGGTGAAGTCCGCGGCCCACCAGGTGGTCTCGTCGGCCGAGGGCGGCCTGCTGATCACGACGCGGCGGATGCGGGGCATCGTCGTCGACGAGCGGGAACGCCTCGTGCGGGTCGAGGCGGGTGTCCGGTGGGACGACGTGCTGCCGCGCACCGCCGAGCACGGCCTCGCCCCCCTCGTCGGCTCGGCGCCCGGCGTCGGCGTCGTCGGCTACACCCTGGGCGGCGGCCAGAGCCCGCTGCTGGGGCGGAGCCTGGGCTACGCGGCCGACCACGTCCGCCGGCTGACCATGGTCACCGCGGACGGGGAGCTGCGCGAGGTGACCCCGGTGAGCGAACCCGACCTGTTCTGGGCCGTGCGCGGCGGCAAGGGCAACTTCGGTGTCGTGACCGAGATCGAGTTCGAGGTGTTTCCGGTCTCCCGCTTCTACGGCGGCTGCATCTACTTCCCCGGTGAGCACCTGGCCCAGGTGCTCACCGCCTGGCGCGCCTGGCTGCCCACGGTGGGGGAGGACATGACCTCCTCCGTGGCCGTCCAGCGACTGCCCGACATCCCGGTGCTGCCCGAACCGCTGCGCGGCGCCTTCGTCGTCAGCCTGCGGATCGGCTACCTGGGCCCGGCCGCCGACGGCGCCGACCTGATCGCGCCGCTGCGCGCGGCCGCGCCGGCGCTGATCGACCTGGTGGGGGAGAAGCCCTACTCGGCCATCGGGGAGATCCACATGGACCCGGTGGACCCGATGCCGTACTGCGACCGCAGTGTCTGCCTGGACGAGTTCACCGAGGAAACGGAACGGGCACTGCTGGAACTGGTCGGCGCGGAGTCGGGGTGCACGCTGGCGAACGTGGAGATCCGGGCGCTCGGCGGTGCCTTCGACCGGGAGCCGGCCGTCCCTGATGCGGTGTCGAGCCGTGGCCTGCCGTACGTCCTCTTCGCCTTCGCGGTGGGGGCGCCGGGCCATGAGGACGCGCTGCGGGCCGACCTCGCCAAGCTGGTCGACGGGCTGCGGCCGTGGGCGGCGCGGCGGAACATGGTGAACTTCCTCTCCCCGGACGAGGCGACCGACGCCGAGGGGGTGCGCGAGGCGTACGGGCCGGAGCGGTTCGAGCGGCTCACCGCGGTGAAGAAGCAGTACGACCCGGACAACGTCTTCCGCTTCAACCACAACGTCCTCCCCGCCTGATCCCGCGGTGCCACAGGCGCCCTTCACCGGCCGTCCGGGCCGACCGGCGGCCGGTGCCGGCCCGGCCGGGTGAACCGGGGGCTCCCTCGCATACGTGTGGAAGATGATCAGGACACGTGTGAAGCGCACCTGTCTCCGCGTCCACCCGGGAAGTAGGACCCATGTCCGCTCCGCAGCCGACACCCGCCCCCCTCACCCGGCTGGTGGAGGAACTCCTCCAGCACGGCGGCCCGTTGCCCATCGTGGCCGCCGGTGACCCGGTGCTGCGCCGGACCGCCGAACCGTACGACGGCCAGCTCGACGACGCGCTGCTCGACCGGTTCACGGCCGCGCTGCGCGAGACGATGCTCGCGGCTCCGGGCGTCGGACTGGCCGCGCCCCAGGTCGGCGTGCCGTTGAGGATCGCCGTGCTGGAGGACGGGGCGCGCGGGCCGGGGGAAGCCCTGGAGGCGCGGGGCCGGACCCCGCAGCCCTTCCGGGTGCTGGTCAACCCCTCGTACGAACCCGAGGGCGAGGCCAGGGCCGCGTTCTTCGAGGGATGCCTGAGCGTGCCGGGCTGGCAGGCGGTGACGGCCCGGTACGCCCGGGTGCGGCTGCGCGGGCAGGACGAGCGCGGTCGCGCCGTCGACGAGGTCTTCACCGGCTGGCCCGCCCGCATCGTGCAGCACGAGACCGACCACCTGAACGGCACGCTCTACCTGGACGTGGCCGAACCGCGGTCGCTGTCCACCGCCGAGGCCGTCGCGCGGCACTGGTCGCAGCCCACCGCCGAGACGGCCGCCGAGGCGCTGGGATTCGAGCTGCCGTGACCGCCCGTCGGGCAGCGGTCGCACCCGGCCTCCCGCCGTCGAGCGGCTGACGGGCGGGGGACGTCCCCCCGGGGGGCGGCGGGCGGCGGCCGGCATGTCCGGCGGCCTCCGCGCCGGCGGGACTGCCCGGGGCGCGGTACGTCCGAGGAGGCGGAGAAGAGGAACAGGCGTGACACCGACGGTGCGGCAGCCCGCGTTGAAGAGCAGCAATCCGATCCTGTCCCGCCCGCAGTTCGGGCGCGGGGGCGGGCGCAAGACGGCGGTCCCGGAGGCGGGTGCCGGGCTTCCCGTGGCACCGGACCGGATCAGCCCCGGCACGGAGGTGGAAGCGGTGCCCTCGCCCGATCCCGCTCCGCCGCCGCTCGTCGTGGGCGACCTGATGACGATGGACGGTGTCCTGTCCCGGGCGGCGGCCGGGCTCGGGGTCACGACCCTCATGGCCGTCCTGTCGTGGACGCTGCTGCCGCTCGTCCCGGTCGGTGCGGCGGCGTCGTACGGCATCGCAGGCGGCGCCGGGCTGCTCGCCGCGGCGCTGGTACTCGTCCAGCGCCGCAGCAACACGGCCTCCCCGGCCCGGACGCTGACGTTCGCGGCGTCGCAGGGCGTGTTCCTCGGCGTGCTCTCGACGACGGTGTCCGGCCGGCTCTCGCCGGGTGTCTTCGTGCAGACCGTGCTGGGCACGATGGCGGCCGGTGCCGGTGTCCTCCTCGCCCACGCCCTGCACTGGCTGCGGGCGCATCGCCGGTTCCACGGCTTCACCGGAGCCGCGCTGCTGGCGGCGGCCCTGCTGGCGTGCGCCGACTGGCTCCTCCTCCCCCTCATCGGCACACAGGGGCTCGGACTGCGTCCGCCGGGACTCGGCGTGCTGACGGGCGTCGTGGGGGTGACCCTCGGGACGGTCTTCCTGGCGCTGCACCTCGGGCAGGTCGAGAACGGCATCGCCCACGGCACGTCCCGCGACCACTCCTGGACCGCCGCGTTCGGCATCACGCTGACCCTGGCCTGGCTGTACGTGGAGACCGTGCGGCTGTTCGCCCCCTTACCGGGAGACGAACTCCACTGGCCGGCGTGAGCGGGAGGGGACTCCGCCGGCCCGGGCCCGCGAGACCGCGCGCCTGCGGAGGAGTCAGAGCACCGCGTTGTCGGCGGCCCCCGGGAAGTCCGTGCTCAGGGCCAGCTCCCGGCCGGCCTCGAACTCGGCCCGCAGCTGTTCGAGCTTCACGCCGATCCGCCGCTGGGCGTCGCTGCCCAGGACGACCCAGTGGGCCGGCTGCGGGGCGTTGACGGCGTCGTAGACCGCCTCGGCGGCGCGCTGCGGGTCACCGGGGAACATGTCCGGCGTGAGGTTGCCCATCATCGCGCGGAAGGCGCCGGCCGTGGCGGCGTAGTCCTCGATGCTCTCGCCGGACACCTTCGTCCGGTTCTCGATGCCGGTGCGGAACGAACCCGGCTGGATGATCATCGCGTGCAGGCCGATCGGCTCGATCTCCTGCCACAGGGCCTCCGTGAAGCCCTCCAGCGCGAACTTGCTCGCGGAGTAGTAGCCGTTGGCGGGCAGGCTCGCGAGGCCGTCCATGGAGGAGACGTTGACGACGGTGCCGCTGCGCCGGCCGCGCATCCCGGGCAGGACCGCCCGGGTGAGGGCTACCGCGCCGAAGAAGTTGACCTCGAACAGCCTGCGGTAGTCGCTCTCGTCCTGCTCCTCCAGGGCGCCGACGAAATCGATCGCGGCGTTGTTGACGAGGACGTCGATGCCGCCGAAGCGCTCCTCGGCGGCACGGACCGCGGCTGCGCGGTCGGCGGCCTCGGTGACGTCCAGCTTGGCCGCCAGCGCGGTCTCCGGGTAGCGCGCGGCCAGTTCGGTGGTGGCCCGCGTGGAGCTGGCGGTCGCCACCACCTGGTCGCCGTGGGCCAGCACGTGTTCGGCCAGGGCCTTGCCGAGGCCGCTGGACGCGCCGGTGATGAGCCAGGTCTTGCGAGACATGAGTGATCTCCTTGGTAGGGGTGGGAAAAGGTGCCGTGGGGAGGAGGAGGGCGAGGGTCGGGGGTGCGGGGGAGACGTCCGGGGGCGTCTCGGCGGCGTGCCTACTCCCCGGCCGGGAAGTCCGCCGCGCGGCTGGCCGCGGCCCACTTGCGGGTCTCCGCGGCGCGGGCCTCGCCCGCTTCCAGGGCCATGGTCACCGCCTGGGCGCCGAGCAGGAGCCGGCGCGGCGGGTCGTCGTCGCGTACGGCGTCGATGAGCACCTTGGCGGCACGGACCGGGTCGCCGGGCTGGTTGCCGCTGTTCTCCGCCCGGTACTTGTTCATGGCGCCGACCGTCTCCTCGTAGTCGGGCCCCACGGCGTGCAGTTCCATCGAGGAGCCCTGCCAGTCCGTGCGGAAGGCACCGGGTTCCACGATGACGACCTTCACCCCGAACGGCGCGACCTCGCCCGCCAGGACCTCGGAGAAGCCCTCCACGGCGAACTTCGCGCTCTGGTAGGCACCCATGCCCGGAGTGCCGCCGACCCGGCCGCCCAGCGAGGAGAACTGCACGAACGTGCCCGAGCGCTGTGCGCGCAGCACCGGCAGGGCGGCCCGGGTGACGTTGACGACCCCGAAGAAGTTCGCCTCGAACTGGGCGCGGAAGTCGTCCTCCGCCATCTCCTCGATGGGGGCGCTGTTGGCGTACCCGGCGTTGTTCACCACCACGTCCAGGCCGCCGAAGGCGTCGACGCCCGCCCGCACCGCCTCCCGGGCGGCGACGGGGTCGGTGACGTCGAGGGCCACCGCGCGCACCTGCTCGCCGTGGCGGGAGACCAGGTCCGCGAGCTGCTCCGGACGCCGCGCCGTCGCCACCAGCCGGTCGCCGGCCGCCAGGACCGCCTCCGCCAGTGCGCGCCCGAACCCCCGGGACGCGCCCGTGATCAGCCATGTGTTCACCATGTTGTACCTCTGTCCGTTCTGCCGACGACGACGTGACTGTGCGAGTAGGGCATCCCGGGGCGAGGCGTGCGGGACCGCACAAGACGCCGGCACAGGGGGCGTCTCGCCCGACATACGTATCAACGGGACGTTTCCCAGTCTCGTCCCGCGGCCCGCGACGGACGACCGTCGTTTGACTGTCCGCCCCGGCGGCGGGGGCGGTCCCGGGTGCGCCTAAGTCACGGGCGCGGCCGCCGTCCGGCGGGGCCAGGCTCCGGCGGGGAAAACACACATGCCCGGGCCCACGCCGTCGACGGCGCGGGCCCGGGCACTTCGCGGGTTGCGGGTTGCGTTACGCGGGGACCACCCGGTAGCTCAGCATCGGGCGGGGAAGGTCGGTCTGGGTCAGCGTGCCGCTGCGCCATGCCGTGGCGCCGCCGCAGCCGGCCGAGGTGTACAGCTCCACGGAGGCCGAGCCGTTGGCGATCTGGATCGACCGCGCCGCCTGGGACAGCGTGTGGCACGTCCCGAGGTCGCCGAGGTCGACCTTCGTCACCGAGCCCGTCCCGGTGGTGCCCGAGTAGAGGTAGGCGCCTTCCTGCAGCGGAGGCCAGCCGGCGGCGTTCGCCGCGCCGGCACCGAGGCCGATCAGGGCCGCCGCCATGCCTGCGGCGACGGCAGTACTCCGTAGCTTCACCTGCGTCCTCATGGTGGACATGCGATCCTCCCATTCCTCGTGCGCCGGAGCCGTGGCGGCCTCGGCGCTCCCATTCGGTCGAATGCGGCCGACCGGTCCGGTCGAACGCGGCCGGCCCGCAAATCCTTGCACATTCAAACATGTAGGTGAGAGTGCGGATTCGGTCATCCGCACATGTGTGGCTGATAGCCTGCCCGCAGCGGGCGGCCCTGCGTGCCGAACTGACACCCGGCGAGCGGCAGTTGACCACCACCCGTCATCGACACGTGTTCCCCGACCCACGTCTGCCCACCGGAAGAGAAGAACCGTGACAGTTCTCGACGCGGCCCCTCTGGACGTCCTGGAGGCCTACCGGACCTGCGAGTTCGCCACCCTCGGACGCGACGGCACCCCAGCCGCCTGGCCGACGGCCGCACGCCGGAACGAGAACGGCACCCTGCTGCTGACCACCTCCCCCGCCTTCGCGCAGAAGGCACTGAACATCCGCCGCGACGGACGCGTCGGCCTGCTCTTCTCCGACCCCACGGGCAGCGGCCTCACCGACGCGCCGCAGATCTTCGTGGGCGGCAGGGCGGAGTGCCCCGACGAGATCATGACGGGTACCGAAGGCGCCGAGGACTACTGGCGGATGCTCTTCGAACGGCAGCCGCACAGCCGGTCGTACGTCTCCGCCCCCGCGCGGTGGACGATGGACTGGTACTACCTGCGACTGCTGATCACGGTGACGCCCGAGCAGGTCGCCGTCCGGCCTCCGCTCACCGTGCCCGGGCCGCGGGAGAGCCGGCCGGACGCCGGCCCGGGCCCGCTGCCGGGCGCCGAGCAGCTGTCCCGGTACGCCAGCGCCGTGCTGGCGGCCCGCGACGCGTCCGGAGCGCCCGTGCTCGCCCGTACCCGGCCGGCGCCCACCGACGGCGGCTACGTCGTGGACGTGCCCGCCGACTGCGCCGCGGTGCCCGGACCCGCCTCGCTGCTGGTGCACCGTCACGACGCGCTGCTGAACAACATGCACAACGCGCTGGTCCGCGGCCGGCTGGAGACAGCCGGTGACCGACTGCTGCTGGTTCCGGAGAAGGTCGTGGAACCGATGGGCTCCGGGCGCGCCGGTGACGCCCTGGGCGTGCTGCGCCGTACGAAGCGGGCCACCGACCGCTACCTCGAACGGCGCGCGCTGCCCCGGCCCAAGGTGCGCTGGGACGAGTTCCGCGCCCTGGCCGCCGCCGCTCGCCGGGGGAGCGGCGACTGAGATCGCCGGACCGTCGTGACGGTGTGACAGGCCCGCGCCCCCGGACGGCGGCCGGGACGCCGAACCGCGCCGGCACCGACTTCACGCCGGTCGCGCGGTCGGTGCCGGCGTCCTGGCAGGCGTAGATCAGGTCGAAGCCGCCGATCCACACACCCACCGCGCAGCCGAGGATCACCGCGTCCCGGTTCCAGGCGCCGGTCCCGGCCGGCCAGCCCTTGCTCCACCGAAGGTCGCAAGGTGGCGACAGGTGTAAGGATCGCGTCGGTCCGTCCGCGGCTGCCCATACCAGCCGTGTGTGCCCCCGGGGACACCCGCCTGCGACATGAGTCAGCGCCGTGCCCTCTTCACACCCGGGACCGCGGTCGCTGTAACGTGTGATCGCCGGCCCGCGTGCGGCGGGCAGGGGCCTTCACGCGTATGACCTGTCCGCGGCCCGGCGGGCGCGACCCGGGCAGCACCGCACCCGCTCGCGCGAACGCCCACTCCGACCGAGAACCGTCGAGAAACGGGGATGTCCCAGACATGTCGTCATCCGACCAGCGTGGACACGGAGGCCGGCACCGCAAGCCCGCGCCCAAGAGCCGGCTGCTCGCCGGGGCCGGCCCACGGCTGCCGCTGCCGGTGGTCGCCCTGGTGGCCACCTTCTCCGTCGGTGCCTGCGGCGGCCCGGGCGGGGCCACCGGCGCCACGGCGGCCCAGGGCGGCCAGGGCGCCGTCCGGGTGGACCGGACACCGGACGGGACCCCTTCCGCACGGCCGTCCGCCCCGGACGCCACCCCCGTGCGGGCGGCGCAGCACGCCGACGGTGCCCGCGGGGGCCTCGCCGCCCTTCCCGGTCTCGGACCCGGTACGGCCGCCCGTGTTTCCGCCGACGCACAGCAGGTCGTGCTGGTCACCGGCGAGGGCAAGGATTCCTCCCGCTCCCGGGTGGTGCTGTACCGGAAGACCGCGACCGGCTGGAAAGGCGGCGCCGTCTGGCAGGCCCACAACGCCCTCCACGGCTGGACCACGGACCACCACCTCGGTGATCTCCGCTCGCCCATCGGCGTGTTCACCCTCAGCGACGCCGGCGGTCTGCTGCCCGACCCGGGCACGAAACTGCCGTACACGCGCTCGGGCGGGTTCACGGTCGGCGGTACCGGCTTCGAGGGCGAATCCCTCGCCGGGTCCTTCGACTACGTCGTCGCCATCGACTACAACCGCGTGACCGGCAGGTCCCCGCTCGACTGGAGCCGCCCGCAGGGCGCGGACAGGGGCGGCGGAATATGGCTGCACGTCGACCACGGCGGCCCGACCCACGCGTGTGTGAGCCTGTTTGAGGCACATATGAGGCAACTGCTGCGCACCCTCGATCCCGCGCTGCACCCGGTGGTCGTCATGGGGGACGCCGCCTCGCTGGCACGGTGACCGCCGCGTCCACCGGCGGGACACGGACCCGCCCGTGGCCGGGAGGAACCGGCCACGGGCGGCATGTGCGCGGGCGCGACGGACGTCAGGTGACGGGCGGGAGGCTGGGGCCGGTGGTGCCGAGCTGCTCGGTGGACACCACCGGGGGCACCGGCCACGTCACGCCCTTCGGCGGCCAGCTCTGCCCGGTCGCCTTCAGGAAGCCGGCCGGCGGCTCGTACAGCGGCGGCTGGTTGCCGTCCGGGATCATCGACGCCCATGCGACGCCCTCGGTACGGTCCTTGAACTCCTGCTTCATCGCGTCCAGCCGCTCCGGCTGCTCGATCAGGTCGATCGCGGCCGCGGCCAGGTAGCGGGCGGCCGACAGCAGGGCTTGGTGCCCGATGTTGGTGGCCGCCGTCGCCGTGACACCCCAGTTGTGGTTCGGGATGCCGGGCGGGTAGGCCGCGGACAGCAGCACGGCGGTGGGCGCCTGCCAGCTGATGTCGGCGGTGTCGGTGGCCAGCCCGCCGGTGTACGCGGCCGCCGGGGGAGCGAGCGGGGTCAGCTCGGTCGGCATGCCCACCTCGGGCTTGCCCAGCGACTTCTGGATGCTCTTGGCCAGGGCGTGGTCGGCGTCGGTGAACCTGGGGGCGCCGATCTGCTGCATGTTGTCGTTGAGCAGTTCCGCGCCGGCCTTGTTGGCCAGCAGGTTCCACGTGGCGGAGTGGAACTTGTGCACCAGGCGGGTCTGGCTGGCCTGGGCGGCGGCCTTCCCGCACTCCACGATCTTGTCGTAGAGCACCCGGGCGCGGGCCGGGCTGCCCTCGCGGACGAAGAACCAGATGGAGCACATGTCCGGGGTCACGTTGGGCGCGCCGCCGCCGTTGATGATCGCGTAGTGGAACCGCCCGGACGGGGCGACGTTCTTCTCCCGCAGGTACTCCGACATCGTGGCCATCAGCAGCGCACCGTCCAGACCGCTCTTGTTGCCGAGCGGGGTGCCGCCGTGACCGGAGGCACCGAGGAAGGTGAAGGTGGCCGAGATCAGCGCGCTGGTGGTGTTCCAGAACGGCACCGTGATGTTGAACGGGTGCCAGTCCAGGAACGCGTCGAGTCCGTCGTACACGCCTTCCTTGACGGCGTACGCCTTGCCGACGAGCTGTTCCTCGCCCGCGCTGCCGAACAGCTTGACCCGGGCCTTCAGGCCGCCCGCCCGGATCGCCTGGGCGACGGCGATCGCGGCGGCGGTGCCGCCCGCGCCGAGGGTGTTGTGGGCGTCGCCGTGGCCGGCGCCGTAAGTGGGGCCGTAGGCGTCGTAGTTGTAGACGAGGGGGTCGTGGCTGCCCACACCCTTCTTCTGGGACAGGCCGGGCAGCGCGTCGTACTCGGCGTTGAAGCCGAGGACGGGGCCCTCCGTGCCGTAGGTGGCGACGAAGGCGGTCGGGAAGCCCCCCGCGCCCCACTCGACGGTGAAGCCGTTGTCCTTCAGCAGCCTGGCGTGGGCGAGGGAGGACTTCCACTCGCGCAGCGACAGCTCCGCGTGCTGCCACACCTCGTCGCTCAGCTTCTTGACCGCGCCCTCGTTGGCCGAGATCCAGTCGAGCGCCGTCTGCTTGGCGGCGGTGTTCTTCGCCAGCCCCTTGGGGGCACGGTACGAGGTCGGAGAGACACCGGTCTTCTCGTCGTACCCGAGCGTCGCGGCGAGCACCGGGTCGGCCTGGAGGAGGGTCGCGGTGGTCGCGGTGGCACCCAGCCCGAACATCTTCAGCAGGCGTCGGCGGCCGGGGTGGAAGTCGTCGTTCACGTCAGTCTTGTCCTCGCGGTGTGAGGGCAGAGCCGGGCCACCGGCTCCGTGACATGTGGTCGTGGCATGTCGCCGGACGATCATATGTGTCTAAGCGGAGAAACATCAGGCGTTCCCGGCTCCAACCCGGTTGTGTGTACGATGAGTTCGCAGCGGGACCCGGAGGCGGGCGGACCGTTCCGGAGCCGAGCCGGCAGGTGTGAACCTTCCGGGGTGCCTGATCCGTTGCCGTATGGGAAGCTCCGCCGCACGATCGAGGTGCGGCGGATCCGGCGGCCGTTCCCTCTCCCCCGGCGGAACGGCCGCCTCCCGCCGCGCGCGCCACCGCGCTGCACGTCCCCTGGACCCGCGATGGGCACCGCCGACACGACCGCGCGGCGGGCGGGCCGACCGCTCGTCCTCGCGTCCCCGGCGTCGCCCGGCGGCTACGCCCTGGAACACCGGCGCGACGGCAGCGCCGTCCTGTGTGACCGCGCCCAGGGGTGCGACCTGTGGCACGTCGGCGTCCCCGGGACGGCGCCGGGGCGGCTCACTCTGCTCCACGACGGGCCGCTGATGCCGAAGGCCTGGCCCGGAGTGCCCGTCTGGATCTCGGGCGCTCCGAGCCCCCGGGCGGTCGCCGCCATGATCACCGACCAAGGGCGCGCGCTGGAGCCGGGATCCGGTGACCGAGGCCGAGCTAAGCCGTCCACCGCCCTCCTGGCGGCCGGGGTACGGCCGGGCGGAGAGGACTTCGGCGGGGCGCACGCCGGCACGCCGGTGCCGTGTTCGGCATGTGGTCCGAGCAGAGGCCCGTTCGCGACCCGCCGGGGCGGAGAAACATATGTCGATCGGTCATGGCGAACGGGAATCGCGGGACACACAGGTGTGTTCGTCATGTGTGAGCAGGGCGGTGTGCCGTGGTGCCGCCGCCCGTCCCGACCGCACCGAAAGGCTGCCCCGCCATGAGCGCCCTGAGCCGAACCTCCGTGGACATCGCCACCGCCGACGGTACCGCCGACGCGTACCTCGTCCACCCCGACGACGGGACGGCACACCCGGGTGTGCTCGTGTACCAGGACGCGTTCGGGCTGCGCCCGCACCTGAAGGCGATGGCCGACCGGCTGGCGGCGTCCGGCTACGCGGTGCTCGTCCCGAACGTCTTCTACCGGCACGGCCCCGCCCCGGTCGTGGAACTGCCCGAGTTCATCGACATGGAGGCCCGCCCGGACATCGTGGAGAAGATCGTCCCGGTCATGGAGTCGCTCACGCCGGACCTGACCGAGCGCGACGCCGGGGCCTACCTGGCCTGGCTCGCGGACGCCCCCTCAGTCGCGGAGGGACCGGTGGGCGTCACCGGCTACTGCATGGGCGCCCGGCTCGCGCTGTACACGGCCGGCACCCATCCCGACCGGGTCGCCGCGGCGGCCGGCTTCCACGGGGGCTGGCTGGCGAGCGAGGCGCCCGACAGCCCGCACCTGCTCGCCGGCCGGGTCAGAGCCGAGCTGTACTTCGCGCACGCCGACGACGACCCGTCGATGCCCGAGGACCAGGTCAGGCGCCTTGAGCGGGCACTCACCGAGGCAGGCGTCAAGCACCGGTGCGAGGTCTACGAGGGCGCGCACCACGGCTACACCCAGTCCGACACCGCCGCCTACGACCCCGCTGCGGCCGAGCGCCACTGGACCGAGCTCCTCGCCCTGCTCGCCCGCACCCTCTGAGGGCGCGGAGCGCGGGTCATGTTCGGGATGCCGGTCCCTTCGGTCCCTGTGGCGGTGCACGGTCAGTGACTGATCAGGCCGGCGTTCACGGGCATGGCCGTACCGGTAACGTACCGTGACGCGTCGGACGCCAGGTACAGCACCGCGTTGCTGACGTCCGCGGGCTCGACGGTGTCGGCCCCGAAACCGTGGCGGAACGCGGACTCCCCGCAGGTGCCCGCCTGGACGTCCGCCACCGCGTGCAGCGTCTGCGGCATGCCCGTTCCGGACACGCCGGTCGGGCGGACCGCGTTGACGCGTACGCGCTCCTCGATCAGTTCCGCGGACAGCGAGCGCACCAGTCCGAAGACACCGTGCTGGGAGGCCGTGTACGCCTCCGCGCAGGGCAGGCCCTCGACGCTGGCGACCGAGCCGGTGACCACGACCGAACCGCCGCCGCGGGCCCGCAGATGGGGAATCGTGGCGACCACCGTGTTCCAGGTGCCCGTGAGGTTCACACCCAGCACGGCCTCCCACTGCTGCCCGTCAGTGTCGTCCCAGCGTCCGAACGCCGCCACACCCGCGTTGGCCACCACTATGTCCAGGCCCCCGAGCGCGGCGACCCCGGCCTGAACCGCCTCCGTGAGGGCCTGCCGGTCCCGGACGTCCACCTCGGCCGTCACGACCCGGCGACCCGCCTTCACCACCAGGTCCCCGGTGGTGCGCAGATCGTCGAGGGTGGCCATCGGGTAGTCGATGCCGGCGACCGGTGCGCAGATGTCCAGCGCGATGATGTCGGCACCCTCCTCGGCGAGACGGACGGCGTGGCTGCGGCCCAGTCCGCGTGCCGCGCCCGTAACCAGTGCGATCTTGTTCTCCACACGTCCCACTACCGTCTCCTCGAAGAAGATGTGTGTCCGCCGCCCAGGGGGCGAGGCCGTCCACCGAGCCGGTGCACGACCGGCGGGCCGGTCCGGCCGGCTTGGGGAGCCGGGGTTCCGGCCCGCTCACTAGGGACACGGAATCCGGGGGCGCCGGGGATCACATGTCCGTCGCGGGGCACGCGAGGCGGCGACCGGACGCCGTCCCGGCCATCAAGGCGTGGACTCCAGGGTGCCCGGGTCCTCTCGGCCGGGTCGGTACGGCGGGCGGTGTTCGCCCGCCGTCGCCGGCCGGAGGGGTCAGGGACCGACGGGGGCCTGCAGTGACTCCTCAGCTTCCGCGGACTGTGTGGGCACGGGCACGAAGGGCGGTTCGAGGCCCGGCGACAGGTCTTCCGGACGCTCGGCTTCGGCCGATGCCCGGGCCAGCGTTTCCCGCAACGCCTCGGTCCGCACGCGCATGGCGACCGGGCCGGCGGGGTTGAGGTAGAACTCGTGGCCGTCCGGGAGCCCGTCCAGCAGCTCGGCGACGGGCGCCGTACGCGCGGTCAGACGACCGACGCCCAGCATCTGGTCCGCGGCCGTGTAGACGGGTACCACCTCGGCGCCGTCCTGGGAGAGGGCGGTGACGAAGGACCCGTCCAGCGTGGTGAGGACGGCGACCTCCTCGGCGTCGACGAGGGCCCGCAGGACTGCTTCGACCGGCCCGTGTCCGGTGGCAGCCCACTGCATCGCCTGGTCGACCGGGTCCGTAGGTTCGGGCCAGCCCAGCGCCAGTGGCGACGGCCGGTACG
Organism: Streptomyces sp. NPDC047841; assembly: GCF_040704085.1. NCBI lineage: Bacteria > Bacillati > Actinomycetota > Actinomycetes > Kitasatosporales > Streptomycetaceae > Streptomyces > Streptomyces sp. NPDC047841. Next base: position 46,012 of record NZ_JBEYRP010000018.1, read on the forward strand.
CGTCGTTCGCGCGCCAGGCGACGATCAGCCCTCTGGAATCGGTCTGCCACTCACCGACGATTGCCCACGACGGCACGTCGTCCTCGTCCGCCCAGAAGGGATCGACCTCCGTGAGCCACTGGCCGCGCGCGAAACGGGCGGCGCTGATGATCTCCGGCGGCGGGATGGGCAGGGTGATGGAGTCGGAGTCGTCATGTGCGTCGTCGGTGGGTGCCGGATCCATGTTCCGCCCGGCAAGTGCGTGCTGTTCCGTCATGCGCAGTTCCTGTCACATAGAAAATGGATGGTGGCGATCGACTCGGTGCGGGATTGGCCCTACCTGTTCGGCAGCGCTCCTCCAAAGGCCGTGTACATGGCCATGATCTCCGGGTCCACACGTTGTCCCTTGACCAGACGCAGGAATACTTCCGCAACGAATTCCAGCGCGTTCTGCCCGGCGTATCCGGGCATCGCGGCACTGGTGGTGGCGCTGGCGGCGAGCCGTTGCGTCTCGGCGTCGATCCACTTCGCAGCACCCACTTCTTCGTAGAGAGCGAGGTTCCGGGTGAAGTGCAGAGCGTGACCGATCTCATGTATGAGGGCGTCCTCGCTCACGTGGCTTTTGGCGAGGATCATGATCGTCGACGGGGGCAGGAAGAGGGCCACCCGGCCGTCATGGAGAAGCGACGGTATGCCGTCGGTGTCGATCTTGTGTTCCTCCACCACCTTGTTCTCGTTGATGACGTAGTGCGTGTTGTTGTAGCGCGAGACGTGCACTTCCAGTTCAGGTACGTCAAACCTGGCGAGGATCCGCCGGACTGCCGCCGTGTATGTCTCCACCGCATGGCTCGTGAATGCGTTGCTGGAATCCGAGTGCACCGTGAACCGGGTGTTCCCGACCTTGTACCTGGTGGCACCCCGCCTCCGCGACGCGGCGTCCTGGTGGCTGTTCGGGTGCCTCTCCTGATACGCGAAGAACGATTGCAGCGCCGGATGGTGGTTCGCCAGGTAGCCTTGCTCATAACCCGACAAGGGGGCTGAGCGCTGTGTGACGGACCCCTTCCCCAGGGCCTCCGTCAGAAGTCGGTGGCGCTCCCTGTAGGTGTCTTCCCAGGTGTGGAAGTACTCCAGAACGACAGTGCCTTCCCTCCCCGTCGGGTGATTCCTGTAGCGCGGCGCCTCACTCCACGGCTTGGCGCTCTCGGGCTTCATGACCAAGTATTTGTGCAGGTCGGGTGCCATGACTGGCCCCGGGTTCTGTGTCGCCTGGTGCGACACCGCACGCGGAGGCTGCGGGTTCTGCCGCTGCGGACCGTCCGAGCGCCGCGGTGCCCTGTGCGGCACGGCCGTCTGATGGGGCGCCGGGTGACCGGGAGGCTGCGCGTACATCGCGCCCTGGGGGTGGACGTGTGTCGGGGCGTACACCTGCGGACCGCCCTGCGGCGGCGCGCTCACGAAGTAGGGCTGGGACGTGCCGTAGGGGTTCGTGAGGGGCGGATTGTGCCCGGTGCCCGGCCGTGTCCTCGATGAGCCACGGCCACGCGGCGGCTCCGCGTGGAATCCGGACGCCGAGGGCGGTCGTCCGGGCACGCCGCTTCCCCATGACGCCTGCTGGCGGGCCGGCTGGACGTGCACCGGGCCCTGCGCGTGGGAGGGATGCGCCTGCGGGCCACCGTGCCACGTCTGGCCCACACCCATCGCCTGGAACGGGCCGACAAGGCTGTTGACACTGACCTGGCTCGGGTTACGGCGGTGGCCTGTGGCCGGCGCGCCCGTCGGGTGGTGCTGAATGGTGCCGTAAGGGCTTTGCTGGTACTGGTGAGGCGCTGTGTCCGGGCGGGCCGCCGAAGACGACCGGTGCCGGGACGGGCCGGCGGCGTACGGTCCGGCCGCGGACGGCGGGCGCTGCGGCGTCGGGCCGGTCCAGGGCACCTGGTGCCCGGTGTACTGCGGGTGCATCGTGCCCTCGGCGAGGGGCAGGCTGTCTTTCCGCGCACCGTTACGGGAAACCGAACGCCTGAACGTGTCTCCGATGCGGCCGAAGATGCCGCGCGTCTTCGAGCGGCCCCGCTCCGACGCGCTCGCCACCGACACCTGGCTGCGGTGGCTTTCCCGGGTGTCCGAGCGCTCCATTCCGTACCCGACGTCGAGGTGCCCGACCGAGCTGTTCCGGCCCTGATGCTGATACACGGGTCCCGATGGCGTCTGGTTCCGCGTCCGCTGGTCCAGACGATCCCGCAAGCCCCTCACAGCACTGGTGTACTTGTTGCTCGACCGCCCTGCGAGTGAGTCCAAGTACGCGTCGATACTGTGATGGACGGCGTCGAGGGACCCGCGGTGGTGAACCCAGGCTTCCAGAGCGTCATAAACGCCGGCGAAGTGCCTGTTTCTCCGTGCTTCCGGCGGAGTGTTCGAGAGCCACCTCGTGAAATAGGCGTCGGACGCCGTCGCTTGGTGCGTGCTCATGGTCGCGGGATGCGTTCCGTGGACCGGCTGTGCCGAACCCTCCCCGGTCTCCTGAGGAAGGGGCGCGCGCTGGGATATGTCCCCTGTCTTCCGCTTCAGCAGCGGCATGCCGCCGCCCAGGCCGGGTCCCTCGTACGGCTGCACCTCGGGCAGTGGTTCGCCGTTCGTGATCTCGTACCAGTGAGCCTCTGCCTCGGACAACTCGTGACCGGCCCGCACGTAATCGTCGTACGCCTGTGCCATGCGTGTGCCGTCGACATCGGTGGACGTGCCCAGGTGCCGCCCGTGCTGTGCCTGTACCTCCTCCAGCACGGACTCCGCGTGGGCCAGGTTGCGCCGGGCTTCGGTGATCGCCGCGCCCGCGTCGATCACCGCCCCTTCGTCCCGGGTGTCGTCCTCCCCGTCGTGGGCACGTTCCTTGCCCTTGCCCGTCGGAGTCCTGGTGACGCCCTCCTCGCCCGGCGGCACCGGGTTGTTCGCGCTGTCCTCGGTCAGGCCGGTCCCGCCGGCATCGGCGGGGGTTTCGCGGACATGAGGCGACGTGAGGATGGAGAAGACCGAGTCGACGATGGCCGGGACGGTCGTCTCGCCGGAAGGCGGGACGCTGTCAGCGGGTGTGCGTGACGCTTCCGCACGAGGCTGGTCGCGCGGGTCGGGCGAGAGGCCAGTGGTGCCGGAGCGACGCGGCTGTTCGGGGGCGTCGACGGTGAGGGGCGCGCGATCGGCGAAGGTGCCGACCACCAGGTCCCGGACCTGGACAGTCGTGGCGTCGATGACGGCGATGTGCTGGTCCGGCCCCACGATGACGTCCACCATCAGCCCCGCGGAGGCACCCGGCCGCTGCTCGCCCGGCTCGTGGAAACCGTGTTCGGCGCCTTCGGGAGTGGTGGAGAACACCGTGAACGCGGTCGAGTCGACATCGTTGTGCCGGGGGAACTCCTCCTGGCCGACGGGGAGCAGGTTCACCGGCTCACCCTCGTATCCCGCCCGCGGAGCGGTCAGGGGCTGTACGCGATGGAGGACCAGTCCTCCGTTGAGGAACCTGGTGACCAGCCGAGCCACGTCGGGGCTGACAGCTCCGCCACTGATCTGGCTGTCGCTGATGTACACGGTTCCGCCGTCGGCGGTGTCGAAACGGTGGAACCCCCCCTCGCCGATCATCGGCTGGGTCACGTCGCCGAGGAGCACACCTTCGCTCACCGGCGTGGGCCGGGTGCCGGCTGTGTCATCACCGAGGCCGTCGACCGTGAGGGGCCCCGGGTCTTCCGTGAGCGGGTCGGCCGTCCGCCGGGTGTTCCGGAACTGTTGCCGCACCCAGTCGGAGAAGCGGGTGTCGAGTTCCTCCGGGTCGTGGCCGGTGGCACGGAGGATCTCCGTGGCAGTGGTGAGTTCCTGCTCGTGCTGTTCCAGGGCGGTGCCGGCCTGGTGGGCGTCGGGGCCGACGGCCATGCCGCGGTCGTCGCGCGGGGCGGTGTCGTGCTCGTCCCGGGCGATCTGGCGGGCGTGGTGGGCGCGTACGTACCGTGACCAGGCGTCCAGTCGTGTGGCGGGCTGGTCGGGGGAGGCGGGCTGCCAGTCGGGCAGACGGGTGCCGTGCTGGTCCAGTTCCAGTTCCGTGGCCCAGTGCCGGGGGTCGATGCGGAGGGCGTGCAGGAGGCTCTCGCCGTCGGCGGCGGACTCGTTGTCGAGGACGAGGTCGTCCGCCTCGCGTGCGATCTCGTCGGGGAACCGTCCGTCCCTGGCGACGTGTTCGCGCAGTTCGTTCTCCGTCAGCGGTGCGAGCTGCCGGTAGCGGCTCCAGCTGTCGTCGTAGCGGAAGCCGTAGCGGTGTCCGTGGACGGAGTCCCAGTACGCGGCGGAACGCAGGAGTTCGTGCAGCGAGTGGTGGCCCAGGACGAGGCTGTGTCCCAGCAGGCCCAGCCGCAGGCCGTCGAGATCGAAGTTCCGGCCGGTGTGTACCTGGAGCCGCCAGGCCATCTCCAGCAGCAGCGTCATCGAACCGGACGTACCCGTGGCGACGAGGGCTCCGGTGCCCTGACCCTGCGTGTGCAACGGCGCCTCCACCGGGAGATGACTGGTGTCGGCGGCCCTGAACCAGTGGAGGTGTTCCCGGCCCGACGCGTCGGACCTGACCGCCAGCGCGCGCTCGGCCTCGCTCAACGGAGGCACGACGTCTTCCGGGCGGAGCTGCGGCGAGTCGTCGTCGCGGTAGCGCCGCCAGGAACGCTCGTGCTGGATCTCGGGGAAGTCGGAGTAGCCGGGCAGAGGGATGTGCGACCGCAGCGCCTGGGCGTTGGACGCGTTGAAGAGCATGGTGGCCAGTTCCCGGATGTTGCCGGAACGGATCACCTCCCGCAGGACCCGTACGTCTCTTCCGACGCTGCCGGCCATGCTTCGCGAGGTCGATCCCAGCAGGGGAAGCCGGTCGGGGTTGTGTGCTTCGAGGACGTCCCAGACGGCCTTTGCCACCTCGCGGAGCGACCGCAGTGCCCTGGGATGCTGGACCAGATAGCGGCCGAGGTTGTTCTCGAACTCCGCGGACGCTTCCGCATACCGGATGGCGGCCAGATCCGTGGCCGCCTGCACCGGATTCGGGGAGGGAGCACCCGTCTGCGGGGCGGAACGCCCGGGAGGTTCGTATCCCCAGAAGGCGATGAGGGACTGTTCGATCTGGTGGGCCATTTCGTCCGCGGAGTTCCCGCCGTCGAAGATCCTCGCCGCGTCCCGCAGGATCACAGGCGGGAATCCCTGCTCCAGCAGGAGCCTGGGCAGCACGACTCTGATGTTGATCCACTCGTTGCCGGTCGTGAACGGGTGGATCACCATGAGCGAGCGCACCGTACGGGCGATGGTGCTCAGAATCGCGTGGTCATCGCCGCTGTCAAGCGTTTCGAGGGTCCGGTAGTGCCTGCTGAAGACGGCATCGATCAGAGCGGGGGCTTCGCGGACGTCGTACGCGTTGTGCATGACCGCGCCCCCGTGTGGGGAGCTGCTGACGACGGTGAGGGGAGGGTTCTGCTTGTCGAGATCGCTCCTGCCGTCCATGGCCACGACGAGCTTCCGCCCCAGGAACTGTTCGTCGAAGAGTTCCGCGCTGAGGTGTGCCGAACCGATGGGGAAGGCGGAGCGGGAATCACCCGACCACCGGGTCGCGCCGCCCATGTGCTTCGTGAGGAGCTTGTGGAGACGCTCGTATCCTCGCGCGTCCATGTGCTGCGTGAGGGCGGACGTGTCGTCCAGGGCCTCTCGGTACACCGCGGTGATGCCACGCAGGTAGCCGGGGTGCCTGCGTTCGTAGTACGCCCCGGGATCGCCGCCGGTGGTCGCGTCGTTCTGCGCGGCATGCGTCGCGGCACCGTGGTCGCTCCGGTCGATGAAGAACGTCCACCAGTCCTTCTCCGGGGCGAAGCCGGAGAGTGCGTCCAGCGCCTGCTCGGTGTCCGCAGTTTCGTCCTCGGTCCGTGCGGGCTCGGGGGAGGGCGCGGTGGGGGGAACCGGGTGACCGGCCCGGCCGTCATCCGCCTCCTCGTGTCCGGCGGGTTCCGAGGGCGGACGCGAGGCGGGGCCGAGTCGTTCCTCCAGGAGGCCGTTGAGGCGTTCAGCGATGGTTTCCACCGAGAAGCTGCCTTGGAAGAGGACGTGGAAATCCTCGTGGTAGACGGGTGGATAGCCGTGTTGGAGGAGGAGTTTGGGAAGGACGAGGCGGATGTTGAGGCGGCTGTTCGCGTCGGTGAAGGGGTGGATCACCATCAAGGCGCGGATGGTTCGGGCGATGGCCTTGAGGTGGGCGGTCCGGTTGTCCCCGGCGCTTGCGATCTCCTGGTAGTACCGGTCGTAGATGGCGTCGACCAGCCGTGGTGCCTTGGCGGGTGCGTGGTTCGTGTTGAGTACGCCGAAGCCCTTGGCGTAGGTGGTGATGGGCTCGCTGTCGAGGTCGGGTGCGTAGGGTGCGACCAGCCGCTGGCCCAGCAGTTCTTCCTCGAGGATGTCAGGGCTCAGGTCGGCGTACCGGACGATCCGGCCTCTGTCGTCGCGCGTCTCGTTCCGCAACGGGAAGCTGGTCTTGTTCTCCGACCAGGTGAACTTGCCCTGGATGCCGCCGGTGAGGATGCCGTGGATCCTGCGGTGTTCGGTCGCGTCCATGCGCCTGGCGAGGGATTCCTGGTTGTCCAGGACGTCGCGGTAGGCGCGGATCATGTTCTTCTGGTAGCCGGGGGAGCCCTTGATGGCGGGGGTGCCCGCGTCGAAGTACAGGCCGGGGTCCCGGTGGAGTTCCGGACGGTAGCCGGCGTGCTGCACCGCGTCGCTGTGCACGGACGGGTCGATGTAGAGCCGCCACCAGTCCTTCTCCGGCGTGTGCTCGGACAGCAGCTTCGGCTTTGTCTCTCCGGGGACGTCGGAGGGAGGCGGCTCCTCCTCGCCGCTGGTCATGGCCCTGGCGATCTCGTGGGCGATCTCCGCTGCGGTGTGGTCGCCGTGGAACATGGTCTGGAGTTCCACTGATGTGACGGGCATGAACCCCTGCTCAAGCAGCAGTTTGGGCAGAACCACATGTTCGTTGAGCGTGTCGGGTTCCTGGGCGAGCCGGAGAACGGTGAGTGCGCGGGTGGTGCGGGCGATGGTCGTCAGGACTCCCATCTCGTCCGCCGGGTCGGTGGCCGCGATGTCCTGGTAGTGACGGGTGAAGACCGCGTCGATCAGGCGCGGGATCTCGTCGCGTCGGTAGTTGGCGACGAGGAAGGTTCCTTTGTCGTTGCTGACGACCCGTACGACGGAGTCGTCCGTCCCGGCGGGGTCCGCGTCCCTGCTGATCAGTGGCCGGCCCAGCAGCGTCTCTTCCAAGAGGTCGGAGCTCACGTGTCCCGACTCGGGGGCGGGGCCGCCCCAGCCCTGCTGCGACCACGGGATCTGATCGTCGCCGTCCAGGCCCTTGACCAGGGTGTACAGCCGGGCGTACTGCCCGGAGTCCAGGGGCGTGGCCATGGCCCGGGGGTCGTCGAGGATCGTGTGGTAGACGTCCAGCATCCGCTGCTTGTGGCCGGGCGAGTACCTCTCGTAGTAGTCGCCCGGGTCACCCCGGTGGCCGGCGTCGCGCCACTCGCTCTCCACCGTCGCCTGATGCGACGCGGGGACGTAGATCTCCCACCAGTTCCGCTCGGCGACCATCTCCGACAGGAGCGCCGGGCCCCCCGGTTCCTCACCGGTGTCCGACGGCACCGGCGCGGTGGCCGCCGCGGTCCCGTCGTCCTGCTGCCGCGCACCGTGCGGGGGTGCGTCCGGATCCGCTGCGGCCGCCTCATCCGGGTTCGGTTCATCGCGGAGGGCGTCGGCGCCGACGTGGTCCGGACGAGCACCGCCGGCCGTCCTGACGGGAACACCGGTGGCTTCCACGGCGATGATCTGGCCGGCCTTTTCGCGGGTGGTCATGCGCTGCCATACGGCCTGGTCGAAGTGTGCCGCCGCCTGCCGCAGGGACTCCCCGAAGTCGCTGTCGGAGACATCACCGTGCCGGACGCCGCGCTTCGCCGCGTACTCCATTTTCAGATCGGTACGCGGATCGAGGGAACCACGCGTCGCGGGCCCGGTCGCGGCGTCTGCTCCGTCCGGTGTGCGCAGGGGGGTGTCCTGGTCCGCCGGGCCTGAGGCACGCGGCGGCACTTCGGAGACCCGGGCCGCGGACCCGTCACCGTGGCTCGTGCCGGTGGGGTCGTCGAGGGTGAGGTAGGTCTTGATGACGCCCTTGAGTATCTGGTAGCCGCCGGCGTCCTGGGCGTGCACGCGCAGGGGGCGGTTGACTTCGAAGTTCTGCGGGGTCTGCTCCAGGATCTTGTAGGAGCCGTGTTCCGCGAGTCCGTCGAACGCCTCCAGTTCGAACGCGTCGCCGAGGGCGGAACCCTTGCCGGCGAGCGCGGTGTCCGCGTCGAGAGAGGGCGTGTCCGCGTTGTTGCCCCACTCGATGCGCTTGCTGGAGTTGTAGTACCAGTCGCGGGGACGGAGCAGCCAACTGCGCGGGGCCTGGATCGAGTCCATGATCCCGTCGACGCGGTGGGCGAACGCCTGCTGGTGCATCGCCAGGGCTTTGACCCTGCCGTCGAAACCGCGCTCGGCCAGGTAGGCACCCAGGTAGTGCTGCGCGGAGAACAACGAACGGCCGCTTTGGGTGTAGTCGATGAGCACGATGTCCTTGCCCGCTTCGAGATGCGGTCGGACGAACTCGTCGAAGTGCGCGGCGAGCATCCGGCGTTGATCGTCGCTGAGCGGCGGACGGCCTTTGAAAGCGTTCCGGAAGATCGACCGTTCGCCGTCCGCCGGAGCAGGGAGGAAGTCGGACAGCGGGATCGACTGGGCCGGGTGGCCGGTCGCCTGGAGGGCGGCGATGATCGCCGCGGGGCTGCGGCCCAGCCCCAGGTAGAAGTGCCCCTCGGGCGGATACTTCGCCGTGATCAGGGCCGACGTCTCGACGACGGCGTCGATCACCGTGTCCTGACTTTCCTGAAGCTGCCGGTAGGCGGCCAGCCTCAGGTCCCTGAGCAACTGCCCCGCGTCGTGTTCCTGGTAGACGACCTCGCCGTCGCGGACTCCATACAGGTGGTCGTCGACCGCGTCGCGTACCGGGCCCGGGGGAACGTACAGCCCCGCTTCCTTCAGCCAGTCCCTGACCCTCCTCGGTGTCAGACCGGCCTTCTGGCCGTCGAGCACACGGAAGACACTCGTCGAAGGCTCGTACGGACGCCACGAGAACGTGATCATCGAACTGCCGTCGGGGCGGGTGACCCGGCTGGGCGCCAGCCGCTCGCTCGGAATTCTCCACGGCACCGCCTCGGCACCGGAAGACGTCCCGGTCGTGGCCGGCCGGGTACTGCCGCTGGGCACCTGCGCGGGCGCTGTCCCGTCGCCGGGCGTGGGCCTGGACGACGAGCCCGTCGCCGGCGCGTCCGACGGAGCGGGACCGCCGCCTTCCACCGGTTGTCCGGGACCGGCGCCGGGACCCTTGGGCACCGCCGGGGGAAGGTCCAGCTCGTCGCGCCGGGCACGGGCGTGACCGTCGGCCAGGGCGGCGGCCGTCACGGGGTCGTTCCGGTGCTGGGCCAGGATGCCGGCCACCTCGGTCAGCACCGTGTAGGCGGCGGGGTGAGTGTCGGCCAGCCCCCCGCCGATCCGCGGCGGCATGTCGATCACGGAACCGACGATCCCGGACGCCCGCGTGACGATATGGCGGTACGAGTCGCCCAGTTCCTCCTGCAACCGCTCGTGAGCCTGGTCCGCCTGTTCCGGCGACAGCAACCGCACACCGTCGTCCGTCTCCGGCCCCTCGGACGGGACCTCACGGCCCTTGCCCTTGTCCGCCGACCGCGTGTCCGGCCCCTGCTGGGTGCCCTGTTCGGCCGGGTCCGGCTCACGGGACGGCGAGTGCGTCTCCAGCCCCTGGAGCCAGGCGGAGAAGCGCCCGTCGAGTTCTCCGGGGTCATGTCCCGTGCTGCGCAACGCCTCCTCGGCGGAGGCGAGTTGCCGGGTGTGTTCCTCCACCTGTGCGGTCGCTTGCCGCCGTTCCCGCTCGCCGTGGCCGTCCGGGCCGGCCTCGGTGACGGTGTCCTGCCCGGGGGGACGCAGGAGGTTCCTCTGTTCGACGGCGATGTCCAGGGCGTTCTGCGCCCGCAGGTACTGCGACCAGGCGTCCAGACGTGTGGCCGGCCTGTCGGCGGACTCCGGATGCCATCCGGGCAGAGGGTTGCCGTGCCCGTCGCGTTCGAGTTCGGCGGCCCACCGCCGGGGGTCGATCCCGAGCGCGTGCAGGATCGTCTTGCCGTCGGCGACGGACGCGTCGTCCAGGCGGGAGTCGCGTACGCCCAGGGCGATCTCGTCGGGGAACAGCCCGTTCTCGGCGACGTGCTCGCGCAGTTCGGTCTCGGTCAGCGGCGCCAGATGCCGGTACCGGTTCCACGCGTTCTCGTAGCGGAGCCCGAGATGACCGTCGTGCGCCCTGTCCCACAGCTCCGCCGACCGCATCAGCTCATGCAGCGTGTGATGGCCCGCCTGAAGGTTGTGGCCGATCAGTCCGAGCCGCACCTCGTCCAGGTCGAAGTTCTGGCCGGTCACTTCCTGCAGACGCCACACCGTCTCCAGGACCAGCGCCAGGGAACCGGAGGTGCCGGTGGCGACCAGGGCTCCGGTGCCCTGCCCCGCCTGGTGCAACGGGCTGTCCAGTGGCAGCTGCTGCCTGTCACTGGCCGCCGACCACAGCAGGTACTCCCGCCCGGCGGCGTCGGTCCGCACCGACATCGCCCGCTCGGCCTCGCTGAGCGGAGGCACCACGTCCTCGGGACGCGTCGGCGGCCGTTGGCCGAAGTGGGGCTGCCGCCAGATGCGTTCCTCCTGGATCTCCGGGAAGTCGCCGTAGCCGGGTGCCTTGATCAAGGGAGCCAGAGCCGAATGGGAGGTGGCGTTGTACAGAAGCGTGGACAATTCGCGGAGGTTGCCGGAACTGACCACGCTTCGCAGGGTGTCGACATCGACTCCGACACCGCCGACCGCGGAGTCGGAAAGCGAGCCCAGCATGTAAAGTTTACCCGGATTGTTCTCCTGGAGAACATCCCATACCGCCTGGGCGGCCTTCCGGGTCGCTTCCAGCGCCTGGGGGCGCTCCATCAGGTACCGGCCGAGCCGCTTTTCGAACGAGGCCGCCGCCGTGGCGTACTCGATGGCAGCCAGGTCGCTTTCCGGCGCCGGATCATCCGCTGCTTCCTCATGTGTGGCCAGCTCCGGGTCCAGCCGAAACGCCGGACCGCCGAGCTTCTCCGTGATGAGGCCGTCGATGATGTCGGTGATCTTCTCCAGTGAATATCCACCCTGGAAGATCTGATGGAAGGCGGATGAATATACGGGCGGCAAGCCGTTTTCGAGCAGGAGTTTGGGCAGGATCACGCGCATGTTGAGCCTGCTGTTCGCGTCGGTGAACGCGTGGATCACCATAAGGGTGCGGACGGCGCGCCCGATGGCGGTGACAACCGCGCGCCGGTCGCCGGGAGCCGCTTCGCCGACTTCCTTGTAGTAGCGGTCGTAGACGGCGTCGACCAGGCGGGGTGCGCCGCCCTCCTCGTGTCTGGTCATCATGAGACCGCTGGTGAAGGAGGTGATCGGCTGTTCGCCGTGGACGTTGTAGTTCTTGGCCACGGGGCGGCCCAGCAATCTCTCCGAGAGCAGGTCTGGGCTCAGTTCGACGGCCCTGCGCAGCGGGAATGCCACGCCGCCTTCCCCGGTCCATCCGAAATTGCCCTTGACGTCCCTGGTGGCGAGTTCGTGGAGCTTCTTGTGCTCCGTCGAGTTCAACCGCTTGGCGATGAACGTCTTGTCGTCCAGGGCCGCCTTGTAGGCGGCTATCATGCTCTGCTGATAGCCGGGGGAGGGCTTGTAGGTGCTGTCGGGGAGCTGCACATCGAAGTAGCGTCCGGGGTCGCGCTGAAGCTCGGGGATCTTGAGGAGGTCCCGCTTCGCCAGTCGGTGGGCGTTTCCGGTGATGTAGAAGTTCCACCAGTCTTTCTCGGGGTAGTAATCGGAAAGCGTCTTGAGTTCTGGTGCCGCCTTCTGTTCGGTGGGGTCGGATTCTTCCTGTGCGTCATAGATCTTGATGACGGCGCGGGTGATCTCTTCGGCGCTGTGGTCACCTCTGAACATGTGTTCGATATCGGACGAGACGACCGGAGGGAGTCCCTGTTCGAGGAGGAGCTTGGGAAAGAGCAGGTAGTGGTTGACTGTTGCGGAGGGAGGGTCGACGGGGTTGAGGAGGCTGAGGGCCCGGACGGTGCGAGCGATCGACATGATGATCGCGTGTTCGTTCTTCGTGCCTACGCGCTCCATCTCGCGGTAATGGCGTTCGAACACCGCGTCGATCAGGGCCGGCGCCTCGTGGCCTTGGTAGCGGACCATGATGGCGGGAGTGGCCTCGTCCGACACGACGGTGAGCAGGGCGTCACCCGTATAGGGCCAGGCGTCTCCCAGGTGCCGGGTGATCAGCGGCCGGCCGAGCAGCGTCTCCGAGAAGAGATCGGAGCTCACGTAGTGGGAATCCGGAAGATCGGTGAGCCAGCCGAGATCGGACCACCCGAGCGCATCGGCCTCATGGCCCGTCACGACCTGGTGCATACGGACGTAGTCGGCTGAGTTCACCGGCTTGGCCACGGCCTGCGGATCGTCCAGGAACTCGTGGTACGCGTCCGTCATGTGCTGCTGGTAGCCGGGGTCGGTCTGCTCGTAGTAGCCGCCCGGATTACCGAGCATCCTGGGATCCGTCAGGGAGGCGTTCGCTGCCTTGATGAGGTCATCGGCCCTGATGTAGACGTTCCACCACTGCTCTTCGTCCAGGAAATCCGAGATCGGCTGCGGACCGAGGAACTCGTCCTCGCCGTCCCCCTCCTCGGATTCCTCGAACACCGGCTCATGGGGCTCCTCGGACGTGTGGGAGGTACCGCCGGGAAGGCGGGAGGGCCCGGCTCCCGGCGTGTGCGGAGCGATGTCGTCGAGCGGGTGCGCGCCGCCGGACCTCCGCAGAGGGCCGCCCGTGGCCTCCACGGCGACGATGTGCCCGGCCTTCTCCCGGGTGGTCATGCGTCGCCATTCGGCGTCGTCGAAGTGCGCCGCGGTCTTCCGCAGGAACTCGTCGAACGCGCTGTCGGAGACGTCGCCGTGGCGGATGCCGCGTTGCGCGGCGTACGCCATCTTCAGGTCGGTGAGCGGGTTCAGCGGTGTGTGGACGGGAGGCGTTTCCCGCATGGCGTTGCCCGCCGCAGAGGGGGTCTCCTGGTGCGACGCCGCGGTCTTGCCGAGGATGCCCTTGCCGAAGGGTGTGGACGGCTCCCAGTCCATGTGCGCCGCGTGTGTCACCGCCATGTCGTTGCCGGTGCCGAGAGCGTCCGGCTGCGGTCCGCGCGGCGCGACTCCGTCACCGCGGGACGTGGCCTGCCCGGCCGTGCCGGTCCGGACTGACTGCTGCTGGTGGGATGCGATCCAGGCCCGCTGCTGCACCGAGCGGCTGCTGTTCCAGATGTGCGGGAAGGAGGGCAGGACGTGGGTGACGAAGTCGTCGTACATCTGGGCCGGGCCGCCGTCGTATTCGTTCGGCTTGTTGCTCAGGAAGCCGTCGGCGTACGTCACGTACGCGGCGGTGGCGGAGTCGACCGTCTCAGGGTGCCGCCGCAGGGGAGCGGTGGCCGCCGCGTACTTCCGCATGACGTGGCGCAGGCGGTCCGCGTCGAAGTCGGCCCGGCTCTGCACGGCGCGCTCGTCGAGCCCCAGCTCCCGTCGGATCAGCTCCACGTCCGCGTGACCGAAGCCGTGTTCCTTGGCGTAGGCCATGACGGGTTTGCGCCACCGGGAGTTCGGGTCGGGCGGCTGGTACGTCCCCCGCAGCTCGGGCTTCACCTCGAAGTCCTTGGAGTACCGTCCGGACGCGGTCGGCGGCTCGGAGACGACGATGCGCTCGTACCCGGGGGCGAGGCCTCCGCTGCTGGTCCGCCCGTAGCCCGCGTCGTGCCACGCCTGCATGCGGACGGAGCCGGTCGAGCCGTCATCCTCCAGGTAGTGGACGTCGTGACCGATCAGCGCGACGGCCTCCAGGTTCCCGGAGCGGAAGCCGACGTGTTGCACGCCGTGCCGCCGGTTCAGGTGGTCGTACAGGCGGAACTGGCCGGTGCGGGTGTCACCGCCCCAGGCGCTCAGCGCGGCGTCCTTCCCCCGCCAGAAGCCGGTGAGCTGGTGGATGTCCTCGGTGCCGAGCTCGGCACGCATGTCCCGGACCAGCTCGTCCCACTTGCCCTCCTTGCCCTGGCCGGGGTGCGGGTCGCCGGTGATGATCACCGCCTTGTAGTCCTTCGCCAGGTTCCGCAGGAGCTGCCGCGTGCCCTCGAAGCTGGTGTCGTGCTCCATCCGGCTGCGCAGACCCGACCAGTTCGTGGACTTGCCGGTGAAGCGGGACCACAGCACCAGCACGTCCTTCTCGCCCTCCGGGATCCGCACCCCCCGGCCGGCGAGCCATTCGGTGATCTCGGTGTCGCGGTGGTCGTCCAGCTTCCACGCCGTGCGGATTCTCGTCCGCAGCTCATCGGAGAAGTGGCGGGCGACGAAACCGGTGCCGTCCGTGACACCCCACAACTCCTTCTTCCGGTACATGGCGCTGAACTTCTTGTCGATCTTCCACTGCACCTGGGCGATACGGGTGGCCTCCTGGTTCAGCGGCTTCCAGACCTTGCCCTGCTCCAGGCTCGGGAGCTCCAGCCTCCAGATGCGGTCGGGGTGGATCCCGCTCTCCAGGTAGAAGGCCTCGATGGAGCGGGACTTGTCCCGGACCGGGTCGTGTCCGGGAAGGCCGGGACCGGGGCCGCCCGCGATGAGCACGTGCATGTGGGGCTCGTCGAGCAGCATCGCGAGGATGCCGAACTGGTCGCCGGACGCGTAACCGGGGTGCATGACCAGCGAGTTCTCGGGTGCGTAGACGGGCGGGCGCAGGGTCTGGCGCACACGTGGGTCCACGGCCGGCGCGTGCGCCGCGGACGGCCTCGGGGCAGGCTGTGCCGACGCGGGCCTCCCGAACGTCCGGGGCCCGCCTGGACCGCGAGAGGGGCCGGCCTGGCTGTTTCTTGCGGGACGGCCGTTGGGTTTCGTGCGTGTGGGGCCGGCGCCGAGGCCCTTGGGTGTGGCGGGGGGCAGGCCGTGTGCGGTGCGGAGGCCGACGGTGTGCTGGTGGGCCAGGGCCGCGCCCGCGTCGGGGTCGTGCAGGTGGTCGGCGAGGATGCGTACGGCGTCGGTGAGGGCCGAGTAGGCGGCGGGGCGGGTGCGGGCGAGGCCCCCGTCGAGGTGCGGGGGCATGTCGATGACGGAGCCGGTGATCGCGGAGGCGTCGGAGACGATCTCGCGGTAGGTGTCCTCGTCCAGCTCCGCCCGAAGCCGCTCGTGGATCGCGTCCGCCTCGTCCGGCGACAGCAGCCTGGTGTTTCCGCCCGACGCGTCGGGCTCGGTCGCACGGCCCTTGCCCTTGTCCACCGAACCCGGGGCGGCCTCCCCCGGCTCCGAGCCCCGCACGGCCGGCCCAGGGTCGGCCGCTCGTCCCGGGCCGGCCGGGGACGGCTCCCGCACAGCCGTCGACAGGGACTGGTCGCGGACGGGCGACGGAACGGAATCGGCCACGTGCGTGGCGGAGTCGTGCGGGGTGCCGGTCTGACCGCTGATGGTGAGGCGGGTCTTGATGAGGCCCGTTGCGATCGGTGATCGCAGGGGTGGCTCGGCGACGTGGTGCCCCGAGGACGACGTCTCCGTCACCTGCGTACCGGTCCGGCCGGGCTCGTTCGGCTCGTTCAGCCCCTCGGAGCCGCCCGCGAGAACCCGTGGCGGCGCCTGGTCCAGGTCCAGTTCGTCGCGCAGGGCACGGGCGTGGGCGCCGGCCAGACGGAGGCCCGTCCGGGGGTCGTCGTGGTGCTGGGCCAGAACGACGGCCACCTGGGTCAGGACCGAGTAGGCCGCGGGATCGGCGTCGGCCAGGCCCCTGTCCAGACTGAGCGGCGTGTCGACCACGGATCCGGTGATCCCGGAGGCCTGGAGGACGATACGGCGGTATACATCGGGGTCCAGCTCCGTCCGAAGCCGCTCGTGGATCGCGTCCGCCTCGTCCGGCGACAGCGGCCTGGTGCTCTCGTCCGGCGCGCCGGGCTCGGTCTGACGGCCCTTGCCCTTGCCCGTGTCCGCGGGAGACGGTGTCTTTGTGCCCGTGTTCGCGTCCGACCCGGAGACGGTGACACCGGCGGACCGCGCCCGCTCCACGGTGTCTTCCACCTCCCGCGGGGTTCCCCGCAGCAGCTTGTGGGCGACGATCGCCACGTGCCGGTCCACGGGGGACAGGCCGCCGAAGTCGCCGGCGTGCTCATCGAGCCGCGTGAGCAGTCCGTCCGTGTGCTCCGGGGATCCCCCCAGACGTACGTACGCCTCCGTCACCGCGGCCCGCAACGGGGCGGGGAGCCCGCGGTCGGCGGACGCCTTTCCCCAGAGCCGTCCGAACGACCGCAACGCGTCGGTGTCCTCCCGGTCACCGTCGCCCCGGCCGGTCGCCGAGTGCTCGGTTCCCGGACGGGACGTCGTTCCCGTGCCGGTCGCGGAGGGCACGTCACGCTGCGGACCGGTTGTGTCCGGCGAGGCGTCGTCGTGGGCGGGGGTCCGCGACCGGGTCCCGTCCGTCGCGTCGACGGGACCGGCCGCGGCGTCCTGGCCGCGCGTCGTGGCCGTCTCCGGTGCCGGGGCCGGGTGCGGCGTACCGGAAGCGGGCGTGGAGCCGTCCCGTGCCGGTTCCGCAACGTCCGCGCGTTCCGTCGGCTCGTCGAGGTGCCCGGCGGACTCCTGCACGGTGGCCGGAGTCTCCTGCGCGGCCTGGGTCTCGTGCGCGGTGGCCGGGGTCGCCTGCGTTGTGGCCGGGGTCTCGTGCGCGGGGGGCGTCGGCTGTGACCCCGGGTTCTCCGGCTCCCGGCGTCCGGGCCCGCCGGTGCCGCCGGAGGAACTGGTGGACAGCCGCTCGGGCCCGGTCGAGCCCGGCTGCGACCCGCGGGTCTCCTGACGCGAGGTACCGGCCGCCGGCCTGCCGGTGCTGTCGCTCTGGGTCTCCGGGCGGCCCGGGTCCCCTCCGGCCGTGCTCGTGGTGCTGATGCGCGGCGGGGCGGACGGGGGAGTCTGCCCCGCCGCGGGCGCACCCGGACGCTGCGCGGGAGTTCCGGCTGCCGTGCCCGTGCCCGTGCCCGCACCCGTACCGGCGGTCGTGGTGGAGCCGGTGCCGGAACTGGTGGGCAGCGGCCAGCCCGTCTGCGTCTGGTGGGGGGCGGGGGTGTCGAGAGCCGTCTGAGGCCCTGCCGCACCGAGACCCTCGGGGAGGCTGACGGCCGGGGCGTTGAAGGCAGGGAAACCGAGGGCGGGGGTGTCGACGGACGGCGGTGTGAACGGGTTCGGGGTCGCTTCGCTGTACGTGGGCGGGGGGGTGAACGCCGCGTTGTAGGTCCCACCGAGGCTGGAGTCGCCTCCGGTCGGGTACGGGGTGTACTGGGGCGGGGTGGTGAGGTCGTCGGGGGCTGCCGTGTTGAACTGCCCAGGGGACAGCAGCAGTTGGGGCAGTTTGAGGCTGGGGCCGAGAGAGCTCCTGATGACGCTGTGGACGGCGCCCAGGACGGGATGCTTGGCGTGGCCGAGGACGTCGCCGCCCAGCGCGCCGAACGTGGTCTCCTTGCTGGTGGTGAACTGGCCCTGCTCGATGTAGTTGACGACGGCCTCGGACAGGTTCTGGTGGGCCATGCTGAAACCGGTGTCCAGCATCAGGTGCGGCGGCTTCTCCTTCCACACCGACGGCATCGCCTCGGCCACCCCGTCCGACAGAGCCGTGCGCAGCGGCTGGTACGGCGCCCCGAGCTTCTCCATGGGATCCAGCGCCGACTTCAGCGCGCCGGCCAGGTTCCTGCCGCCGCCCCCGTGCGCCATGAACGCGTTCGCCCACTCCGCGCCCATCTCCCGGGCGACATCCGGACCCAGCCGGGAGCCGAAGGCCCGCTCGAACTGGTCGCCGACCGCGTGCTGGAAAGCGTCCTGGGCGTCCTTGGAGACGACACTGTGGGTGAGTTCGACCCGCATCGGCACCGTCAGCTTCGCCAGTTCGGGACCGAACGTGCCGCTGAGGTCGGCCAGGTCCTTGACCAGCGGGGCGTCGGCCAGGCCGGCCCCGGTCTTCACGGCGGTCGTGGTCCCGGGCGTCACCGCCCCCGTCAGGTCCGAGACGGCGGACCTCGTGGGAGTCGACGTCGAAGGATGCTTGAGGGCGTTCTCGATCGACTCCTGCATCGACTTGACGGCCGCCGGTGAGAACCCCTTCGAGATCAGCTTCTTGATCGGCCCGGTCACCAGCGGCACTCCCGCACCGATCGCACCCTGGACCGCACCCGAGAGCACCGCGCTGTGCCGGTACTGGTCCCCCTGCGAGGTGTGCTCGCCCCCCAGCGCCAGGATCCACCGCGCCAGCCCGTCCAGCGCCGTCGACAGTGCCACGTTCGTCACCATCGTC
The DNA here is from genome assembly GCF_040704085.1 of Streptomyces sp. NPDC047841. Classification (NCBI taxonomy): domain Bacteria; kingdom Bacillati; phylum Actinomycetota; class Actinomycetes; order Kitasatosporales; family Streptomycetaceae; genus Streptomyces; species Streptomyces sp. NPDC047841. The sequence goes on from NZ_JBEYRP010000018.1 coordinate 64,532, forward strand.
ATCGCCGCATGCGTCAGGAACCGCCGCAGCGTGTTCCCGAACAGGATCTTGAACAGTTCCTTCAGCAGCGCCTGTTCGACCGCCGCCCCGATCGGGTTGAACTCCCACATGATCAGGGTGATCGCCCACTCCATCAGGAACGCCAGCACCTGGAGAACGATCATCAGGTTCGTGTAGTCCAGCTGGTACGCGAACTCCCCGGCCCCGTCCGCCAGCTGCGCCGCCGTGTCCCGCAACCCCGAGATGTAGTCCGCTCCGTCCCCCGACAGGAACGTCTTCATCGCATCCACGTACGCCTTGGGCCAGTCACCGTTGGCCCCCTGCGCCGTTCCGCCCGCGACCTGCGCCACCAGGTTCTGGAACTCGTCCAGGTACTTCACCAGCTCAAGGTGCGGAACCTGGACCTCGTTGCGCATCCGCTCGGACGAACCCAGGGGCACGGACATACCCGCAACGAACACCACGATCGGGTTGTACCAGGGCTCCTCAGTCACAACATCCCCACAGACGCGAACTCATCGATCGGCAACCGGTCACCGGCCCGTCGAGCGTGACACCTCACACAGGACGGAACTCACCATCAGTTATACGCGTCGATACATGTACGGGGTTCACACGTCTCGAATGCGGAGCACCTGCTCGGCGGGATGCGGCCGCACTGCGCAGGCGGGATGAGTCGTAACTCACACGTGCTGTACCCTGCGGTACTCGGATTCGTTGTGTGGTTGTGGGAGTAGGTAGGTGTGCCGAAACCCGACACACCGGACCCGGTCTGCGCTCCCTCGAAAGGAAGCACATGAAGTCTCCAGATCCGCCGCGGCCCGCCCGCGCGGCTCCGGCAAGCACACCAGTCATCCCGGGCGTGGCAGCCGGCACCGGCCCCGCCCCCTCGGAACCAGTTCCTCCGATGCCCACGGAATCGGCGACGAAGCCGCCGGCGCCCAAGGGCACGCCGGACGGACGCAGGGAACCCACCGGCTCGAAGACCAAGGCCCCACGGAAGACGTCGTCGCTCCAGCCCCCGGACGAGGGCGCGGAGACCGAGGCCGAGAGCGGTACGCGGACGCGGACCGACTCCCGTGAGACCGAGACGCAGTCCACCGGAGGCGCGGTCGCCCCGTCGCCGCTGTCGTTGCTGTCACCGCGCGGTCCGCGGCGGCGGGCCGGCACCGCCGCGGCCGAGACGGTCACGCCGGCCACCGCCACGCCGGAGGGTGAGGACGGCGCCGGCCGAAGCCGTCGCGACCCGGACGTCCTGGTCTCCGCGAAGGCGGACCCCGGCACCGGTGGCGCCGCCGCCGGCGAGGCCGCCGGTGTGGCCGAAGGCCGGACGCGGACGGCAGCGGCGGGACGAGGCGCCCGGGCCCTGCTGCGCGGCTCCCACCGCACCCTGCTCACCGTCGCCGCGGTCACCGGCGTCGTCCTGGTGGCGGGTGTCCTGGTCGGTCTGCGCGGTGGCGGTGGCGGCGGTCATGACCGCGCCGCCCCGGACCCCGCCGCCACCCTGCTCGATCCGGGTTCGGACGGCGGCCCGCAGGCGGGTGTGCCCGGTGCGCTCCCGGCGCCGTCCGCTCACAAGTCGGGTGCCGCCGGCGGCCACGTCTCCACGGGGCACGGCGACCCGAGCCCGGCGGGACACGGCAAGCATGCCGGGACCGGCGCGAGCGGGGGCGGCTCGCACGGCTCCTCCTCGGGGTCGTCGGCCTCGCACGGCCACGGCAAGACGGGGGGCGGCAGTACGTCCTCCACCGCGACCCACCCCGCCACCCATGCCACGAAGGCCCCCGCGGCCCCGCGTCACACGAAGGCTCCGTCCACCTCCGGCAGCTCCGGCGGTTCGGGCGGTTCGGGCGGTTCGGGTGTCATGGTGTTCAGCCACGCCTCCGGCCGCTGCCTCACGGTGGCGGGCGGCCAGGGCAAGGACGGTTCCCCGCTGGAGATCCGTGACTGCTCCGGTTCGGCCGCGCAGAAGTGGACCTTCGCCTCCGACGGTACGATCCGCGCCTTCGGCCTGTGCATGGACGCCGCGGGCGCCTCCACCTCCGACGGTACGGTCGTCCAGCTGGCGAACTGCAACGGCGGCCCCGCCCAGCAGTTCCGGCTCAACTTCAGGCAGGACCTGACCAGCGTCCTCGCCGACAAGTGCGTGGACGTGAAGGACCAGCGGACCGCCAACGGCACACGCCTGCAACTGTGGGACTGCGCCGGCACCGACAACCAGAAGTGGTCCAAGAAGTAACCGGACCCGATCACACGAGAGGACCTCACCGCCCCCGGTCTCCCGGTGCGATGAGGTCCTCTTCGCTTGGTGCCACCTGCTCGGCGAGCCGCCGACGCGCCCGTCAGATGTGCGAGTGCGGGGTGGGCAGGTCGTGGATGGCGTTCGTGTTGTCGGTCTGGGTCTTCTCGAAGTTCTTGCCCGAGCTCAGGGTGAGGCGCGCGGCGCTCTCCATGGCTTGCGCCAGGTCGCGTATGCCGTCCCTGAGCAGGTTGTGGAACGGCACGTAGTTCTGGACGTACTGCTTGCCGTACGAGTCGTTGCCCCACGGAGGGTCCGCCGGGTCGAAGGCGGTGTCGTCGGCGAACTGCTCGGCGGCGCGGTCCGTCGTCTCCGCGACCTGGTCGGTGGCGCCGGCGCCGGACTGGATACGGCTGGGGTCGGCTATGAAGACGTTGTCGTCAGCCACGTTTGTCACCTCCGGCGGGCCGCGGGGCGAGGACTTCCTCCAGTGATCCGCCGTCCAGGAGCTTGTCCAGGTCGACGCGGTCGAGGACTCCGCCGTCCAGCGTCGTCGGAGCGCCGGCGCCCGCGGCCTGGACGAGGGCCATGGCACGCGAGGTCACCTGGGCCCGCGACGCCGACATGGCCTCCAGCACGCTGGCCGCCAGTGCCTGCCCGGTCATCTCCTTGAACTTGTTGTTGGGGAAGCGCAGCCCCGACGGCGCCCCGTCGGAGCCGACGGTGACCTCCACGGCACCGTCGCGCGACCGCGCCGTGACGGAGATCGACTGGATCTCCCTCCTGGCCTCCATGAGCGCCTCGCGCGTCTTCATGAACTCGGCCAGTGCCTGCTGCTGCTGTTCCTGCAGTGATGAACTCATGGATTCTCCGTTGGTCGGGTGCTCCGGGTTCAGTGGCCGATCGAGGCGGGCAGCCCGCCCTCCTCGGTGCCCCAGACGTCCTTGCCCTTCCCCTTCCAGGCGGCACTGTCGGTCGCCTGCCGGGAGCCGCCGGCCGGTCCGTAGCCGGACTCGGTGGACGGGCGGCGCGAGCCGAGGAGTTCGTCGGAGTCGGTCTCCTCCTCCTCCCACTCCTCCGGCTCCTCGGGAGTGGCACGGGCGGCGAACGGGGACATGCCGTGCTGGATGACGGCACCGTCCATGTCGTTGCCGTCGTAGAGGTTGCGCTCCCGGTCGCCGCCGCCCTGGCCGCCCTGCTGGCCGCCCATGCGGTTCATGCCGGCCATCATCATCATCGGGGAGAGCAGCCCCATGGCGCTCTGGCTGTCGGTGTTCGCACCCCCGGTCATTGCGCCCGCGCCGACGCCGGCTCCCGCGCCGGCCCCCACCCCTGCCGTGAGCGCCTTGTTGGCCTCCGTCGCCGCCGCGCTCTGCGGGCTCGGGGTCGTCTGGTACCGCCCGTCCGAGGTGGTCACCAGTCCGCTGCCGTCCGTGTGTTTGTACTCGGTGACGCCGCCGGGGTGCCTGGTGATGGCGGTGCCGTCCGGCGTGTGAGTGGTGACCCCGCCGCCGCTGTAGGTGGGGATGTCGACGGACGGTATGTGCACGTTGCCGCCGCCGGAGTGGGGACTCGTCCTGTACCCCGTCGCCTCGGTCGTGGTGATCTTCCCGTTCGGGTGCAGCGTGGTGGTGCTGCCGTCCGGGTTGCGGGTGATGATGTCGCCCTTGCCGTCGACGGAGATGGTGCTGCCGTCGCCCGTGGTGATGCTCTTTCCGGCGCCGAGGTGGCTGGTGGTGGTGTGCCCCTGCGCGTCCACGCTGGTCACGTCCCCGTTGGGGTGCACGGTGACCTTGGAGCCGTCCGGGTTGTCGGTGGTGAGGCTGCCGTCGGAGTTGACGTGGGAGACGGTGCCGTCGGGAGAGGTCAGCTGTGTCTCGCCGCCCGGCTTGACGATTTCCGACGCACCGTTGTGGAACGTGGTCGTCTTGGTGCCGTCGGGTGCCGTCTGGGTCAGACTGCCGTCTGCGTTGCGGGTGATGCTGGTGCCGTCCGGGTTGCGGAGCGACTCACCGACGCCGAGGTGGCTGGTGGTGGAGTTGCCCTGCGGGTCGACGGTGGTCACGTCGCCGCCGGGTGAGACCGTCCGGCGGGTTCCGTCGGGGAACGTCGAGGTGATGCTGCCGTCGGCGCTCCGGGTGACCGAGTTGCCGCCCGGGTAGGTGGTCGTCACGCCGGTGGGCGTACGGGTGGTGGTGCTGCCGTCGATGTTGCGGATGGGCAGTCCGGAGCCGAAGTTCGTGAGGCCGCCGCCGTTCGCCGGCATGGTGGTGATGTTCGGTACGTCGCCGCCGAAGCCGCCGTTGCCCGTGAGGTCAGGTGTCTTGGTCGTGATCTGGTGGCCCGGCCCGTTGTCCAGCCCGTGCGAGGCGCCACCGTTGCCGGTGAGGTTCGCCAGGCTGTTGCCGAGGCCGTTCCCGACGTTGTTGAGCCCGTTGCCGAGGCTCTGGAAGCTGTTGTCGAGCCCGTCGCCGAGGCTGTGGAAGCTGTTGCCGAGGCCGTCACCCAAGCCTTTGAAGCCGTTGTTGACGCCGTCCCCGAGGTGGTTGAGGCCGTCCCCGAGCTTCTTGAGGTTGTCGTTCAGGCTGCTGTTGCCCTTGTCGCCGTTCTCCTGCTGCACGTCCGAGGTCAGCGACGAACCGGTGTCGCTGAAGGAGTACGCCGGATTCCACGACGGGTCGAGCACACGTGACCAGTCCTTCTGGAGGGTTTCCAGCACCTGCCGAGCAGGCGCGTCCAGATTGGTCTCGATGTTGGTGGTCCAGCGGTTCATGGCTTCCTGGACCACCGCGTGCCAGGTGGACGTGGAGGTCAGTCCGCCGAACGCGGTGTCCTCCGAGAAGTTCGACGTGAACGCCGCGCCGATGATCGTGTTGCTCTGGGTGTCGACTTCCTCCAGGATCTGGCGAGAGTTGTGCTCGAAGATCCAGTTCCTCATCTCGCTGAATACCTGGTTGAGTACATCCTGCGGATCGGCGGGGATGTTCTGCTCTGTCTTCGAACCGTCCGGCAGCGAGGTGGTGATGGGCTTTCCCCGCTGCCAGAAGAAATCCGAGTAGATCTTGTACAGGTCCGTGTACGCCTTGTACAGGGACTGTTCGGCCCCGACCAGGTCATCCCCGTGCAGCGTCTTGCTGACGTATCCCGTGGAAGGTGACCGGTGCTGCGGACTGAACCCCGGCGGCTGAAGCTGCGAGGTGTAGTTCTCGTACTTCTTGTGGAGGTCGTCGACCAGGAGCCAGAACGCGCCTGCGGCGTTCCCCTTCCAGGACGCCTGCTCACTGCCGAGTTGCCGCTTCCACTCCGCGAGGACCTCGGTCTGCTGCTTGAAGAAATCCCCTGCGGCGTCGAACGACCAGGCCAGTTCGGCGAACGTCTTGAGCTGCACGCCATCCACCGCGGGCGCACCGTCCCCCCTGACGCTGATCTCGCCCTTCAACGAGGAGTAGTTCGTCAGCAGGCTGCTGAGAGAACCGTCCGACCTGTCCCAGTACCCGTGGAACGAAGGATCGTCCAAGTAGGTGATGTCGGCCCGGCACTTGCGTGCCGCCTTGCCGCCACCACTCGTGAAGAACTCGAAGTGCCAGCCCTTGTTGCCGTCTTTCGGCACGATCCAGGCGAGGAAGTCGTCCTCGCTGTCGAATTGCTTCCCCCCTGCCTTGAACGAGTAATTGATCCAGGGGATACCACTGTCGCCGGTGGCTTTCGTCACGTCGGCGCGTGTGACCAGCGACCAGCCGGTCAACAGGTGGAGGATGTCTTCCCAGCTTTGCGCGGCCATGGTCCTACTACTCCGGGGATGTCGTCGGCGGTCAGAGGTTCAGGGAGTTCTGGCCGTTGCCGGTGCCACTGCCCGCCCCGGTCGCGGAGCCGCCGCCGATGGCTGACTGGTAGTCGCTGATCGCCTTCATGAACTTCTGCGACTCGACCTCCGAGAGGTTGTGCGCCTGCGCGTCCTTCATGGTCGTGATGACGTTGCGCAGATCGGCCTGGAGCTTGGTGAACCCGGCCTTGTGACGATTGAGAACCTCGTCGATCGCGGTGGCGGCCTTCTTCGCGTTGTCGCAGATGTTCTTGCCGCCGGTCTGGTCGTCTCCCGCCATCGGGCCGATGGCCAGTACCTGGGGCTTCTTGCTGACGTCGTAGAGCGACGTGGGGTGCGCGTCCGCGGACCGCATGTTGTCGATCACGCGGAGGAAGCCGCTGACGTCGGTGTCGATGAAATTCTGCAGGGCTGCAAAATCCAGTTGGTCCAGATGGTGGTTCTCGCTACCGGGCATGTGCGCCTTCCTACCGCTTCGACGTGTTGTTGTGCGGAGTTACATCCGGATGTCCATGAACCCCTGCGCGTTCGTCTGCACGACCTTCTTGTAGTTGTCCGAGACGTCGTTCAGGGTCGTGAAGAACCGCTCGAGGATGAGCGACAGGTTGTCCACCTCGGTGTGCCAGGTGGGCAGGACCTGCTGGTAGTAGACGTTGCTGTCGGCACCCGTCCAGGCGCCGACGACGGTGCCGATGTTGGTCTCCAGCTCGCTCATCGTCTTCGCGATCGCCCGGGTCTGCTCCTGCATGGCCGCGACCGACTGGCCGACCTGGAGGTGATCAATGTCAATGCCGTCCGACACGGTTTCTCCTTGGAAGTCGTGGGTGTACTGCGATGTGGTGCTGACCGGCCGGCGGCCGGGTCAGGATCAGGGAACCAGCGCCCCGTAGGTGCTGTCCGCGGTGGAGCCGCCCGAGGAGGCGACGCTCGTGACGCCCTGGCCGAAACCCGACAGGCCGCCACCGCTGTTGACCACGGCCTGGAAGTTGGACTCCTGCACGTGCTCGTCGCGCTGCATGCTCTCGCCGAGCGTGTTCTCCATCGCGATGCAGGTGTTCATGATCCGGTCGACCTCTTCCAGCCAGGTGTCGATCACCTGTCCGAACGCGACGCCGTCCCTGCCCTGGTAGTGCGTGGCGAGGGATTCCCGGTGCGACCTGACCACGTCCTGCGTGGACTGGAGGCCCTTGCGGGCCTGCTCCAGAAACCCGATGGACTTGATGTAGGCCTCTTTTGTTGACTTCTGGTTGTTGGTGTCCATGGTTCCTCTCCGCGGTGTCGTGAGGTGCTCCGATAGGCCGGAGCGGCCGTGCGGCCGACGGGAGGTGTCTCGATGCCGACACCTCCGCCGCCACTGTTGAAGACGAGATACGTGCCTGGACTGGTTCACACTATCCGTTGCGACGTCAACCCGCCTTCGCGTTTCCCTTGTTGCCCTGCTCACACACGGGTGAGCCCGTGGCCGTCGCCCGGCCCGTCACCGCGGCCTGCGCCGACAGGTCGGGGCCGGTGGGGAGCATGTCCAGCAGCGGGGCGGGCAGACCGTCCGCGGCGGACAGGTCGTACCCCAACGCCTTCGCGGCGTCCGCCGTGGGCACCCGGTACTTCACCCCGTTGTCCGTGACCAGATACGTGGTGGTTCCCGTGCCGCCCCCCGAACTGTTGAGCGCGCGCACCAGACTTCCGCTGCCCGGCGCCACCGCGATGCCGTCGACGGGCAGGCACGCGGGTGCCAGCGCCTTCAGCGGCGGGAGGGCCTCCTCGACGACCGTCTTCCCCGGCACCAGCGAGAGCGTCACCCGGATGCCCGTCGCGCCCTCGGCGTCGAGGCCGACGCACACACCGGAGGATTCGGGCACGCCCAGCAGGGCCGGCGGGTGCCCCGGAAGCTGTGAACCGGCCCGCCGTACAGCGGCGCTGGTCGCCGAACCCGAGGGTGCCAGCGCGTCGCCGAGTGCCTGCGCCGACAGGACCACCTCCGTCGGGACGGCTCCCCGGTAGGCCTTCTGCCTGACCTCCGGGTCGCCCAGGGCGAGCGCGGCCTGCGTCGGGGTGATCGGGACGAGACCGTCGCCGCCGAGCACGTAGTAGCGCTTGGCGGACCCGGGGGTCTGAACGGTGAACACCTGGCCGACCCGGGTGGCCTTGCCGTCCAGCGCCGGACCGCTGCCGCCCAGGCCCGTCACCGGGGGAGCCGCCAGGTCGGGGCCGGCGGGCACGGCGTCGAGGAACGCCGCGGAGACGGTGGTGGCGGTCGCACCGCCGTAGCCGAGCGCCGCCAGCGCCTCCTGACCGCCGGCCACCTTGAACCGGTTGTCCTGCCACAGCAGATAGATGTTGCCGTCGGGTCCCTTGACCAGCACGGCCTGGTCCTCCCGTACGCCCGTGCCCTCTTGCGCGCTGTCGACGGCGAGGACCGTCAGCGGCTTGCGGGCTCCGGAACCGGTCGTGGTGGTGGCCGCGCACACCTGCCAGGGGTGGCTGTTCAGGTTCTCCGTGGTGGGCAGCGAGTCGGGGGCGCCGGGGATGCCGACCTCGGTGCCGTGCCGGGCCGAGCTCAGGGAGTTGGCGGACACCGACACGGTGGTCATGCCGGCACCCAGCAGCAGACGCGCGGAGGGGTAGTTGCGCACGGTGTGGAGCCGGCCGTCGTACACGTACCGGGTGCCGGTCTCCTTCTCGACGATGAGCGCCTTGCCGCTTTCCCAGGTGGTGTTGCCGCCGGGCTTGACCAGGCCGAACACCAGGGATCCGGCGGACACGACGGCGGCGATCACCATTCCGTAGGTCATACCGCGGTTGGTCCGCCGGGTGGGCGGCTCCGCCGCATCGGGATCCGCGCGGAGCAAACCCGAGGTCAGCCGGGACACCAGGAACTGGTGGGCGATGACCTGGTCGCGTCGGGACTGCATGACGACACCTCCTCGGTTCAGCCGAACAGGCCGCGCAGGCGCTGGTACACGTCCAGGACCCACAGGGCGAGAGGGAGCAGTGCGAGAGCCGCGCCGGACTGGATCAGGTCGCCCGCCCGGCCCCAGTACGGCAGCAGCCGCCGACCGGGCACCGTCCAGGAGACGACCGCGGCGAGGGCCGCGCACAGCAGCAGGGCGGCGATGCCGAGGAGTTCCCCGTGCCGGCCGTGCCGGGTGGCCAGTTCGACGATCAGGAGCACCGTGCCGATGCCCGCGGGCAGGCTCAGCGCGATCCGCTGCCAGGAGGTGCCCAGGCTGCGCCCGTGCAGACCGAGCAGCACCGCCAGGACCAGCACGGTGACCGTCTCGGGCAGGCCGGGGTGCCGGGCCATCGCGGCGAGACATGCCAGGCAGACCACGCCCACGGCGGCGTACAGACCGGTCATCCAGTGGTCCACGGCGGCGGCGCCGCTCGCGACGTCGTCCTCGGAGCGTGGCTCGATGCCTTCCTGGAGCTGACCGGGGTTGGTGGGCAGCGGGGGCAGCCGCAGCCCCGACAGGGAGAAGGACATCATCGGAATGAAGGCGCCGAGCAGGACGGCGCCCGCGGCGACCGCGGCGGCGGCCCGGTGGGCGGAGACGTCGAGAGCGATCATGAGGGCACCGCCGAGCACCGCCGCCAGCGTCAGGACCCCGCAGGACGCGAACACGACCGGATAGCCGGTCACCACCGCGGTGGCAAGGACCAGGCCCACGGTGCCCGCCGCCCCCGCCGCGAGCAGATGGGCGCCCGCGGTGCGGGCCGAGCCGTCCCCGGCCTGCCCGCCGCCGACCAGCAGCAGACCCGACACCGCCAGGAAGGCGGAGCCGAACAGGCCCAGCAGCACGCCTCCTTGGGGGTCCTCCAGCACCCGGGCGGCCGAGCCCGCCCCGGACAGCGCGAGCAGGGCCGCGCCCGCGGCGAGGGTGATCCGGTCGCCGGGGTCGCCCTTCGCCGTGACGAGCAGCACCAGGCAGCCGAGCAGCGCGGCGGCCATGAGCACCCGCAGCACCCAGCGGCTGATCTGCGGGCTCCACGCGTGCGGGAGGTGCTGGACGACGGCCGAGACGGCCTCCAGCAGACTGTCGTAACGCACCGGCGGCAGGGTCTCGGTGTGCGGGCGCAGCAGCAGCGTCTCGCCCTCCCTCAGGTCGAGCGACTCGGGCGTGCCCTCGAGGTCCAGGGCATGGCCGCCGATCCGTTGCAGCACCCAGCCGCCGTGTTCCAGGCCGTGCTCGCTCAGGTCTTCGCCCGCGTGCCCCGCGATCACGGGCAGCAGGTCGGCTATCGGCACGTCGGCCGGGACCGCGAGGTCGAGTGTCTTGTCGGGGGCGCGCACCGTGAGGCGGCACAGCCCGTTCAGCGAGCCTTCGCTCATGGGGGGCAACAGCCTTCCGTGGAGAGATACACGGCCGTGCCGCAGCGTGCTCCGCCGGAACACGTGTGCGGCAGGGCGAAGCGGTCGGGACGCTCCGCCCCACCACGGCGCGCGTCTTCAGTCTGCCGGGTGAAGCGAGGGCGGTCGAGGCCATGCGATGCCTGAGCCGGAAATACCTGAGAGTCAGATACTCTCATGTCCGGAAGCGTTTCTTCACCCGAGCCCCTGGGAGCACATGTGTCCTCGGGTGGCTGCGATGCCGCCGCGGCCCGGCGCCGGGATCGTCCCCCGCGGTGACAGTCACCTGGATGTCACCCTGTGGTGAGCCCGCTCTCCAGGCCCCTCATCACCCCTGCGCGGGGGCCCTGCCGAACCGCCCTGTGCACAGTTGAAGGAGAGCCCAGTCGTGAGTGTGGTTGTCTTCCGCAGGCCGGCCCGCCGACGCGGCCCGGAACTGCCCGACGGTGAGCTGACGCTCCAGGAACCACCGACGCTCGCGGAGGCGGCCCCGTCGTCCTCGGCCAACATGCTCACCTATCTGCCGATGGCCGGTATGTCCGTCGGTATGGTGCTGCTGTATACACGTATCGGCAGTGGGACGGGCCCGATCATCTATCTGGTGGTCGGGCTGATGCTGCTCTCGATGATCATGATGCTGGTCGGGCAGCTGGTGAAGTCCGGCTCCGAGCGCAAGCAGAAGATGCAGGGGGTACGCCGGGACTACCTGCGCTACCTCGGCGGTGTGCGGCGCCGGGTGCGGTCCGCGGTCACCGAACAGCAGCGCGCGCTGGCCTGGAAGCACCCCGACCCGGCCGTGCTGTGGTCGTTCGCGAAGACCACCCGGCTGTGGGAACGCCGCGCCTCCGACGACGATTTCGCGGAGGTGCGCATCGCGGTCGGCGAGCAGCGCCTCGCGATGCAGCTGGTCAACAAGACGGCGAAGCCGGTCGAGGACCTCGACCCGCTGTCCGCGCACGCGCTCCGCGCCTTCATCAACGCCTATTCCACCGTGCCCGAGCAGCCCATCGCCGTGTTCCTGCGGGCGTGGGCGCGCATCCTGTTCCGGGGGGAACGCGAGAAGGTGCTCGCGACGGCGCGGGCGCTGCTCGCCCAACTCGCGGTGCTGCACACCCCGCAGGACCTGGTGATCGCCTTCTGCGTGGCGCCGGAGAACCGCGTGGAGTGGGAGTGGTCGAAGTGGCTGCCGCACGCGTTGCACCCCAAGGAGTCCGACGGCGCGGGACCGGCCCGGCTGATCACGTCCACCGTGGCCGAGCTGGAGGATCTGCTGGGCGCGGAACTCACCGACCGCGGTGTCTTCGAGGCGGGTGCGTCACCGACCAAGGACGAGCCCTACGTCGTGGTCGTCCTGGACGGCGGTCAGGTCCCCTCCGGCCACCGCTTCGAACGTGCCGGGTACCGCAACACCGTGCTGCTCGACGTCTCCGAGACGCTGGCCTGGAAGCCCGGCCGGACCGTGCTGCGCCTGCTCGTGGAGGAGGCCGAGGGGACCGCGCCGACGGCCGGGGCGTACGACGAGGTGAAGATCGTGCGGACCGACCGGAACCGCAAGGAGACGGCGATCCCGCTGGGCCGCGCCGACCGGCTCGGCCCCGCCGCCGCACGGTCCCTGGCCGCCCAGCTCGCGCCCATGCGCACCGGCGCCACCGCGCAGGTCGCGCAGCCGCTGTCCACCGACATCCAGCTCACCGCCCTCCTCGGCATCACCGATCTGCACCGCTACTCCGCGCAGGAGTACTGGGAGCGGCGGGCCGGGCAGAACAAGCGGCTGCGCGTGCCCATCGCCGTCGGGGCCGACGGCCGGCCGGTGGAACTCGACATCAAGGAGTCCGCGCAGGACGGCATGGGCCCGCACGGCATGCTGATCGGCGCCACCGGCTCCGGCAAGAGCGAACTGCTGCGCACCCTGGTCCTGGGGCTCGCCCTGGCCCACTCGTCCGAGACGCTGAACTTCGTCCTCGTCGACTTCAAGGGCGGCGCGACCTTCCTCGGCTTCGACGCCCTCCCGCACACCTCCGCGGTCATCACCAACCTCGCCGACGAGGCCGCCCTGGTGGACCGCATGCAGGACGCGCTGCGCGGCGAGATGCAGCGGCGCCAGGAACTGCTGCGCGCCGCGGGCAACTACACCTCCGCCCTGGACTACGAGAAGGCGCGCGCCGCCGGAGCGGACCTGGAGCCGCTGCCCAGCCTGCTGGTGGTCGTCGACGAGTTCAGCGAACTGCTCTCGGCGCACCGCGAGTTCATGGACCTGTTCGTGGCCATCGGCCGGCTCGGCCGCTCCCTGGGCGTCCATCTGCTGCTCGCCTCGCAGCGCCTGGACGAGGGCCGTATGCACCAGCTGGAGAGCCACCTGTCGTACCGGATCGGCCTGCGCACGTTCTCCGCGATGGAGAGCCGGGGTGTGCTCGGCGTGCCGGACGCCTACGAACTGCCCTCCCAGCCGGGCGCCGGATACCTCAAGAGCGGTGTGGAGCCGCTCACCCGCTTCCGTGCCGCCTATGTGTCGGGACCGTACCGGCAGCGGGTCGGCGCGCTCGCCCAGGAGAAGATCGCCGGCCAGGTGATGCCCTGGACCGGGGACTGGGTGAACGCGCGGGAGGAACCGGCGGCCGAGGAGCCGGAGAAGGCCGCCGGCGCGCAGGGAGACGACGAGGACGACACCAGCCTGATGGCGGTGGCCATCGACAAGCTGCGCGACGCGGGACCGCCGGCCTACCAGGTGTGGCTGCCGCCGCTCGGCGCACCGCCCACCCTCGACGCGCTGCTGCCGCCGCTGGTCCCGGACCCCGCACTCGGGCTCACCACCGCCGACTGGGAGGGCCGCGGCAAGCTGCGGGTTCCGCTCGGCATCGTGGACAAGCCGTTCGAGCAGGTGCGTGAGCCGATGATGGTGGACCTCAGCGGTTCCGGCGGCCACGTGGCCATCGGCGGCGGGCCGCAGAGCGGCAAGTCCACCCTCGTACGCGACCTCATCACCGCGCTGGCGCTCACCCACACCCCGCGCGAAGTGCAGTTCTACTGCCTGGACTTCGGCGGTGGCTCGCTCGCCTCGCTGGCCGGCCTGCCGCACGTCGGCGGCGTCGCCGGCCGGCTGGAGGGTGAGCGCGTGGGACGCACCCTGGCCGAGATGATGACGCTGCTCGCCCACCGCGAGCGGCTCTTCCTGGAGCACGGCATCGACTCGATGGCCACGCTGCGCCGCCGCCGGGCGGCGGGCGATTTCCCCGAGGAGCGGCACGGCGACGTGTTCCTGGTCGTCGACGGATGGCAGACCGTCCGGCAGGACTTCCAGGACCACGTCCAGGTGATCGGCCAGCTCGCCACGACCGGCCTCAACTACGGCATCCACGTGGTGACCACCACGACCCGCTGGGTCGAACTGACCGCCGCGATCCGCGACCAGTCGGCCACCAAGCTGGAGCTGCGGATGGGCGACCCGCTGGACTCCATGATCGACATCCGGCAGGCCAAGAGCATCCCGCGCATTCCCGGCCGGGGCCTGACGGTCGACTCGAAGCTGCACTTCCTCACCGCGCTGCCGCGCATCGACGGCGTCGACGACCCCGCCGACCTCGGCGACGGCGTCGCCGACCTGGTCCAGGCCGTGACCGAGAGCTGGCAGGGTCCCACGGCGCCCCCCGTGCGGATGCTCCCGACGCTCTTCGACGCCCGCGACCTCGCCCCCGCGCCGGAGGGGCGGCCCTTGCAGATCGCGCTCGGTATCGAGGAGAACCAACTGGCGCCCGCCTGGCACAACTTCGCGGAGACCCCGCACCTGGTGGCCTTCGGCGACACCGAGTCGGGCAAGACGAACCTGCTGCGCGTGGTCGCGAAGGCGGTGACCGAGCGGTTCACCCCGGCCGAGGCACGGATCCTCGCGGTCGACTTCCGCCGCGAACTGGTCGAGTCGGTCCCCGAGGCGTACCGGCTGGGACACGCGGTGTCGGTGGACCAGCTGGAGGAGTACGTGCAGGGTGTGGCACGGGCCCTGAAGACCCGTACGCCCGGCCCGGAGATCACACCTGCCCGGATGCGGCTGGCCGACTGGTGGGCGGGGCCCCGGCTGTTCATCCTCGTGGACGACTACGACCTGGTCGCCGCCCCCATGCGGACCGTCTTCGAGCCGTTGCTGGAACACCTTCCCCTCGGCTACGAAGTGGGTCTGCACATGGTCGTCACCCGGTCCGCGGCGGGCGCGGTGCGCGGCGTCAACGACCCGCTCGTGCGGCGCATGCTGGAGGTGAACGCCCCGGGCCTGCTGCTGTCCTGCCCGCCCAGCGAGGGATACGTGTTCGGCAACGTCAAGCCGCGCGTACTGCCGCCGGGCCGCGGCAACTACATCACGCGCCGCAGCGTGACGCAGATCCAGACGGCGTTCCTGGAGGACCAGACGGCGGAGGCGCCGACGGGCCACTGACCGCGGCGGCCCCCACCTCGGATGTCGAGGTGGGGGCCCGGCCGCCGGGGGAGGGGACCGCGATGGCCGGGGTGCGGTCGTGTGCCCGGTGGACAGGGCGTGGAGCGGGGGCCGCCGAAGGGTGGATGACGGGGCCGGGCGGGGTGAAGGGTCGGGTATCGGACGGTCGTCGGTGGCGGTTTCGGCGCCAGTGGCGGGGGACGCGTGGGGGCCGGGTTCGGCAGGAAGTGTCCGGCCCGGCCCCCGCGTCGCGAGGCCCGGTGGCTCAGGTCCGTCGTTGCCCGGCCGTCCGCCGGGACAGGCGCACCCGGGCCACCGCCATGGCCCCGGCCGCCAGGACGCCCAGCAGCAGGCACGCTCCCGCCAGCGCCCAGGCCCGGGGGACGACACCGCTCGTCGGTGCCGCGTCGGGCAGGTGCAGTGCGGCGTCCGGCCCGCTGGACGGTGCCGCCCCCGTGGGCAGCACCGTGCTCAGCGCGCCGGAGGGATCGAGCAGCGGCACCTCGGCGTGCGCTGCGGTGGCCTTCAGCCGGGCGGCGGTCTGGGCCGCGGTGAGGTGCGGCAGATGGGCCCGCACCAGGGCGGCGGTCCCGGCCACGAAGGCGGTGGCCACGGACGCGCCGCTCGCGACGTAGTTCCCGGTGCCCTTCGGGCCGATCCCGGTGATGCCGTCGCCGGGCGCGGCCAGGTCCGCGTGTTCCGGCTGCGGTATTCCGTCGGGGCGTTGACCGTTGATGTCCACGTCCATGACCGAGAGCACACCGACCGAGGCGGCCGGCCAGTAGGAGGCGGGCGGGGGAGCCGAGGACTGTCCGGAACCGGTCCGCGGCGCGGTGTCGGGTGCGGCCGGAGCCACCACGAGGACGTCCGCGGCGGCGGCGTGCTTGATGGCGGCCCGCAGCCGGGCGGTGTACGCGGGCAGGGCCGCCGAGACGTCCACCACCTTCGCGCCGGCCGCGATGCCCGCCTCGATGCCGTCGGCGACCATGTCGGCGCTCGGCCGGCCCCACTGGTCCGTGCCCCGTTCCGCGACGATACGGGCCTTGGGCGCGACGCCCGCGAAACCGCTTCCGGGCACCGCCGAGCCGGCGATCACCCCGGCCAGGAACGTGCCGTGACCCACGCAGTCCTGAGCGGCGGCACCGTCCGCCCGCACGCGCCCGGCGAGCCCGGCGGCCTGCGGAGCCACACCCGTGTCCACCACGGCGACCAGAACGCCGCCGCCCTGGGTGTAACGGTTGGCCTGCGCCAGGTTCAGGCTCAGCTGCGCCCAGGGTGTGGCGGCCACCTGGGTCGGCGAGGCCTTGGTGCAGGTGCCGGACTCCGGGTCGAGCGAGGGGGGTATCAACCGCAGTTTGGGCCCGGCCGACGCCGAGGCGACCGGCGTCGGCGTGGCGTCCCCGGCGGCCTCGGCGCTCACCGCCGGAACCACGGCGAGTGCCGCGCCGAGCAGCGGGGCCAGCACCGACAGACGCGGCGCACCGGGCCCGCGTCCCGGTCGGACCACCCGGACGTCTCCTTTCCGGGTTCCGCGTGTGAGACGGCGCGGGAACAGGCTGTCGTCGGTCATGTCATCGAATTCCCTGGCCCTGGCGACCGGTTGGCATGCCACCGGCCGCGGCTGAGGTGTCCCGCTGGATGTGGGCATGGGGACATGCTAGTCAGCTCGCGGTGGGGGCTCGGAACACATGTGACGATCGCGTCCCAGACACGGTGCCCTGGCCCGACCGTTGCCGACAGCGGGTAAGCTGCCCATGAGAAACACGTGTGGCAGTGGGCCGACGCCGACCAGCCGTACGTGGCCTCGCAAGGGGCGAACCGTAGAACACCGTTTCTTCGTTCGGTTTCGGCTCGGCACCGGCCGGCCGGCATCGACGGGTCACTTCCCGCGCCGGGCGGTTGCGATGCCACCCCTGCCGGATGTGACCGCGGACTGTGAGGACCGCGTGGCCGCCGTCCTCGTGAGGAGTGTGTGATGATCCGGCGCGGCACCGGTAGGCGAGGCGGGCAGGCCGACCGGCACCCGGCCCCCCGCCTGACAGTGTCGCGCGCCGGTGAACGGGTGCACCTGGTGCACACGGGCAGCACACCGCCACGGCGGCTCGCGGACATCGCCGACTGGCTCGGGCCCGCCCGTCCCGAGGAGGCCGCGGTGCTCGTCGGCGCCCCCCTCGGCGAGGACGGTGTCGAGGGACTGTGCGACCTGCTCGCCCCGGTGCTCCAGCGGTTCAAGGACGACGACGTACGGCTGCTGCGGCTGGTGATGTCGGCGGGAGCCGACGAGGCGGAAGGCCGCTCCTCCACGGCCAGGCTCATCTGCGAGCGGTGGGAACTCGACGTACTGGCGACCGCCGGGCCCGCGGTCGTCGTCCCGGACGGCACGCTCTTCTCACCCGACCTCCCCGACGCCCCCGGCGGCTGGTGGCACTTCTCCTTCCGCGAGGTACCGCGGCCCGTCGGCAGCCGGCTGCCCATCCCCGACTGGGAGGCCGGGCTACGGCGGATGGACCCGAGCCTGGTCGCCGACCACGTCGTCGAGCCGGTACCGGCCGGCCTGCTGATCCGGCACGCGGGCGTGGCCCCCGCCGCCGTGCACACCCTGCCGTACGCCGTGCCTCCGGACCCGGACCGGCCGCACCTGCTCGTCGACGCGGCGGACGTGCCCGCCGCGGGACTGGCGACCGTGATCGCCGCGCTGCCGGGACGGGTGCGCAAGGACATCCGGCTGCTGTCCCTGGACGGGCGCTCCCTGCTGGAGACCGGGCAGCAGGTGGCGGACCTGCTCGGCACCGACGTGCACGTGGCCAACGGGATACCCGTGGTGGTCGACGGTGACGACCCGGAGACGGACGAGGCGGGCGGGGCGTCGACGGAGCTGTACATGGTCGACGCCGACGGCACGCCTGCCTGGCGGCCGTTCGCGCAGACGCTCACCTGCGCGCCGGCAGCGGACGGCCGCGGGGGGCGCGCTCTGGTCAGTTCCTGGCACAGCCCGGCCCCGCTGCTCAAGGGTGCCCGGCCCGACGCCCTGCCCTTCGACCCGACCTGGAAGGTGGCGCTCACCCCCGCCGGTCTGTGGGCCGGCCCGCGCAGCAGCGAGCCCCCGCTCACCGCGGTGACCCGTACGGCGGACGCCGACACCGTGGCCATCGAGCTCGGTGCCCCGCGCCGGGCCCTAGACGACGCGCTGTGGCCGAGCCTCGACCGCCTGTTCGGGGAGCTCGACCCCGAGGTGCGGGAACGGGCCGTCGTCCACGTCCACGGTGTCCTCGGCAGCAAGGGCATGGAGCACCTGCGGCGGCTGACGGTCCGGCACAACTTCTCCCTGATGCCACTGGCACGGGAGGAGGCCGATGCCGAAGGGGCGGCGGCGTCCGTGCCGTCCACCGCCCCCGAGCCCTTCCCGTCCTCCGGCCTGACATCCGATCCGGAGCGGGAGGAAGAGGCCGCCCAGACGGACGAGACGGACGAGACGGACGAGAGCAAGACGGACGAGAGCGAGACGGACGAGACGCAAGAGACCGAAGAGACCGAAGAGACCGAAGAGACTCAAGAGTCAGAAGAGGCGCAGGAGTCCCAGGAGACCCAGGAGTCCGAGGAGACCCGCGAGGTCTCGCGGGCCGACGGGTCCGCGTTCCCCGAGCGCGGGAGCCGGGCCGAGACGCCGGTGGTTCCGCGGGAGCTTCCCACGCAGACCGGGTCCACGAGCGCGGTGCGCGCCTCCGGGCCGTCCCCGGCACGAGCACGCGTGCGTCCGCAGGAGCAGACGCAGTCGCCGGCCACCGTCCGTCCGCCGTCCGGCTCCTCCCCGGAGCCCGCGGTCGGCGCACTTGCGGCGTCGACCGGCACCACCGCCGCGTCCGCCCCCTCGGCGCCGTCCGGTCCGCGTACGGCGGCGGCGGGGGAGGTCTCCGCGTCCGGCACCGGCACGCCGGGGAAGCCGCCGAAGACGTCCCCGACGCCGGCAGGCACCCCTTCCGCGCCGCCTGCCTTGGGCACCCCTTCCGCACCCGCCCCGGGCATCCCTTCCGCGCCGCCTGCCCCGGGCATCCCCTCCGCGCCGCCCGCCGCAGGCACCCTCTCCGCACCTGCCCAGGACACCCCCTCCGCGCCGCCCGTCGCAGGCGCGTCGGCGCGGGAGGCCGCCGTACCGCCTCACGTGGGGGAGAAACCGGCCGCGCCGCCGGAGCCGCAGCCCCCGTCCGCGGGCGTCGGTTCCCCCTCCGAGCCGTCGCGTCGTGCGACCGGCCGCGCCGGCGCTCCGGACACGTCACCGGAGCGCGGCGCCTCGGACAGCGACCACAAGAAGCTCCGCGCCTATCTCGGCCCCTTCTGGAAGCAGCACCGCACGGCCGCCTCACAGATCGTCGAGCGCCTGTTCCCCGCTTCCTCGCGTGAGCAGTCGGACGCCCTGATCGCGGAACTGGTCGCGGTCCACGTCTATATGACGGCGGTGGACGACGCGCAGCTGCGCGCCGCGCTCGCGCAGGGCGACGACCAGAGCCGGACCCTGCTGCGCTGTCTGCGGTCCGGCATGCGCCGACTGCCCTCGTACCGGGGCGCCGCGGTGAGCACCGCCGAGGAATTCGTCGCGCGCCTCACGCCGGAGGCCGTCGGCGACGAGTGGGAGGGGAAGCTGCCGGTCCGCGCGGTCTCGGTCGGGCGTACCTATCCGGGGCCGTCCACCGATCACCTCCTCATCTGGTCGGTCACCGGGCGCCGTAGCGGCACCCGCGCCGGCGACGACGGCCAGGACGTCCTCTTCGCCCGGGAATCACGCTTCCGCGTCCTGGGGGTCGCCCGCCGTGGCCCGGCCACCGTCGGGCTCCTGCAAGAGGTGCCGCGACACGCGCACGCCTCGCTGCCGCACCTGGACGCGGCCCTCCTCAACCGCCTGCGGACCGTCCTCGACCCCCCCTCCGCGGCGCCCGAGCGGTACACCGGTCCACCCGCCCCGCCCGCCGGGACGTCGCCCGTCCCCGACACGGGTGACCAGGCGACCGGTCCCGCGGACAGCAGTCAGTCCCGACCAGCCCCTGCCTCCAGCGTCCCGCCCCGAGGAGCGTCATGACCCCCAGAACGCCGAGGTCCGCCGCCGAACCGATCGCCACGAGCGGCAGTGCGTCCGCCGACCGGCGGATCCGTCGCGCCGCGGCGCTGCCCATGCCCGACGGAGCGAGCATGAGCCCCCTCGCACCGGCGGATCCGCTGGGCGCCGGACCGGACGAGAGCACGCTGCGATCCCTGGCCTCGGCGCTGGCCGCGTCCCGCACGGCGCAGGACGAGCCCGAGACGGACCCGGCCGCATGGCGCCCGCGCGGCACGGAGGAGGCCGGCCAGGAGGCCGCGGCCACCGGCGCCGACGGCGCGGCGACCGCCCCGGCGGGCTCGCCGCCGCGCCGTGCGGGCGGCGGCCGGCTGACGTCGAAGGTGGCCGAGCGGCCGTTCCTGGTCGCCGCCGCCCTGGCCGGGGCGGTCGTCGCGGCCACCCCGTTCATGACGTCCAACGGCAAGGGCCACACGACGACGTACGAGGGCCTCGGGCAGGCGGACCCGGTGGCGGTGGGGTCGGGGGGCGCCCCCGACCGGCACCCCGACGCCTATCCCAGCCAGGTACCGTTGCAGGACCCGGGTACCGGTGGGGGGACGACGTCCGCGGACAACCTGCTGGACCCCGACGTCGGCGCCTGGCACGGCTCGACGGACACCTCCGCGGCGGGTGGCTCGCCGACGGCGCAGTCCCCGGTGGTGCCCGGCGTGCTGGCGGCGGATACCTCCGGCGCCCATACGCCCACGCCCTCCACCGGCACCACGGTGGCCGCCGCGCGGCCGGCGCAGGACGCCGACGCACCGGGTCCGGCGGTGGTCGCCGCGTCCTCGAAGAACGCCGCCGCCCACGGCACCGGCGCGCCCAAGCACGCGGCGACGGATTCGAAACCGGCGCGGACGACTGCCGCCGATGCTCCCGCCAAGGCCGCGACCACGACGGCGGCGGCCCGAACCGCGGGCACGGCGGCCACCGGCACCGCCGTGAAGTCCGGCGGCGCGGCCGGTACGGCCGCTGCCGCGCGGACCGCCTCGCCGACGTCCACCGATGCCGCCACCACGACGAAGGCCGCGGGCACGAAGGCCGCGGACACGAAGGCCGCGGGCACGAAGGCCGCGGGCACGAAGGCCGCGGGCACGAAGGCCGCGGACACCAAGCCCATGGATACCAAGGCCGCTGATACGAAGGCCACGGACACCAAGCCCGCGGACACCGGCGCGACGGACACCAAGCCCGCTGACAGCAAGCCCACGGAAACGAAGCCCACGGAAACGAAGCCCACCGACACCAAGCCCACCGACCCCAAGCCCACCGACACCAAGCCCACCGACACCAAGCCCACCGACACGAAGGCCGCCGACACCACACCCACCGGCACGACGGACACCAAGGCCGCGGACAGCACCCCGGCGTCCGACCGTCAGCAGGCGACGTCCACCCAGGCGGCCGGCACCTCGGCCGACACCCCCGCCGACCAGGCCGCCGATCCGTCACCCGCTCCGGCCGAGGCGGCCCCCGCGCCGCAGTGGAGCACCAAGGTCTTCACCTCCACGCTGACCCTGCGCCCCGGCGAGTCGGTGCACTCCGACCGGATGCGCATCACCATGCGTGCCGGCGGTGACCTCGTCATCTCCGACGAGAACGGCACCGTCCGCTGGTCGTCGGGCACCACCGGACAGAACAACTACGCCACCTTCAAGGCGGACGGCGAACTCGTCGTCCGGTCCGCCTACCAGCACACCCTGTGGTCCTCCCGGACGGGTGGTCACACCGGCGCCAAGCTGGTCATCCAGAACGACGGCAACGTCACGATCCTGAGCTCCGGCGATCAGACCCTCTGGGCCGCCGGAACCCAGCACTGACCCACCGCGAACACCGCGAACACGAAGGAGCAGGCGTGGCCCGCCATCTGATCACCGTCGGCCAGGAGAACGGGTGCGACCACACCACCATCGGCGCGGCACTCGCCAACGCCCGGCCGGGAGCCGTCATCAGCGTCCGGCCGGGCAGCTACCGGGAGACCCTGGTGGTGAACAACCGGGTGACCATCGTCGCCGACGGCCCGCGCGGCAGCGTCGAGATCGCCCCGGACAAGGGCGCCGCCGTCACGCTCGCCGCCGACGCCGTGATGCTGACCGACCTGCTCCTGCGGGGAGGCGCGGGCGAGCTGCCGGTGATCGACGCGGTCCGCGGCCAGGTCGCCCTGGACGGCTGCGAGGTCCTCGGAGCGGGCTGGACGGCCCTGCTCAGCCGCGGCAGCGGCTCCCTCGCCATACGGTCCTGCCGGATCACCAACCCCGTCGGAGCGGGCGTGGTGGAGGCCGGCACGACCGGCAGCGTCATCGCGGACTGCCTGATCGAGAACCTGGGCACCTCCGGTGTGGTGATCAGCGAGCAGGGCCGCGCCGATGTGCGCAACTGCCGTATCCGGGACGCGCGTGGCAACGGCGTGCTGGCCAACGGCCAGTCCCGGGGCGTCGTGGAGGACTGCGAGATCACCGCCGTGGAGAAGCCCGGACTCGCCCTGGAGGGCGGTACGTCGCTGCGGGTGGTGCGCACGACGCTGCGCGAGTGCTCGGTGGGCGTGCATCTCGCGAGCTCCGTGCGCACCGAGCTGTCCCATGTGCAGGTGTACGACTCCAGCAGTCACGGCTTCGTGGTCGCGGAGCGCTCCGACCCGCAGCTGTCGTACTGCGAGACCGCCCGCACCCGGGGCAGTGGCCTGTACGTCACCGGCCGCTCCCGCGGTTACTTCGTGAACTGCGCGTTCGACGCCGCCGAAGAGGCCGCCGTGTACGTCGACGAGTCCAGCACCCCGTCCCTGACCGGGACCCGGGTGACGAACAGCAAGACGGTGGGCGTGCTGCTGGAGGGCGAGTCCGCCGCGGAGTTCGACCAGCTGGACGTCGTACGGGCCGGCGGCAACGGGGTGTCGCTGTCCACCGGGGCCAATCCGCTGCTGCGCCGGGCCCGGATCACGGAGGCGCGCGGCGCGGGCATCCTGGTCGCCGGGAACGGCCGCGGCCGGTTCGAGGACTGCGAGGTGGGCGACTGCGCCGGGCACGCCCTGCGCGTCGAGGGCGGCGGCAATCCGCACATGGGAACCTCCGCCCTGCGCGGTGCGGGCCGGTCCGGGGTCTGTGTCGGTGCCAACGGGCGGGTCACGCTGCGGGACTGCGAGATCTCCGGCTGCTCCGCCTCGGGAGCCGCGGTCGAGGAGGACGGCGACCTGTCGCTCGTCCGCACCCGGGTGCTGGGCAGCGGCGGCCACGGTGCCCTCGTCGGCACGGGCGGCCGGGTCGCGCTGAAGTCCTGTGAGTTCAGCGGGAACGCCGGGGACGGCATCCGGATCGACACCGACCGCTCCGTCGAGGTCACCGACTGCACCGTACGCTCCAACCGCGGCGCCGGCATCAAACGCGCGCCGTCCCGGGGCGAGTTCACGCTCTCCGGTCTCACCAGCGTCGACAACAAGTCGCCGGACGAGGGCACCGACCCGGCCGCCGATCCGGTCGTACCCGAGCACACCGGAACCGATGCCGGCGGCACGGAGGGCGGCGTGCCGGAGAACGCCCTGGTCGCCGAGTTGAACGACCTCGTCGGTCTCACCCATGTCAAGGAGCAGGTCAACATGCTCGTCAGCCTGGGCAAGCTCGCCCAGCGACGGGCCCGGCTGGGCATCCCCGCCCCGCCGATGAGCCGTCACCTGGTCTTCGCGGGCCCGCCCGGCACCGGCAAGACGACGGTGGCCCGGCTCTACGGCGGCATCCTGGCGAGCCTCGGGATGCTGTCGTCCGGGCATATCGTCGAGGTGGCCCGCGCCGACCTGGTCGCCCAGGTGATCGGCGGCACCGCGATCAAGACCACCGAGGTGTTCGAACAGGCGCAGGGCGGTGTCCTGTTCATCGACGAGGCCTACACCCTGCTGTCCGACAGCAAGGGTTCCAGCGTCGACTTCGGCCAGGAGGCCATCGACACCCTGGTGAAGCTGATCGAGGACCACCGTGACGACACCGTCGTGATCGTCGCGGGCTATCCGAAGGAGATGGAGGAGTTCCTCGCCGCCAACCCGGGCCTGGCCTCGCGTTTCACCCGGACCATCGAGTTCGAGAACTACTCGGTGGACGAACTCGTGACCATCACCGAGTCCATGTGCGCGGGCCACCGCTACGTACTGGACCCGCTGACCAGGCAGGCGCTGGGGCTGCGGTTCTCCCGGATGCGACGGGACGCGACCTTCGGCAACGGCCGGGCCGCCCGCCAGGTCTTCGAGGAGATGGTCGACCGGCAGTCGCTGCGGCTGGCCACCCTGCCCGAGGCCAGCGAGGCGGACCTGATGCTGATGCTGCCCGAGGACGTCGGCGCCGACCTCGCCGAGGAACTGCGCACGGAGGTCAAGAAGAAGGGGCCCGGCGAGTCCGACGTGCTGGCCCGGCTGCGCGCCATGACCGGTCTGGGGGCGGTCAAGCGCGAGGTCGGCGGCATCGTGAACCTGCTCACCAACTACCGGCAGCGTGCCGCGCTGGGACTGCCGACCCCCTCGGTCAGCCACCACGCGGTGTTCTCCGGCCCGCCCGGCACCGGCAAAACCACCGTGGCCCGGCTCTACGCCGACCTGCTCAAGTCCTTCGGAGTGCTCTCCCAGGGCCAGCTCGTCGAGGTCGCCCGCGCCGACCTGGTCGGACGCTACATCGGGCACACCGCGCAGCTCACCACCGAGAAGTTCGAGGAGGCCGTCGGCGGTGTGCTCTTCATCGACGAGGCGTACACGCTGACGCCCGAGAACTCGCCGCAGGACTTCGGCCGTGAGGCCGTGGACACCTTGCTGAAGCTGATGGAGGACCGGCGCGACGAGGTCGCGGTGATCGTCGCCGGCTACCCGGCGGAGATGGACCGGTTCCTGGAGTCCAACCCGGGCCTGGCCTCCCGCTTCTCCCGGCACGTCACCTTCGAGGACTACTCCACCGACGAGCTGCTGTCGATCATGGAGGAGCAGGCGTCGACGGCGGGATACGTGTGCGCGCCGCAGACCAGGGAGGCCCTGCGCCTCCACCTCGACGGCCTGCCGCGCACCAAGAGCTTCGGCAACGCGCGTCTCGCCCGCCAGCTGCTGGAGACCATGATGACCCGGCAGGCGGGCCGGCTGGCGTCCCTGCCCGCACCCGACCTGGAGGCGCTCACCACCCTCCTCCCGCAGGACCTGCCCGAGGCAGCGCTCGCGGCGCTGCCGGGCGGGGAAGGGTGAGGTGCGGTGACACCGTGGCGGGCGGCGCCGGCCGGGCGCGGTGACTTCGCTCCCCGGTGCGTCCGGCCGGGCGCACCGGGGAAGCGGTCCGCCCGGCCCGAGGCCCGTCAGTCGGTGTCCGGTGGGCGCGGGGCGGCCCGCGGCGCCACCCGGGAGGCGATACCGAGCTTCGGACAGATCTGGAGCAGGTGTTCGCCGACGGTACGGTGCGAGAGGAACAGCCGCTCGGCGATCCGCTTGTCCGTCAGCCCGGTCACGGCCGGCTCTGTGGCCCACGGCCTCCGCGGAACCTGGAAGCTGTCGCCGTAACCGGGCCGGACACGGCCCGGGGCGAGCCTCTCGGCCGGGATGTGCACCAGTGCGGAGCGCAGCCACGGGGCCGCGCTGTCCGTGTCGAACGGCTTCACGGCGAGCAGGACCCAGCGCACCGGCCTCAGATCGCTCGGGCCGGTCACGACCCGCAGCGGGAAGCGCTCGCCCCGTGCGCCGTTCTCGATCCGCAGTTCGTCGAAACGGGTACGCACGCGGACCGTCACACCGGGGCCTGCTCTGTGCGGCGCCGACGCGACCACACCTCCGACGGCACCCGCGCCGATCACGGCGATGGCGGGCCGATGTGCCGACAGTCACACGTGTCCAGTAGGCAGAAATGGGTCAGGAGCCGCACGCCGGAAGTGGGGTGCGCTGCCGGGACCGGCCGGAGCCGGAGGCGGGTTCACGTGCGATGCCAGGGCGTCCCGCGGGCTCCGGCCGGGGCGACGTCACCGAGTCGGCGCGCCGCAGTCCGTGACGGACCGTCAGCCCGTGCAGCAGCTCACCGTCCCCTGCGTCGAGCACGCCGTGGACGTGCACCACGGCCCGGACACAGACCTCGGGCTCCAACTGCCCGAACAGCCTCTCCAGCGCCGGCCACAGGGATGCGTCGAGCGGCCGGTGCGGACCCCAGGGCCCGAGGTCGAGTGCGACGGTGTCGGCGCGGGCGGGGCGGGCCGTGGCGAGCAGCGGTGGTGCGGCGTCACGCGGTCCGATCCACAGACCCGACGAGGTCACCTCCGCCTTCCAGTCCCGGCCCAGCGACAGCGCGTCGGGCCCGGTGCCCGCGCTCAGCACCGCGGGGACCCGCCATTGCGTGACGCGCGCCGGCCGGCTCCCCTCGCTCGTCGCCGGCCCGTGGGCGAGGGTCCGGGCGAAGGGCCGCCAGGCGGGCCGGCCCTCCTCGTCGAACAGGTACTGGTCCGCGTCGGCGTCGCCGGCCGAGACGCCCTGCGGGACGGCCCTGCCGTTCATGACGGGCACACCCAGCGCCACGCCGACCTCGCGGCCCAGGAGGTCCGACACCTCCTGAGCGGTCCGTGACATCGGCCGACCCGCCAGCGAAACCAGCCGCAGCGAGCCGCGGACCCGCTCGGGGAGCGTCCCCATGACCACCGCGAGGACGGTGGCGGGAGTCCGCGGCGAGGTGATGATCAGCTGCGGCCGGCCGTCCTCCGGCGGTACGGCGTGCAGCCGGGCGTGGGTGGCGGGCGACACCGGTCCCGCGGGCCGCACGGCCAGCCCGGCCGGCACGGGTTCGACGGTGTGCCCGGCCAGTGTCTGGCGGCCCACCCGACGCACCGCGATCTCCCAGTCCGGAACGGGCAGATGACTGCTCACGTGCCGGGCGGCCGTGCCGGGCGAGAAGTGCCACCAGCCGCCGGGTCCCCCCGGGTGGCCGGGCGCGAAGAGACGACCCGCCGCCGTCACGAGCGCGGACCCGGCGGTGGCCAGGACGTCCACTCCCCACCGTTCGCTGATCAGCCGGGCCGCCGACGGGCTGTCGTCGGCGTCGTGGGCGCCCTCGGACATCACCAGTGTCAGCAGGCGCACCCGCGCGTCCCGGCCCGCCTCCAGCGCGGGCGCCAGCAGCCGGCCCAGCCCCTCCGCGCCGCCCTCGACCGAGGGCACGCCGACCACGACGAACGCCTCGTTCGGCCGGGTGGGGCCGAGCCGGCCGGCGAGCCGGGTGAGCCACACCGGCGGCCTGCTCCCCGAGTGCACCAGATGCAGGTGTTCGCCGACGGAGGTGACCGTCGATGCCGTCGCCGTGTCGTACCGAGCGCGGCCCGGGTCTCCCGCGGGGATGACGGTCATGCGGCCCTCACAGTCCATGGTCACGACGGAAGGAGACACACGAAGGGCAGCACACGGACACGCGTCGTCGACCTCGCGGCCGGCCCTGTGCTCCCCTGTGCCCGCCGGGTCCGTCTCCGGCACACGTGTCTCCGGGCCGGAGTCTACCGGACACATGTCGAGCGAAGATATGTGCATGATTCGCTGGTTTTGCCCTCGACGGGGGCGTAGGTTCGTCCAGATAGGTGTGAGACATCCCTGGGGAGAGGCGGACGTCATGGCGGCAGAACCGGTGCGGTTCAGCTCCGACGAGCGGCTGGAGGTGGTGACGATCCCCGTGTCCGACGTCGAGCGGGCGAAGGCGTTCTATCTACGGCTCGGCTGGCGACTGGACCGCACGCCACCGGCGAAGGTGCAGGTCACCCCGCCGGGATCGGCGTGCTCGGTGCAGTTCGGAGCGGGCCTGACCACGGCCGAACCCGGCTCGGCCCAGAACATGTACCTGTGCGTCCCCGACATCGTCGCGGAACGGGACAGGCTGGTGGAGCTGGGGGTCGAGGTGGGCGACTACTACCACACCGGAGGGCCCGCCCCCGAGCCCGGACTGCACCCCGGGCGGGAGAGCTACCGTTCGCACTTCCCCTTCCGCGACCCGGACGGCAACGGGTGGCTGGTCCAGGAGGTCACCTCCCGCCTGCCCGGCCGTATCGGTCCCGGCCCGACGGCCTTCACCTCCGCGGACGACCTCGCCCGGGCCCTGCGCCGGGCGGCCGCGGCACACGCCGAACGACCGGAGGGCACCGGCGACGCGGACCCCGGCTGGGCCGAGTGGTACGCCGCGTACCTGGTGGCCGAGCAGACCGGGAGCGGCGGCAGCTGACGCGCCGGGCCGGCGCGCGGCCAGTCAGATGACGTATGGATCCGCACGGGCGATGCCGCATCCTGGACCGGGGCAGGCCCTCCGGTACGCGTCACGAGCGCCGCCGGGGGGCGACCGGAGCCAGAAGCAGAGTGAGAGAGAGTGGGATGCACGACCCCGCAGACAGCCACCCGGACATCCACTGGCCGTCCGGCTTCTCACCTGCCGAAGCCCACGGCTTCCACCACGTCCAGGCCGTCGTGCCCGGCCCGCCCGAGCGGGTCTTCCGCGTGCTCACCGACGCGGCGGACTGGACCAGCTGGGTCCCGGGGTGCGAGGAGGTCAGCACCCGGACCTTCACCCAGACCTTCGAGGTGCTCTGGTGCGGCCACCGGTTCGAGGTCTACGTGGGGGAGAACGTACCGCCCCGCCGGCTCGGCTGGATGTGCCTGGGCACCAGTGTCCGGCTGTACCAGGGGTATCTGCTGACCGAGGTAGGGGAGGACACGGAGATCGTCGTCGAGAGCGCCGTCCGCGCCTTCCTCCCGAAGGCGTTCGACACGTTGTCGCCCACCTGGGTGGAACGCCTGGACGAACTGTGGCAGGCCCAGCTCGCCCGGCTGTCCGACGGTCCGCCGCCGGGCGTGTGAGCCGTTCCCCCGCCGCCGGGCGCCCTCCGGTGACACGCGGGCCGGGCGTGGGCCCGGCCCGGCGGCCCACCGGCCGGCTGGGCCGCCGTCACCTGCACGTCAGGCCGTGAAAGCCGTCCACGACTCCTCGGTGCGGAAGCCGGCCTGCTCGAAGAGCGGCAGCGCCTCCTCGCTGGAGTGCAGATACGCCGTGTGCGCCCCGGCGGCCCGGCCGTCCCGCAGGATCGCCTCGGTCACCGCGCGGCCGACGCCCCGCCGCCGGTGCTCGTGCAGGGTGCCGATGTTGGCGAGTCCGACATGCCGTTCGGTGAGGACCGCCAGACCCGCTCCGGCCGGCACCCCGTCCACCTCGGCGACGTAAGCCTGGACGAAGGACTGCCCGAGCACGCGGGGCGTGTACAGACTGCTGATGATCATCGGGGGAGCCCCGAAGGCGGCGCCGAGCACGGTGGCGAAGGTCTCGTCCTCGTCGTCGCGGAGCGGACGCACGGTCACCGGCCCGTGGCCGGACTCCCGGCTGTCGCGGTCCCCGTCCAGCGACAGCAGCATGAAGGGCTGCCGGGTCACTGTGCGGAGCCCGTGAGCGGCCGCGATGCCGACGATCTCGGTACCGGGCTCGCCCCGCAGCCGGATGCTCCAGGGCAGCTGTGCGACATGCGGTGCGGCCTTGTCGCAGAGCAGCTCGATCTCCGCCGCGTCCGGCACGTCGGCCACACTCATGATGCTGTTGAGCAGGGGGATCAGCGAGCGGGTGACGGCCAGCAGGGCGCCGCCCGGACCGCGCTCGTGCAGGCCGTCCGGGAGGGCACCGGCGAGCCGCTCCGTAGCCGTCTGGAAAGCCGCCGCGGCCTCGGAAACCACCTCGTTATTGGTCATACGTGTGAGTGTATCCCGAATCACATGTGGGCCGCCGCGCCGGTGAGTATGTGACATGTGTGTCCCGGGTCGGCCCGGTCCATGGACACATGTGCTGCCCCGCGGTCACGGGCGGCGGTCGGCACGCGTGACAGCCCGCTGTCGGAGCCCGACTGCCCGGCCTCATCTGAAATAGCCCTTATACCCATATTGTGCGTAGTGACTGCACACTGCGCGACAGGCTGATTCGTGGTGTTTGCGTGCGCCTTTCGCGGGAGGCTTGCAATGGCCCGGGGCCGTGCGGGACGGTTGCCGGAGGAAATCTGTTCCCGTATGGCAGGAAGGTGGTGAGGTGCGCACCGTGCGTGCCTCTGTTTGTGACTGCTTCTCGCAGCTGTTCCGCCCCTCGACCCGAGGCCGGCCGGCAGACCGGCCCGGCGTGGACTGAGGCTCCCTATCCTGTGCTGGTCTCCGACCGGCACGGCCGTCTCGTGCGCCTGAACGACGCCGCCCGGCTGGTACTGCCGGACGCGGTGAACGGCGCCCGGCTCTCCGCGCAGGTGCCGGCCTGGCTCGCCGACGCCCATCAGCGGGCCGTCTTCGCATCCCCTCCGGGCACTGCAGCCGAGGCCCCGCACGGAGCCATCGGCGACCGCTACTTCGAGGCGCACCCCACCGTCAGCGAGGGTGACGTGGTGTGGTGGCTGGTCGACGCCACCGACCGCCGCCAGGCCGAACGGGCGCTCAGCGACGCGCGGCGCCGCTCCGAGGTGTTGTCGCAGGCGTCCAGCACACTGCTGTCCACGCTGAACGTGCCGCGGTGCATGGAGGTGGCCGCTTCCCTGGCCGCCGAGCACCTCGCCGACGCCGCCGTCCTGATCGCGCCACCCCAGGGACGGCGCTGCTCCCTCACCCACGCCCGCCGAGGCGGCCCCGCCGTCCGGACCAGCCGGCAGGTCGACATCGCCGGTGTGCCCGGGCTCACGGAGGCGCTGCAGGGGTACCCGCCGGTCCCGGCCCGCTGGATCAACCCCGACGACATCCCCGACTGGGCGATCCCGGACGGCTTCACCGGCCCGGTCGGCTCCGTCATCGTGGCCCCGCTGCCCGGGCACGGCGTCCCGGCCGGCGCGCTCATCCTGCTGCGCTCGAGCACGGAGCAGGCCTTCACCGAGGGCGAGGAAGGCTTCGCCCGCCTGTTCGCCGCACGCGCCGGCGCCGCCCTGTCCGCCGCCCGCCTCTACACCGAGCAGGCCACGATCACCGCCACGCTGATGCAGGACCTGCTGCCGCCCACGCTGCGCACGGTGCACGGCGTGGAGTACGCCGGCAGCTACCGGCCCGCCAAGGACCACGAGCGGATCGGCGGTGACTTCTACGACGTCCACCCCGGCGCCGGCCCGGCCGAGGAGACGCTGGTCGTCCTCGGTGACGTGGCGGGCAAGGGCCTGGACGCGGCGGTCCTCACCGGCAAGATCCGTAACACCCTGCACGCCCTGCTGCCCCTGGCCGAGGATCACCAGCAGATCCTCAACCTGCTCAACAGCGCCCTTCTCACCTCCCGGCACACCCGTTTCGCCACCCTCGCGCTGGCCTCCGTACACCGCCGTGACGACCGGGTGCGGCTTCGGCTGACCAGTGCCGGACACATGCCGCCCCTCATCGTCCGCACCGACGGCACCGTGGAGGAGGCCGGCACCCGCGGCACTCTGGTCGGCGCCCTGCCGACCGTCACCGCGCGCACCGTCGAGACGGCCCTCGCGCCCGGCGAGACCTGCCTGCTGTACACCGACGGGATCACCGAGGCCCGCGGCGGCCCGCTGGGTGACGAGTTCTTCGGGGAGGACCGTCTGAGGCGGGCGCTCGCCGACTGCGTGGGCATGCCGGCGGAAGCGGTGGTGGAGCGGGTGCAGATGCTGGCCGCGCAGTGGCTGGGCACCGGCCGCCACGACGACATGGCCGTCATGGCCGTCACCGCCCCGACACCGGCGCGCTGAGCACCGTCGACGGCCGTGCGAGCGGTGGACCGACCAGGAGGAGCAGGTAGTGAGTGAGCCC
This sequence comes from Streptomyces sp. NPDC047841, assembly GCF_040704085.1. NCBI lineage: Bacteria > Bacillati > Actinomycetota > Actinomycetes > Kitasatosporales > Streptomycetaceae > Streptomyces > Streptomyces sp. NPDC047841. The sequence continues at coordinate 96,188 of NZ_JBEYRP010000018.1, forward strand.
ACCGCGACAGCCGGTGCGGTGCAGCGGCTGTGGCAGGCCGTGATCGACGGTGACGAGGACCGGGCCGCGGCGATCGTCCACGACGCCCTCGCGCAGGGGGTGAGCCAGGAGACGCTCCTGCTCCGGGTCATCGCGCCCGTGCAGGAGAGAGTCGGCCTCGCATGGGCGGCGGACCGTATCAGCGTCGCCCAGGAGCACGCCGCCACCGCCATCAACGAGCGGGTCATCGCCTCCCTCGCCCACCACCCCGGCGCCGGCCGGCCCGCGCCTGACCGCGGCCGGGTGACGGTGGCCTGCGTGGACGGGGAATGGCACGCGCTGCCCGCCCGCCTGGTCGCCGAGGTCCTCGCCCTGCACGGCTGGCGGGTGGACTGCCTCGGCGCCCGGACACCCACCCCGCACCTGGTCGCCCACCTGCACCTGACCGACCCCGACGCGGTCCTGCTGTCCGGATCGATCCCCACCCACCTGCCGACCGCGCACGCCGCCATCACCGCCTGCCAGGCCATCGGTGTCCCCGTCCTGGCCGGCGGCAGCGCCTTCGGGCCCCGGGGGCGCTACGCCACCGCCCTGGGTGCCGACCGGTGGGCGGCCGACGCGCGGGCCGCGGTCGCCGTCCTGGCGGCAGGCGTACCGCGGCCGGACGCCTCGGCGATCCGGCACACGGTGGACGACCTGCCGCACCTGGCCGACCAGGAGTACACCCTGGTCGCCCGGTCCCGGCCCCAGGTCGTCAAGCAGACCCTGGCCGACCTGGACCACCGCTTCCCCGCCATGCGCGCCTACAGCGGCGCCCAGCGCGAACGCACCGCCGAGGACATCGCCCACATCGTCGACTTCCTGGCCGCCGCCCTCTACGTCGACGACCCCGACCTGTTCACGACCTTCCTCACCTCGACCGCCGGCATCCTCATGGCCAGGGGCGTCCCCGCCCACTCGCTGCCGGCGGGCCTCGACGCCCTGGCCGGCCAACTCCACGACTTCCCCCGCGCCCTGAAGATGCTCGACCACGGCAGGACCGCCCTGACCGAGGTCATCGCCCGTCCCGCCCCCGGCACACACGCATGACGCACATGCCACCCGGCGACTTCACCCTGACCGTCCGCCGCGAGTCCGGCACGCTGACCGTCCTGGTCGGCGGCGAACTCGACTACGACACCAGCGACGACCTCCTCGACGAGGTCAGCCGGCGGCTCACGGCCGGCGGCCCACCGCCGGCCGTACTTCCGCGAGCTGGCGTACATCGACTCCTCCGGGCTGACGGCCCTGCTCATGATCCACCGCCGTACCAGCGTCCTCGGAGCCACCCTCCACCTGGACAACCGGCCGGCCCACCTCGAACGCATGCTGCACGTCACCGCCGTCCTCGGCCACCTCACCGCACCGCCCACCCCCACCTGACCCCGCCAGGCCACCCGCACGCCGAGCGAGTCGCCCGGCCGGGGCTCCGGGAGTGTGGATCGGTATGTTCCCGGTGAGTCGCTGGTGCTGAAAAGGCATCATGCGGCCGGCGGCCGGCTCCGAGCGGTGCCCGTGCCCGCCCTGTGACCCCACGGTGCCAGGGCCCGGGGCGCCGTTCCTCGGACGCCGCACGCCCGGTGAACTCCCGCGCCCGCACACCTGCGTGGGGTGCCGGACCTCGATATGACGTCGGTCACTTCGGCAGGTTTTCCGCTCCCGCGTGTAAGGAACGGGCCGCAGCGCGCATTGCTGGGTGTGAAAGCCAGGAGGAAGGGAGCGCGTCCGTGACAACTGCCGAGCGCTTCCGAGATGTTTACGAGGAGTGCTACCCGCGCGTCCTCGGCTATGCGACGAGCCTCGTCGGACGGCAAGCAGGGGAGGACATCACCAGCGAGACGTTCACGGTCGCCTGGCGGCGAAGGCACGACATCCCCGACCCGGCGCTGCCGTGGCTTCTGGGGGTGGCCCGCAACCTGGTGCGCGAACTGCGCCGCCGGGACGCCCTCCGATACGCCATCGCCGCGGAGGAAGCACAGCGCATCAGCCGCGGCACCCCGACGTACGTCGGCGACGTCGCGGCGGAGGTCACCGACCGGCACATCGCGTTAAAGGCCCTCGCGAGCCTGCCGGACAGCGACCGGGAACTGCTGACGCTGATCGCTTGGCACGGTCTGAGCGCCAAGGAAGCGGCCCGGGTCCTGAACTGCACCGGCGCCACGCTGACGGTCCGGCTGTTCCGAGCCCGCCGTCGTCTGGAGAAGGCCCTGGAGACGGCACAGGCCACGGAGGCGGCGGCAGAAGCGGCGACAGAGGCGGCGTCCGCACACACCCCTTCGGAGGCAACGATCCACATCCAGCAGCAAGGAGCGCCCGCATGAAGAACTCCGACAAGCGGTCCGGACGGCCCGATGCCATGAAGGCGCTCACGGACGCGCGGCCCGACGAACTGAACCCCTCCCGGCTGGTGGACCCGCTGCGGCAGCGCCAGCTCTACGCGCACATCACCTCCGACCCGGCGGACGGCCACGTCACGCGCCGGAAGAGCCGGTACCGGCCCCTGGGAGCGGCGGTGGTCCTCGCGGCGGTGACGGCGTCCGTGGTGGTGACCGTGGGCACGCTCGACACCCATGCGCCGGACGACGCCTCCGCGGCCCGACCGCGGCCCCCCGCTGCGACGCGAGCGCCGGGCGGCGCCGCGGAGGTCCACGTGGACGGTCGTATCGAACTCCTCAGCGCGGCGAAGAAGGCGGAGACCTCCGCCGAAGCGACCTACTGGCAGACCACCACGCGATCGCAGTACACGGACGTCGCCGAAGCGAACGGCCGGCTCTTCGCCCTGCGCGTGACGTCGACGGAGGAATGGTCGGTGGGCGTGCGGCCCGGTACGGGGAGCCTGGCGGTCTCGGGGCTGAACTCCGTGACCGAGCCCCGGACCGCGGCGGACCGGGCGCGCTGGCACGCGGCGGGCTCGCCCCGCAAGGTCGAGACCGGGACGAGTACGACGTCGGGGGCCTTCAAGCACAGCTTCGTGATGGGAACCGGGCGCCCGACGGTCATGCGGACGAACACCGACGACAAGATCTACGCCCTCGGCCCGGACAACGTCTCCTACAAGGAACTGCGGGCACTGCCCTCCACCGACGGGGCACTCCGCCACTACCTGGAGAAGCTCTACGCCCAGGACGACAGCGCGGACAACGACACGTCAGGTCGCAGTACCTGGATGCTGCGGCAGGCGGGCAACCTCGTCACGATGCCCGTGAAGCCCGCCGTCCGTGCCGCGGCGTACCGCGTGATGGCCGATCTGCCAGGGGTCCGCGTGGTCGGACGCGTCACCGACACGCTGGGGCGCGAAGGCGTGGGAATCGAGCCCCCCGACACGTATCAGACCCCTCTGGGGACCACCAGGCAGCGACTCGTCTTCGACCCCGCCACCGGCGCCATGCTCAGCGACCAGTACCTGCTGGTGAAGCCCTCGGCCAGGGCCGGCAGGGCGGGCCTGGAGGCGGGCACGATGGTCGGTTGCCGGGCGACCACCAGGATGAACTGGGGCGAGCACCAGATCACCGTGCCCGAGAACGCCCGCGGCTGAACCTCGGCCCGGCCCCGCGACACGGAAACACACACGGCGGGCCGGCTTCGCCGCGCGCACACCGTATGACGTGCCCGGAGCGCCGTACGCGGTCTCGGCGCCGCGGGTCCCACCACGCGAGGTCCCCCGACCCCTCTCGATCGAGAAAGCCTGCACCCATGCGTCTTCACAAGATCTGCCTGTCGGCGGCCGCGGCGCTCGTCGTCTCCGCGCTGGGCGTGACCGCCTGCCGGCACCTGCCCGTGGGCGCCTCCGCCCCGGCGGCCAGGAGCATCTCCGACGACCAGGCCGCCGCCGGGCCGGAGACCGGACGGTCGGCGTCCGCCCCGGCCGCGTCACAGGCGGCCAGCCGGGCGCGGCCCGGGCTCCCCGCCCGGCTTCCGGGACTCGGCCCCAAGACCCTGGCGAAGGTCCCGGCCGACACCCGGCAGGTCGTCCTCGTCACCGGAGCCGGCCGGAACTCGGCCACGTCGAGAGTCGTCCTCTGGCAGCGGACCGACGACGGCTGGCGTCCCGGGGCCGTGTGGGAGGCGCACAACGGCTACAAGGGGTGGACCGACGAGCACTACGAGGGCGACCTGCACAGCCCGACAGGAGTGTTCGGCCTCAGCGACGCCGGCGGCCGCCTGCCCGACCCCGGCACCAAGTTGCCCTACCACCACTCCGGCGCCTTCTGGGTCGGCGGCACCGGCTTCGAGGGCGAACCGCTCAGCGGCTCCTTCGACTACGTCATCGCCATCGACTACAACCGGCAGCCCGGTACGTCACCGATGGACGGCACCCACCCGATGGGGGCGAACCGCGGCGGAGGCATATGGGTCCACGTCGACCACGGCGGCCCCACCCACGCGTGCATCAGCGTCTCCAAGACCCACATGAAGCAGCTGCTGCGCACGCTGGACCCCGCCGACCACCCCGTCGTGGTCATGGGCGACGCGGCTTCCCTGGCCCGTTGACGGTTCCGGGGCCCACCCGCACCGGCGGGCGCGGCGGTGCCTTCTCCTCGTCTCGGCATGCCGGTCCCGCACCCCCCGACGAGGTGCCGTACCGGGGTGACTTCGTGCGCCGGGGTGTGCGCGCGGCGGGGGAGTCGTCGCCGCGCTCGGCCGCCCCCGGGGCCGAGCGGGAGCCGGCCGCCCGGCCGCCCGGCTGCCCGATCGCCGTCGCCCGATCGCCGTCGCCCGACCGCCCGCTGCCGTCCGATCGCCGTCGCCCGGCTGCTGCCGCCCGCCCGGCCGGCTAGTGCTCTGACCGCATAGGTTGGCCGGTTTGGTGATCGCGGCGGTTGGATGGGGGGGTGACGTCCGTTCCGACCGCTGGAGGTGCGGTGGCCGAGCCTGTCCGTGTGCGCAGACTGACCGACCAAGAAGGGCAGAAACTGCAGCAGATCGTGCGCCGGGGCAGCACCAACTCGGTGCGCTACCGGCGCGCGATGATGCTGCTGGCCTCGGCCGGCGGGAACCGGGTGCCCGTGATCGCCCAGCTCGTGCAGGCCGACGAGGACACCGTCCGGGACGTGATCCACCGCTTCAACGAGATCGGCCTGGCCTGCCTGGACCCTCAGTGGGCGGGAGGCCTTCCCCGCCAGCTCAGCCCTGACGACGAGGACTTCGTCATCCAGACGGCCATCACCCGCCCGACCAAACTCGGCCAGCCCTTCACCCGCTGGTCCCTGCGCAAGCTCGTCGCCTACCTGCGCAAAGTCCACGGCCACGTGATCCGGATCGGCCGCGAGGCGTTACGCTGCCTGCCCGCCCGCCGCGGCGTGACCTTCCAGCGCACCAAGACGTGGAAGGAATCCCCGGACCCCGACCGCGAGGCGAAGCTGGACCGGATCGAGGAGGTCCTGGACCGTTTCCCCGACCGGGTCTTCGCCTTCGACGAGTTCGGCCCGCTCGGGATCCGTCCCACCGCGGGCTCGGGCTGGGCCGAGCAGAATCGTCCCGACCGGCTGCCCGCCACCTACCACCGCACTCACGGTGTGCGGTACTTCCACAACTGTTACTCGGTCGGTGACGACACCCTGTGGGGCGTCAACCGCCGCAAAAAGGGTGCCGCCAACACGCTGGCCGCGCTGAAGTCGATCCGTGCCGCCCGGCCCGACTGCGCCCCGATCTACGTGATCATGGACAACCTGTCCGCCCACAAAGGCGACGACATCCGCCGCTGGGCGAAGAAGCACAAGGTCGTACTGTGCTTCACCCCGACCTATGCATCCTGGGCGAATCCGATCGAAGCCCACTTCGGACCGCTGCGGCAGTTCACCATCGCCAACTCCAACCGCTCCAACCACACCGTCCAGACAGGGGCCCTGCACCTGCACGCCTACCTGCGCTGGCGCAACGCCAACGCCCGCCACCGTGACGTCCTGGCCGCCGAACGCAAGGAACGCGCCCGCATCCGCAGCGAGAAAGGCATCCGCTGGGGCGGACGTCCTCTCAAGACCGCAGCGTGAGCGCACTTTCTGCCCAGTGCGCAGCTCCTCGTGAAAGGCTGGGAGCATGATGGGTGGACCGTCTGAGAACCCAGAACTCTGGGCATTCCTGGAGTCACTGCACCGCGGCGAGTTCCTTTCCGGCACCGTCACAGCGATCGAACGGTTCGGTGTGTTCGTAGCGCTGGACGACGGACCCGACCATCCGGTCTTCCCCGGCGTCGGGTTCATCTCCTTCGCTGAACTGTCCTGGCGACGCTTCGAGGCAGCCACCGACGTTGTGCAGGTCGGGCAGCGCGTCTCATGCGAGTTTCTCCAGTTCGACACATGGAACCTGGAGGCCAGACTGTCCTTGAAAGCCACACAGCCGGACCCCTTTCAGGTATTCGCCGACGCCACCGCGGTGGGGCAGAAACTGCCTGGCCGGGTCACCAAGCTGATCCCGTTCGGCGTCTTTGTCCAGGTCGCCGACGGGATCGAGGGACTGGTTCACCTGCGCGAGCTCGCCTGGACACCGGTGGAGGCTCCAGCAGATGTCGTCCAGGTCGGCGACGAGATCACGGTGGTCGTCACCGAGATCGACCGAGAGCGACGCAGGCTATCCCTCTCCCGACGACAAAGCTCATCCGCCGACGTGTGACGCGCAGCGTTCCTGCGACGGTTTCCTTGCCCGAGCGCTCCTGAACGTCTGCTCAGCCAAAGGAAGACACACGCCCCAGGCCGGTGAACCTTTGCGGTCACAGCACTAGGCGCCCGGTGCGGGCGTCGGTGCGTCGGCGAGTGCCTCCGCCTTGGCGCGCGTCTCCGCGGCGCGCGCGACCCGCAACGAAGCGAAGAGGTCGGCCGACCGGGCCAGGTTCGCCCGTGCCTCTTCCCTCTCCCCGCGCTCCAACTGGGCGGAGGCCAGGTCGTCGAGCACCTCCGCCTGCTTGTACTCGTCGAGGACCTCCTCGTAGAGCCGCAGCGACGCGCGGTAGTCGGCGATCGCGCCGTCGAGGTCGCCCAGGCGCTGCCGGATGTAGCCGATGTTGCCCCGGACACCGGCCTCGTCGTGACGGTTCCCGGTCGCCCGCAGCAGGGGGAGCGCTTCCTCGCACGCGGCGAGTGCGTCCTGGTACTCGCCGAGGGCGGCGAGGAACCAGCCCATGATGGCGATCGAGCGCGCGATCTCCCACCGCCCGCCCAGCGACCGGGCGATCGCCAGGCTCCTGCGCGCGTTCTCCAGGCCCTCGGCGTAGCGCCGCTGGAAACTGCGCACACGGCTGGCGTACCGTTCGGCGAGCATCCGCTCCTTCGCGGGCAGCCGGTCCAGCTGACCGAGCATCAGGCCGATCGGCTCGTCGGCCCCGGCGACGTCACCCGTCTCGACCATGGCGATCGACAGGTTCGTACCGGTCCGGGCCACGGCCACCGGGTCGTCGAGGATCAGGGCCGCGTCGAGCCCGATGCGCGAGGCCGTCAGCTCCTCCGCCCAGCGGCCCGCCACCGAGTTGTACGCGGCCCACTCCCGGGTCAGCGCGATGCGGTGGCGCAGCAGCCGGGGGTCGTCGAAGGCGCGCACCGCGGCGGCGGCGGCCGACTCCTCCTGGCGGTACCAGTCCAGTCCCTCGTCGCGGTCGTCGATCGTCACGAGCACCACTCCCGGCGCCGGATCGCCGATCGGCTCGTCCGGGAAACGGGACACGAAGGTGTTCGCGGTGTGGGCGTTGTGGCACAGGTAGTCCAGCAGACGGGTCTCGGCGCCGGAACGGTCGTCCTCCTCCTGCCCGGCCAGTTCGGCGCCGTAGGCCCGTACCAGGTCGTGCAGGACGTAACGGCCGGCGGCGTCGCGGGAGAGCAGGCTGGCCGTGGTCAGTTCGCGCAGGTGGCGCCGGGCCGCCGGCATCGGGACACCCGCCAGCGAGGCGGCGGCCTGCGCGGACACCGCAGGGCCCGGGTGAACCGCCAGATGCCGGAAGAACCGGGCGGCTTCCGGGGTGAGTGCCCGGTAGGACCAGGAGAACACGGCGCGGACGTCGGCCCGCCGGTCGTCGCCCGTGAGGGCGTCCAGCCGGGGTATGGCCTGCCGCAGCTCACGCACGCCCAGCCGCAACGGCATCCGGGGTGCCGCGCTCAGCTGGGCACCGACGACGGCGACCGCCAGCGGCAGGTACCCGCACAGCTCGACCAGCTCGGTGGCGGCCTCCGGTTCCGCCCGGCACCGCTCCTGTCCGATCCGCGCGGCCAGCGCGGCCAGCGCCTCCGGCGGCGTCCAGACGTCGAGGCTGACGAGGCGGGCCCCTTCGGCAACGGCCAGACCGGTGAGCCGACTTCGAGAGGTGACGATGGTCAGGCACCCCGCGGAAGCGGGCAGCAACGGCCTGACCTGGTCCGGGTCCCGGGCGTTGTCCAGGACGACGATCAGCCGCAGGGACGCGGTCCGCTCCCGGAACACGGCGGCGCGCTCCTCCGTGTCCGGCGGCATCTCGCTGCTCGGCACTCCGAGTGCGCGGAGGAACCCGCCGAGGGCCACTCCCGGATCGAGGGGGTCGTCGGTCTCCTCGAAGCCGCGCAGGTTCACGTACAACTGGCCGTCCGGGAAGCGGTCGGCCACCTGGTGCGCCCAGTGCACGGCCAGCGCCGTCTTGCCCACTCCCGCCAGGCCGCCGATCGCCGAGATCACGACATGGCCGCCCTGCGCCGCCACCTGCGAGGTGATGCGGTGGACGGTGGCCAGGGCCTCTTCGCGTCCACGGAACGCCGCCAGGTCCGGCGGCAGCTGCCGTGGCACCCGTCCGGCACGCCGTACCGACGCCTGCACGAGGTGGCGCCGTTCCTCCTCGCTCAGTTCCAGGGCGTCCAGCAACTCGTTCAGCGTGGCCTGCCGGGGCAGGCTCCTGCCCCGTTCCATGTCGCTGATGGCCCGGACACTCACCCCGGAAGCCTCGGCGAGGCTCTCCAGGGTCAGCAGGGCCCGCTGTCGTGCCGCACGCAGCAGTCGGCCGAACGTCGCCTCGTCCATCCCACACCCTCTCCCGGAACCGCCGGCCCACGTGCCGAGGGCGCGACCGGCCAGACGCTAACAGTTCCGGAATGGGCGTCATCGGTGCGACGAGGGTCCGCGGGACCCACGCGCGGCCCGGTACAGGCAGGCAGGGACCGAAGGGGCCGGGATCTCGGAAACGTCATCGGATCCGCCGAAGGCCGGACGCGGCCACCCCCGGCCCGGCACGCCCGGCGCCGGGCGGAGCAGGCCGTGCGGGCAGCGTCACGCGGCCTTCTGCGAGGCGGCCGCGTCCGGGTGGAGGTCGTCCAGGGTGAGCCGGTGCGCCGGGGGATCGGGGAGGACGACCTGGTGGGTGAGGCGGAGGTCGGGGCCGGCGTGGAGCAGTTCGCCGGGCTCCATCTCGCGCCAGTGCGGGTTGTCGTCCATGCGCTCGCTGGCGACGACGACGGCGGGGAACTCGGCGAGGTTCGACGAGTGGACGCGCATGCGGCCGTGGGTGCCGCTGTGGTCGAGGTGCCGGCTGCCGTGCTGGCCGCCCGCCCGGCGCTGGAGGACGTAGAGGTCGTGGGTGTCCGGGTAGCGCAGCGCCCACAGTTCCTCCGGGGTGATGAGGATCAGGTTGACGGCGTAGACGGGCAGGTGGGCGGCGATCCAGTGGGCGGCGTGCCGGATGCCCTCGGTGACGTCACCGCCGTGCCGCCGGGTCTCCCGGGTGATCAGGGCGAAGAACCGTTCGGAGTCGGTGTCGCCCGCCACGAGTGACCGGTCCTCGCCCAGGTGGTCGTCGAGCTCGTCCAGGCCCTCGACGACCCCGTTGTGGGCGAAGAGCCGCCCGTCCTGCTCGAAGGGATGGGTATTGCGGACGTCCAGGCTGCCGGTGGAGGCGAAGCGGACGTGGGCGATGAACGTCGCCGACTCGACCTCGCGGGCCTCCTCGGCGAAGGCGAGGTCGCGGTAGGCGGCGGTGGGGGCCTTGTCGACGCGCGGGGTGCCGTCGGCGGCGTAGTGGCCGAGACCGGTGCCGTCGGGGTCCCGGTGGCTCTGCCGGCTGAGGCTGTCGGGGGCGTCCAGGAGCCAGAAGGTGGCGCGGGTACGGCGCGGGGCGCTGCTGAGGCCGAAGAGACGGCACACGGCGTTCCTCCAGGGGGCTGGCCGGGGCGTGGGGGTTCGGACAAGTCACCGAAGTCACCGGTTCCCGCTGCTGTGCTGGAGGGCGCACGGGGTGGGGCCGGTGGACGCCGGGCGGGACGGCAGTGGTTGAAGCGGTGTGCAGACGGGTGTGGCGGCGCCGATGAGTTCGACCAGGCCGTCACCACCGGTGGGCGGGGCCAGCTTGGACCAGTTGTTGGCCAGCCAGACGTTGCCGGACTGGTCGAGCTGGACGGCGGTGAGGTGCTGGATGGACTTGCTGCGGAAGCCGTCGGGCGGTGACAGTACGGAGCCCGTGGTGGAGCCGGGCGGGCAGGCGCCGGTGTTCGCGCCGCACAGGACGGAGACGGACGGGGTGCCGAAGCCGGCCACCCACACCCGGTCGGAACCGTCGACGGCCACGGACCAGGGGGCGATGCGCCGGGACAGCTTGTGCACACCGACGACCTTGCCGTCCGGCCCGATCTCGGTGACCGAGTCGCTGAAGAAGCTGGGCACCCAGACGTTGTTCCGGGAGTCGACGGCGAGGCCGAGGGGCCAGTCGAGCGAGGCGTCCTTGACGGGCGAGAACGAGGTCGGCTTGAAGTCGGGCCCGATCACGGTGACGCTGCCGCCCGCGTGACCGTCGAGGGGGCGCTTGTCCAGCAGCCTGGCGCCGTTGAGGCGGGCGTTGGAGACCCAGGCCCGTCCGTAGCCGTCGATCTGGAGGGAGAACGGGTGGTCGAGGCCACCGCCGGTGATGGTGATCGCCCTGGAGGGGTCACCGTGCGGGTACACGATCACGTTCCCCTTGCCGCGGTTGCCCTTCAGGCCGTAGAAGTTCGCTATCCACACGTTGCCCCGCTGGTCGACCGCGGTGCCCTGCGGGTGGTCCAGGCCGCCGTCCTTGAACCCCGTCGCGGGTGACAGCGGCTTCCCGGCGGACGAGTACGTCGACATGGCGTCACCGCCGTAGCTCGGCACCCAGACGGAACCCTGGTGGTCGATGGCGATGCCCCAGGCCCCGGCCTTCATGCCGCCGCCGCTGATGGGGCTGTTCAGCACGGGGTTGCCCACCGGGTCCTGAACGGTGACGAAGGAACTGGGGTTCCGCGTGCCGGGCAGCCAGTTGACGGAGGACCAGACGTTTCCCTTGGCGTCCACGGCCATGCGTCCGGGCGCGTAGACGTCGGGAGGGGTGTAGTGCAGGGCCAGCACCCAGGCCGTGGGCGCGGAGGTCAGGGCGGGGCGGTAGGTGTGCGCCCGTCCGGCCAGCGCGTACAGCTCGCCGGTGGACCGCCTCGGGTCGTGGGCGAGGTTGGACACGGCCTGCGCGGTGTCCTGCGGGGCGGCGGCCCGCGCGGGCGCCGTCCGGCGCAGCATGTCCCGGCATCGTCCGGTGTCCGCCCCCGGAGCGCACAGGGAGACCAGGTTGGCCAGGGTGCCCAGGGTGGCGAGGGTGGCGTTCTTGTCACCGTTGTCGTGGTCCGTGACGACCTTCCCGGGCCTGCCCGTGGCCGGGTCGGCCAGGTTGTACGACGTGGCCGCGGCGTTCTCCAGGCCGGGGCTGGGGCCGAAGATGCCGTGCCGGCCGGTGAACTGGGCCAGGGCGTAGCCGGTGGCGACGGTGGTCAACTCGTTGACGGTGACGGCGGATTCCCTGCGCTGCGGCACAGCGCCGCCCGGGCCGACACCCGCGACGGAACGCAGCCGCAGGGCCTTGTCCCCGGCGGCGACCGCTTCGACGTACTGCACGGAGCCCCCGCGCTGCACGGGGCGGAGCCGGAAGGAGCCGTGCGCGTCGGTGGTGGCGCGGCCCAGTTGCCGGACGCCGTGCCGGTCTCCCGCGAAGAGCCTGACGGTGGCGTGGGACAGCGGCTTCCCCGCGCTGGTGACCGTCCCGCGCAGGACACCCGCCGGGCCGGGCGGTGTTGTCGCGGGCAGCGCCGTGAGGGTGAGGGCCAGGGTGGCGGACGCGGCCAGGGCGGTGCCGCGCAGGGCGGGGCGGGACGCGGACTTCCGAGCGGTGCCCGGCTTCCGGGGCACCGCTCCGCGGATGCGTGTGACGGGGAACAAGGTGGGGGCCTTTCGTCGGGGCGGCACGGTGCGGGCCCTCGCACGGCGCCGGGCCCGGCCTGCCGACGGGTCCGGTGCCGGACGGCCGGGGGAGGCGGTACGGGCGGGGCGGGCGTTCTAGCCCCGCACGCTGCCGGGGTCGCGCAGGGTGAACCAGCCGATCCTGTGGCCGGCCAGCCAGATCAGCCCCAGGTACAGGTCCGGGTCGACCTGGCGGAGTTCGTCCCGTACGGCCCCGAACACGGTGGACGTGCGGGAGTAGTCGATGACGATGCATTCGCGGTCGTCCAGGCGGCTGGGTCCGGGCCCGACCATGGCGACGATGGACAGGATGTCCAGCGCGGTGAGCCGGTTGCTGAGGTAACCCTCCGGGCTGAAGACCTTGCCCCGCCAGCAGAACCGGTTCACCATGCCGGCGAGCACCCGTGCCCCCGTGCGCCCGGCCCCCGGGATGATGGCCACGCCCTCCATCGGGCCCCGGGGGACCTCGCCCGCCGGACTCTCGCGGAACAGCTCCTCGATCTGCTTGTCGTCGCTCCTGAGCAACTCGGTCTCGGTAGGCATCGCGATCTTCCTTCCGACCGTCGCCGCCGCCCCGCGCGGCACCCGCGGCCACGGTCCGCGACCGGAGACGGGCGAGCCGCGCGCGCGGGCACGTGGAGTCGGAAGTCCCGTCGCGGCCGGACAGCCGGGTCGCATGTCCGCGGCGACCAGTCGAGCGCTGTGATCGTTCGTGGATTCGTGCGCCGCTTCCTCCATCGTGAACCCACCGGGAGCGGCCCACCACCGCTGGGCGAGGCGGTCACGAACCGAAGCGAGGACCGTTCGGGTGCCCGACGCGCGGCCTGGGCGGGCGCGGGCGCGGCAGCGGTGCGAGCGTGGAAGCACAGGGGCCGAGTACGGGCGCTGGAGGACACGGGACGGAGCACGGTCATGGCTCGGGCGATCTGGTCAGGGGTGATCACCTTCGGGCTCGTCACCGTCCCCGTCGGCCTCTACACGGCGACCGAGGACCACACCGTTCACTTCCACCAGTTGCAGCGGGGCACCTCCGACCGGGTCCGCACCAAGCGGGTGAACGAGCGCACCGGCGACGAGGTCGGCACCAGCGACATCGTCAAGGGCTACGAGCTGGACGAGGGCCAGTACGTCGTGGTCGAGCCCGGCGAACTCGACGAGATCGCGCCGGGCCGCTCGCGGACCATCGACATCACCGACTTCGTCGACCTCGACCGGATCGAGCCGGTCTACTTCGACCGCACCTACTACATCGCCCCGCGCGGCAAGGAGTACACCGAGGTCTACGAGCTGCTGCGCGCCGCGCTGGCCGAGACGGACAAGGCGGGGATCGCCACCTTCGTCATGCGCAACAAGCAGTACCTGACCGCGCTGCGCGCGGAGGACGACGTGCTGGTGTTGCAGACGCTGCACTGGGCGGACGAGGTCCGCGACCCGGGCCGGGAACTGCCCGGGCTCCCCTCCGGCCGGGCGGGGCGGGGCAAGCAGCTGGACATGGCGCTGCAACTGGTCGACGCGCTCAGCTCCGACTGGGATCCCTCCCGCTACCGCGACACCTACCAGGAGAAGGTGCGCGAGCTGGTGAAGGCCAAGGCCGGGGGCCAGGAGATCGCGACGGCGCAGGAGCCTCCGGAGGCGACCGACGTGATCGACCTGATGAAGGTCCTCGAAGGCAGCCTGAAGGCCGCCCGGTCCGGCCGTGGCGACAAGGAGCCGGCCGGCAGGCACGAGGAGGAGGCCGGCAGGCACGAGGAGGAGGCCGCGCCGCGCAGGGCGGCCGCCCGGTCGTCGTCGGGCGCGTCGGCGAAGGCGCCGGCGCGGAAGGCTCCGCCGGAGAAGGCCGGGGCGGCGCGGGCCCGCGGCCGCGGTGCCGGCGGCAAGCGGGAGCTGGAGAAGCTGAGCAAGGCGGAGCTGTACCAGCGGGCGACCGAACAGGACGTTCCCGGCCGGTCGAAGATGAGCCGCGAGGAGCTCGTCGACGCCCTCGCCTCCCGTGGCCGCCGCCGCGGGAAGACCGCCGCCTGACCGCTCCCGGACCGCGCGTGCCGCCCGTCGTCACAGGTATCGCTCGGCGAGCGTGCCGGTGGCCGAGGCGCGCAGCGCCGCTTCCGCCGCGGCGATGCGGTCCACCGCCTCACCGTCGGCCAGGCCGGGCACGCACACGACCTCGCCGGTTTCCAGGGCCCTCAGTGAAGCGGTCACCACGTCCTCGGCGGGCATGCCTCCGTCGTCGTGTACGCGTGCTACCTCACCGGCCACCGGATCCTGGCCCTGGGTGAGGTGGAACTCGGTCGCCGTCAGCCCGGGGCACAGCACCTGGACACGGACCGGCGCCCCGTCCAGCTCGGCGGCGAGGGTGCGGCTGAAGGTGACGACGTAGCCCTTGGTCCCCGCGTACACCGCCCGCACCGGCAGCGGGCCCGGCGGGAGCGAACCGGCGAAGGCGAGAGTGGAAGCCACGTTCACCACGGCGCCGCGGCCGCGTGCCAGCATGCCTGGCACCGCCGCACGGGCGAGCCGGGTGAGCGCCACCACGTTCACGGCCGTCACCTTCTCCAGCAGCGCCGCGTCGGTCTCGGCGAAGGGGCCGTAGCCGTTGATGCCCGCGTTGTTCACCAGCAGCCCGACGTCGTCCCCGGCCGCTCGCCGGGCGACCCGGTCCAGGTCGCCGGCCTCGCCGAGATCCGCGACGACGGTGTCCACGCGTACGTCGTGCCGCCCGGTCAGCTCCGCGGCGAGGGCGCGGAGACGCTCCCCGCGACGCGCCACCAGCACCAGATCGTGCCCCTTGCCGGCGAGCCGACGCGCGTAGGCCGCACCGATGCCCGAGGAGGCACCGGTCACGACGGCTGTTCCCCCGGCGGGAAGGGGTTCGGGACGGTTGGACATGACTCCTCCTCGTATGCGTCGAGAGCACGACACGCCGGTACCCGTCGATCCGCCCCGGCACGCGGGGGGCTCATGCCGTGCGCAGGGTCCAGCTCCAGCGGTGCACCCCCGGTGCGACGAGGTAGGAGGGGAAGGTGTCGGGGCCGCAGGAGGCCGTACCGAGGCCCCGGTGCGCGGCGTCGATGTGGACCACACAGCCGGCCCGCGGTGTCAGCTCGTCGTGGTGCGCGGCGGCGGCGAGGTCCTCGGCGCGGTAGCGGGTGACGGAGACCTGGCGGGGCTCGTCCAGCTCGACCGCGAGTCCGCCGGCGCCGGGAGACGACAGCGTGAACCGCCTCACGCCGTGCCGGCCGCCGCTTTCCTGGGGGCGCAGGTACGGGGTGTACAGGTCGTCGACGGGCAGTGCGTGGTGGCCGACCGGCGCCCCGGCGGCCCGGTCCGGGTACGACTCCCAGGGACCCTGTCCGAACCACTCCATCAGACCGAACCCGGCCACCGTCTCGAAGACCGAGCCGATCCGCGCGACGTCGTGGAACTCCCCGGGCAGCTCGGCCGACTCCTCGGCCCGGACGCCGCCCTCGACGGGCGTGAACGTCTGCCGGTGCCGTACCTCGCCGAGGGCGCAGGCGTACGCGGCCTCCACGGTCACCCGTTGGCCGTCCCGGTGGACGGAGAGCACCCTGCGCACCAGCCGGTCCAGGCCCCAGGCGCGCCAGCGCGCCGCCATCCCGCCCAGCTCGTCGTTGTCGGTGGGCGCCCGCCACAGCGACAGCGTCGGGGCGGCGGTCAGCAGCGGGTGGCGCAGCAGCCCCTCCGGATCCACGTCGACGGCCGGCCCGGCCACGACCGGCTGCCTCGGCGCGTCCGCCGCCCGCAACCGGATCCGGGGCGCGCACACCTCCGTACCGGCCGGTGCCCACGGCTGGTCCCCGGCCGTCGTCACCCGCAGCGTCAGCCACGCCTCGCCGCCGTCGGCCGGCACCGCGAAGGGCAGCGGTACGGCCGCGGTCTCACCCGGCCGCAGACCGGGCAGCTCGGCCGGGGCGGTCAGGGTGCGGCCGTCGGCCAGCGCCAGCTCCCAGGTGCCGGTCAGCCAGTCCAGGCCGCGGAAGTGCTGGTGGTTGGCGAGGACGACGCCCTCGTGCCGGAAGGACCGGATGCGGACCGGTGCCGCGATCTCCCGGTGCTCGTACATCACGGGCTTGGGGGTGCGGTCGGGGAAGACGATCCCGTCCGCGACGAACGCCCCGTCGTGCAGGGCCTCGCCGAAGTCACCGCCGTACGCCCAGCGGTGGCCGGGCGCGGTGACACCGTTGCCGTACAGTCCGGCGCCCGCGCGCCCGACCGGCCTGCCGTCGCTCACGCGCTGGAGGATTCCGTGGTCCCGGAACTCCCAGATGAACCCGCCCTGAAGGCCCGCGGTGGCCTCGATGGCGGCCCAGTGGTCGGCCAGCGTGCCGTTGCTGTTGCCCATCGCGTGCGAGTACTCGCACTGGATCAGCGGCTTGGTCTGCCGCCCGGACAGCGCGTGGGCCAGGCAGTCCTCCAGCGGGGCGTACATGGGGCAGGCGATGTCGGATGCCACGTCCGGGTCCGCCCAGCCGCGCTTGGCGGCGCCCTCGTACTGGATCGGCCGGGTGGGATCGTGCCGGCGCACCCAGCCGGCCGCCGCGTCGTGGTTGGCGCCGTAGTCGGACTCGTTGCCCAGCGACCAGACGATGACCGAGGGGTGGTTCCTGTCGCGCAGCACCATGCGCGCGACGCGGTCCACGAAGGCGTTGAGGTAGCGCGGGTCGTCGGCGATCTCATGGGCGTGGTCGTGGGACTCGATGTCGGCCTCGTCGACGACGTAGAAGCCCAGTTCGTCGGCGAGGTCGTACAGCCACGGGTCGTTCGGGTAGTGGGAGGTGCGGAGGGCGTTGAAGCCGAACCGCTTCAGCAGCACCAGGTCCGCGCGCATGTCGTCGTACGACACCGTGCGCCCGGTCAGCGGGTGGAAGTCGTGCCGGTTGACGCCGCGGATGAAGACCCGCTCGCCGTTGACCAGCAGGTCCCGGCCGACGACGCCGACGTCCCGGAAGCCGATGCGGTGGTGCGAGGAGTCGGCGACCGTGCCGTCCGCGCGGTGCAGCCGGACGGTCAGCCCGTACAGCTCGGGCTGCTCCGCGTTCCAGGTGCGCACCCCGGGCACCACGGCGTGGATACGGGCCTCGCCCAGGAAGTCGGAGACCCGCTCGTCCTCGGCGTTGAGCCGGTCGAACTCGGCGTCCTGGGCGAGGAGGCCGCCGTCCAGGTCACCGGTGACGTACCAGCCCTGGGGCAGCGCCCGGTCGCCCGCCGCGTTGCGCACCAGGCAGTCCACGCGCAGGTCGCCGTCCCGGCGTGCCCGTACGGTCACGTCCGCGAGGTGCAGGGGATCGGTCGCGTAGAGCAGCACGGACCGGGTGATCCCGCCGTGCCACCACTGGTCCTGGTCCTCGATGTGCGAGGCGTCGGACCACTTGACCACCGTCAGCCGTACGACCGAGGGCTCACCGGGGCGTACGACGCCGGTCAGGTCGAACTCGGCGGCCAGGTGGGAGTCCTTGGAGATCCCGACGGGCCGTCCGTCGACGTGCACCAGCAGCACGCTCTCGGCGGCCCCGACCTGAAGGACGATCCGGCGGCCGGCCCAGTCGGCCGGGACGTCCACGTGCCGTTCGTACACACCGGTGGGGTTCGCGGCGGGCGCCAGCGGAGGGAACTCCGCGTACGGCATGCGGACGTTCGTGTACTGCGGCAGGTCGTCGGTGTCCTGCATGGTCCACGCGCCCGGGACGTGCGCCGTCGACCAGGTGCCGTGGACCGTCGCCTCCGGCGCCGGCAGCAGCTGGAAGCGCCATGCGCCGTCCAGGAGCAGCGCGCCGGAGCGCCGGTCGACGGCGTGCATGGGCAGCCGCCCCCAGGAGGTCACCTCGGGTGCCTGCCAGGGGCGCAGTGCCAGGAGTGGGTCCGTCAACGGATGGCTCCCTTGCCGAGGTCACCGATGATCTGCCTGGCGCCGATCGCGAAGACGATCAGCAGCGGGATGAGTGCGAGGAGCGCGCCGGTCACGACGATGCCGTAATCGGTGGTGCCGTGCGTGCCGTTGAGCTGGGACAGGGCCACCTGGAGGGTGACGTTGTCGGGGTTGGTGAGGGCGATCAGGGGCCAGGCGTAGTCGTTCCACTGGCCCATGAAGGTGAAGATGCCGAGGAAGGCCAGGCCGGGCCGGACCACCGGCAGGGCCACGTGCCAGTACTGGCGCAGGAAGTTCGCGCCGTCGATGCGGGAGGCGTCGAGGAGTTCGTCGTGGATGGCGCCCCTCATGTACTGGCGCATCCAGAAGATGCCGAACGCGTTGGCCGCGGCGGGCACGATCAGCGAGGTCATCGTGCCGATCCAGCCCAGCTTCGCCATGATCACGAACTGCGGGATGGCGGACAGCTGCGCCGGCACCGTGAAGATGAGCATCAGCAGCGCGAACAGCGCGTTCTTGCCGGGGAAGTCGAACTTGGCGAAGACGAAGGCCGCCAGCGAGTCGAAGAACAGGACCAGGAACGTGACCGAGCCCGCCACCAGCAGCGAATTCCACATCGAGCCGAAGAAGGCGACGCTGTGGAAGAGGTTGCGGACGTTCTGGAGGAAGTGCGAGCCCGGCAGCAGCTTCGGCGGGTAGGCGAAGATCTCCGACGACGTGTGCGTCGACATGATGACGGCCCAGTAGAACGGGAAGGCCGACAGCAGCAGACCGACGACGAGTACGGCGTGCAGGGCGATGCCCCGGGTGCGGGTTCCCCGGATGCGCCCGGACCCGCGGGTTCCTTGGATGGATGCCATGGTGAGGGGCCTTCCTAGTCTTCGCCCCGGCGCTGCACCAGGCGCCAGTTGATGATCGAGAAGAGGATGACGACGAGGAAGACGCCCCACGCCACGGCGGCTCCGTAGCCGAAGTCGTTGTTGTCGAAGGTCTGCTGGAAGAAGTAGAGGACCATCGTCCGGCCCGCGTGGCCGGGGCCGCCGGAGAACGTGGACTCGTTGGCGGTGTTCTGCAGCAGCACCTGCGGTTCGGAGAAGCTCTGCAGGCCGGTGACCGTGGACACGACGAGCACGAACAGCAGCACCGGCCGCAGCATCGGCAGCGTGATCCGGAAGAAGGTCTGCACGGGGCCGGCGCCGTCCATGCGGGCCGCCTCGTACAGCTCGCTCGGGACGGTCTGCAGGCCGGCCAGGAAGATGATGGCGTTGTAGCCGGTCCACTGCCAGGTCATCAGCGTGGCGATGGCGATCTTGATGCCCCACGGCGTGTTCAGCCACGCCACCTGATCGAGGCCGACCGCCTGCAAGAGGGCGTTGACCAGGCCGAAGTTGGTGGAGAAGACCGAGCCGAAGACGATCGCGACGGCCACCACCGAGGTGACGTTCGGCAGGAAGTAGGCGAAGCGGTAGACGTTCTTGAAGCGGACCGCCGAGTTCAGCATCACGGCCGTCACCATCGCCAGGAAGATCATGGGGAAGGTGGCCAGCGCCCAGATGACGATCGTGTTCCCGACCGACTGCCAGAAGTCGCCGTCGCCGAGCAGGTACTGGTACTGCGACAGGCCCGCCCACTCCATCGAGCCGAGGCCGTCCCAGCGGTGCAGGGAGACGTAGAACGAGAAGCCGACCGGTATCAGGCCGAAGCAGAGGAAGAGGAGGTAGAACGGGGAGATCGCGGCGTAGAGGTGCCAGTACCGGCGCAGACCCGTGCGGGGCCGGCCGGCCGGGAGGCTCGCCGCGGTCGGTGCGGGCTTGTCGAGTGCGGTGGCCATCAGTGGCTCACCCCCAGGTGCTCGGCGATCCGGCGGCACTTGCTCATGGCGTCGCTCCAGGCCTTGTCCGGGTCCTTGCCGAGGACGCCGACGTTCTTGATCTCGTCGAGGATGGGCTGCGAGAGCGCCACGTCGTACGGGCTGTTGTAGGCGACCGCGATCCTCTGCGCGGCGGGCCCGAAGACGTCGGTGGTGACCTGACCGCCGAAGAAGGGGTCCGGCTCCCGCAGTTGCCTCATCTCGTACGTGGCGGGGGTGGAGGGGAACAGACCCGCGTCGACGTACCCCTGGGCCTGGTTGGCGGCGTCCAGCATCCAGGTGATGATCTGGAACGCCCGCTCGGGCTCCCGGCACGCCCTGGTGATCGACAGGAACGATCCGCCGCTGTTGGAGGGCCGGACCGGCATCTGCGCCACGCGCCACTTGCCCTTGGTCCTCGGCACCCCGCTCTTGAGGTCGTACGTCGCCCAGGAGGCGCCGAGCTGGCTGGGCAGCTTGCCGTCCTGCACGGCCGACAGCTGGTCCGGTGTGCCGGTGACCAGGTCCGACACGATCTTCCGCCGCTTGGCCTCCACGGCCAGCGCCCAGGCGTCGCGCACATGTGCCTGGTCGCCGATGAAGTGCCGGTCCTTGTCGACGTACCGCTTGCCGCCCTGCTGCACCGCGTTGGTGAAGACGGACGTGATGTCGGTGAGCAGGCAGGTCCCCGGGATCCGCTTCCTCAGCCGCTCGCCGGCCGCGAAGAACTTCTCCCAGGTGTTCAGCTCCCGGGAGACGTCGTCGGGTTCGTAGGGCAGCCCCGCCTTCCGGAAGACGGTGTACTGGTAGAAGTGCGCGACCGGACCGCAGTCGATCGGGAACCCGACCATCGTGCCGTCGTCGGCGAGACCCTGCTCCCACTTCCACGGCAGGTACCGGCTCCTGTACGTGTCGGCGCCCAGGGTCCTGAGGTCGACGAACTGGTCGGCGTCGGGCAGGTAGGACGCCATGTCCTCGCCCTTGAGGCCTGCGATGTCGGGGATGTGGGCGCGGCCGGCCATGGTGGTGAGCAGTTTCGACCGGTAGTAGCCGCCGATCTTGATGGCCTGAAGGTCGACGTTCGCGCCGTAGCGGGCCTTCGCCTTCCGCACGACCGTGTCGCCGAGCCCGCCGTCCCAGTACCACAGGACCATGTTCCGGCCGGTGGAACCGGTCGGGACGGCGCAGCCGGACGCCAGGCCGCCGAGCGCCGTGGCGGCCGTGCCGGCCAGGCCCGCGCGCAGCAGGCCCCTACGTGAGAGCCGCACTGCTCCCACCGCCTTTCGGATCTGTTCGTGACGTCGCATGAGCGTGGGGGTGGGGTCAGCCGTGCGGTGCGGGGGGAGTGACGGGCGCGTACCGCACCGGTGGTCCGGGGTCGGCCGGCAGCCGGTCCGCGAGGAAGCCGTAGGCGCTCGCGAGGCCGGGGTCGGTGAGCGCGCGGCGCCACCAGCGGTCGACGCCGTACCAGCCGGGGGCGGCGAGTGCGCCGCCGTGGTGTTGGACGGACAGTCCGGCGGCGAGGACGGCGAACCGCAGCCGTTCCGCCAGCGGCCAGCCGCCCAGCGAGGCGGCGACGAAGCTCGCCCCGAACACGTCCCCGGCGCCCGTCGCGTCGAGGACGTCCACGGCGAGGGCCGGGACCTCCGCGTACTCGCCGGTCGTCTGGTCGACGGCCACCGCGCCGTCACCGCCGCGCGTGACGACCGCCACCGGGACCAGCTCCGCGAGGGCGCGCAGCGCGGCGGCCGCGGTGTCGGTGCGGGTGTAGGCCATGGCCTCGTGCTCGTTGGGGAGGAAGGCGTGGCACAGCGCGAGCTGGTCGAGGAGGCCGCGGGACCACCGCCGGGTGGGGTCCCAGCCGACGTCCGCGTAGACGCGGGTGCCGTTCGCGGCCGCCTCGGCGATCCACTCGCGGGGCTCGGCCTCCAGGTGCACCAGGGCGGTGCGCGCCCCGGGCGGGTCGCCCATCAGCGCGTCCTGCGAGTACGGCGGCTCCTGGCCGTGGGTGACGAGGGCGCGGTCGCCGCCGTGGGCGAGGGAGACGGTGACCGGGGTGGGCCAGCCGTCGGCGGTGCGGGAGAGCGAGAGGTCGACGCCCTCCTGGTCGCGCAGCACCTCCCGGCAGTGCGCGCCGTAGAAGTCGTCGCCGAAGACCGTGGCCAGCGAGGTGCGCAGACCGAACCGGGAGGCGGCCACGGCGAGGTTCGCGATCCCGCCGGGGCCGCAGCCCATGCCGGCCGTCCAGATCTCCTCGCCCGGTGCCGGCGGCTTCGCGAGCCCCGTGAGGACGAGGTCGTAGAAGAGCAGACCGGTCAGCAGCACATCGGGCCTGTCGTCGTCCACACGCCACCCTCTCGTCAGAACCCGTCAATTTCGATGACCGGAATCGTGCGCCGCTCGCCGAGATTGGTCAATAGTCGAGCATAAGTGAGCATGGATTTGATTGAAGATGAAGAGTAGTGTTCACCGCGTGCTGGCAGAGCGACGACATCAACTCATCCTGCGGGCCCTGCGCTCGGGCGGCCCCGCCGCCGTGACCGATCTCTCCGAGCAGCTGGGCGTGAGCCCCGCCACGGTCCGGCGCGACCTGGTCAAGCTGGAGGAGGACGGGCTGCTCACGCGGGTGCACGGCGGCGCGGTCGTGGAGGAGGGCGACCAGCCCTTCGCCGAGGTCGCCGAGGTGCGCGTGGCCGAGAAGGACGCCATAGCGGAGCGCGCCGCGGCCATGGTCGCCGACGGCCAGTCGGTGCTGCTCGACATCGGCACCACCGCCTACCGGCTGGCCCGCCGGCTGCACGGCCGCCGCCTCACGGTCATCACCAGCAACCTGGTGGTGTACGAGGAGCTCGCCGACGACGAGGGCATCGAACTGGTGCTGCTCGGCGGCATGGTCCGGCGCGAGTACCGGTCCCTGGTCGGCTTCCTCACCGAGGACAACCTGCGCCAGCTGCACGCCGACTGGCTGTTCCTCGGCACCAGCGGGGTCCGGCCGGGCGGACAGGTGATGGACACGACGGTCGTGGAGGTGCCGGTCAAGCGGGCCATGATCGACGCGAGCGACAAGGTCGTGCTGCTCGCCGACGCGGCCAAGTTCCCGGGTACGGGCATGGCGAAGGTGTGCGGTCCCGAGCACCTGGACATGGTGGTGACCGACGCCCCCATCGACCCGGCGACCCGGTCCTCCCTCGAGGAGGCCGGCGTCGAGGTGGTCATGACAGGAGCAGGAAAGGTGCGGACGTGAAACTGACGATCCTGGGCGGCGGCGGGTTCCGGGTGCCCCTGGTGTACGGGGCACTGCTGGCCGACCGCGGCGAAGGGCGGGTGACCGAGGTCGTCCTGCACGACCTCGACGACGGCCGGCTGCGGGCGGTCGCCCGTGTGCTGGCCGAACAGGCGTCGGCCGTGGCCGACGCGCCGGCCGTGACCGTCAGCACGTCCCTGGACGAGGCCCTGCGCGGCGCCGACTTCGTCTTCTCCGCGATCCGCGTCGGCGGCCTGGAGGGCCGCGCCGACGACGAGCGGGTCGCGCTGGCCGAGGGCGTCCTCGGCCAGGAGACGGTCGGCGCGGGCGGCATCGCCTACGGCCTGCGGACGGTCCCCGTCGCCGTCGACATCGCCCGGCGGGTGGCCCGCCTCGCCCCCGACGCCTGGGTCATCAACTTCACCAACCCCGCCGGACTGGTCACCGAGGCCATGTCCCGCCACCTCGGGGACCGCGTCATCGGCATCTGCGACTCCCCGGTCGGCCTCGGCCGCCGCATCGCCAGGGTCCTCGGTGCCGATCCGCACACGGCCTGGATCGACTACGTCGGCCTCAACCACCTCGGCTGGGTACGCGGCCTGCGCGTCGCGGGCCGGGACGAACTGCCGCGCCTGCTCGCCGACCCCGCCCTGCTCGGCTCCTTCGAGGAGGGCAAGCTCTTCGGCGCCGACTGGCTGCGGTCCCTCGGCGCGATCCCCAACGAGTACCTGCACTACTACTACTTCAACCGCGAGGCCGTCCACGCCTACCAGCAGGCGGAGAAGACCCGCGGCGCCTTCCTGCGCGACCAGCAGGCCCGCTTCTACCAGCAGGTCAGGGACCCGGACCGGAAAGCCCTCGACGTCTGGAACCGCACCCGCGCCGAGCGCGAGGCGACCTACATGGCCGAGAACCGCGAGACCGCGGGCGCCGGCGAACGCGACGCCGACGACCTCTCCGGCGGCTACGAGAAGGTCGCCCTCGCCCTGATGCGCGCCATCGCCCGCGACGAGCGCACCACCCTGATCCTCAACGTCCGCAACCGCGGCACCCTGTCGGTGCTCGACGACGAGGCCGTCATCGAGGTGCCCTGCTTCGTCGACGCCAACGGCGCCCACCCGGTCGCCGTCGACCCGCTGCCCGGCCACGCCACCGGGCTGGTCTGCGCGGTGAAGGCCGTCGAGCGCGAGGTGCTCGCGGCCGCCGAGTCCGGCTCCCGCGCGACGGCCGTCAAGGCGTTCGCGCTGCACCCGCTGGTCGACTCGGTCAACGTCGCCCGCCGGCTGGTCGAGGGCTACACCGCGGTCCATCCCGGCCTGGCCTACCTCGCCTAGGGCCTCTCGTCCGGCTCATGCCCCCTGATCCGGCCTGATCCGGACGGAAGATCCCAGCCAGCCGCTGAGCAAGCGCTTCCCGCCCTCTTCTGGAGACCTCCATGCACGACGAACGCCGCCGGATCGAGGAGCGCGCGGAGCGCCTCCACACCCAGCGCGTCAAGCCCGCGGTCCACGCGGCCACCGTCCCCTTCGAGGTGGCGGCCTGGCAGGCCCCCGGGGAGCCGGTGCCCTTCGAGGAAGCCGCGGCCGCCCCGTACGAGCCGTTCGCCACGGACACCCCCTGGGGCCCGCCCTGGGGCACCACCTGGTTCCGGCTGCGCGGCCGGGTGCCCGCCGGGTTCGCGGGCCGCCGCGTCGAGGCCGTCATCGACCTCGGCTTCGTGGGCGACTGGCCCGGCAACCAGGCCGAGGCCCTGGTCCACCTCACCGACGGGACCCCGCTGAAGGCGGTCAACCCGCTCAACCAGTACGTGCCGATCGCCAACCCCGCGACCGGCGGCGAGGTGGTCGAGTACCTGCTGGAGGCCGCCTCCAACCCGGACATCCTCGCGGGCGACTTCGCGGCCCCGACCCCGCTCGGCGACGTCCTGACGGCCGGCGACGAGCCGCTCTACACCTTCAGGCGCGCCGACATCGCCGTCCTCGACGAAGAGGTCTGGCACCTCGACCTGGACCTTCAGGTGCTCCGCGAGCTGATGCCGGAGCTGGGCGAGCACGACCCGCGCCGGCACGAGATCGCGCACGCCCTCGACCACGCGCTGGACCTGCTCGACCTGGACGACGTCTCCGGCTCGGCGGCGGCCGTCCGCGAGGCCCTGAAGCCGGTGCTGTCGAAACCGGCGCACGCGAGCGCCCACCGCATCTCCGGCGTGGGCCACGCGCACATCGACTCGGCCTGGCTGTGGCCGATCCGCGAGACCAAGCGCAAGACCTCCCGGACCTTCTCCAACGTCACCTCGCTGGCGGACGAGTACGAGGAGTTCGTCTTCGCCTGCTCCCAGGCCCAGCAGTACGAGTGGGTGCGCGACAATTACCCGCGCGTGTGGGCCCGCATCCAGGAGTCCGTCAAGAAGGGCCAGTGGGCGCCGGTCGGCGGCATGTGGGTGGAGGCCGACGGCAACCTGCCCGGCGGCGAGGCCGTCGCCCGCCAGTTCGTGCACGGCAAGCGGTTCTTCATCGAGCACTTCGGCATCGAGACCAAGGGCGTCTGGCTGCCCGACTCCTTCGGCTACAACGCGGCCTACCCGCAGCTCGCCAAGCTGGCCGGCAACGAGTGGTTCCTCACCCAGAAGATCTCCTGGAACCAGACCAACAAGTTCCCCCACCACACCTTCTGGTGGGAGGGCATCGACGGCACCCGCATCTTCACCCACTTCCCGCCGATCGACACCTACAACGCCTGCTTCAGCGGCGAGGAGATGTCCCGCGCCGTGCGCAACTACGCCGAGAAGGGCGCCGCGACCCGGTCGCTGGCCCCGTTCGGCTGGGGCGACGGCGGGGGCGGCCCCACCCGCGAGATCATGGAGCGCGCCCGGCGCCTGCGGAACCTGGAGGGCTCCCCGCGGGTCGAGATCGAGCACCCGGACGCCTTCTTCGCCAAGGCCCGTGCCGAGTACGAGGACGCGCCGGTCTGGGTCGGGGAGCTCTACCTGGAGTTGCACCGCGCCACCTACACCTCCCAGGCCCGCACCAAGCAGGGCAACCGGCGCAGCGAACACAAGCTGCGCGAGGCCGAGTTGTGGGCCACGACCGCCGCCCTGCACGCGCCCGGCTACCGGTACCCGCACGACAAGCTCGACCGGCTCTGGAAGACCGTCCTGCTCCACCAGTTCCACGACATCCTGCCGGGTTCCTCGATCGCCTGGGTGCACCGCGAGGCCGAGGCCGAGTACGCGCGCGTCGCCGGGGAACTGGAGGCGCTGACGGCCGAGGCGATCGCCGCGCTGGGCACCGGCACCGCCCGGGTCTTCAACACCAGCCCCTACGCCCGCGCGGAGGTCGTCCGCGACGGCGCGGGCGCGCCGGTGTACGTCGAGGTCCCGGCGAGCGGCAGCGCGCACCTGGCGGGCGGCGCCGAGGCTCCGCGGCCGGTGACGGTCGACGGCGGCCGGGTCCTCGACAACGGCCTGGTGCGCGTGCGGATCGCGGACGACGGCACCCTGTCCTCCGTGTACGACCTGCGGGCCGGCCGCGAGGTCCTCGCCGGCCAGGGCAACCTGCTGCGCCTGCACACCGACCTGCCGAACTACTGGGACGCCTGGGACGTCGACAAGCACTACAGGAACCGCTACACGGACCTGCTGGACCCCTCGGAGATCACGGTCGTCGAGCAGGACCCGCTCCTCGGCGCGATCCGGGTCAGCCGCTCCTTCGGCAACGGCTCGACGATCACCCAGACGATCACGCTCCGGGCCGGCAGCCCCCGGATCGACTTCGAGACGGACATCGACTGGCACGAGGCCGAGAAGTTCCTCAAGGCCGGCTTCCCGGTGGACATCCGCGCCCCGCACTCCTCCGCCGAGATCCAGTTCGGCCACGTCCAACGGCCCACCCACACCAACACCAGCTGGGAGGCGGCCCGTTTCGAGGTCTCCGGTCACCGCTGGCTGCACATCGCGGAGCCCGGCTACGGCGTCGCCGTCATCAACGACTCGACGTACGGCCACGACGTCTCCCGCACGGTCCGCGAGGACGGCGGTACGACCACCACCGTCCGCCTCTCCCTGGTCCGCGCCCCGCGCATTCCGGACCCCGGGGCCGACCAGGGCCGGCACCACCTGACCTACTCCCTGCTGCCCGGCGCGAGCATCGCGGACGCGGTCGCCGAGGGCTACGCCCTCAACCTGCCGCTGCGGGTCGCCGAGGCCGCGGGTGAGCCGCGGCCCGTGGTCTCGGTCGACGGCGAGGGGGTGACCGTCGAGGCGGTCAAGCTCGCCGACGACTCCTCCGGCGATGTCGTGGTCCGCCTCTACGAGTCCCGCGGCGGGCGCGCCCGGGGCCTCCTGCGCACCGGCTTCCCTCTGGCCGCCGCCCAGGTCACCGACCTGCTCGAGCGCCCCCTGGAGGACGCCGCCACGGACGGCGACACCGTGGCCGTCGAGCTGCGCCCCTTCCAGATCCTCACCCTCCGCCTGCGCAGGAGCTGACCGATGGCGATGCAACCGTGGTTCACCGACGCCAAGCTGGGAATCTTCGTGCACTGGGGCATCTACGCCGTCGACGGGGTCCAGGAGTCCTGGTCCTTCTACGACGACATCGTGCCGCACGACCGGTACATGTCCCAGCTCGAGCGCTTCACCGGCGCCCGCTATGACCCCCGGGCATGGGCGGACCTGTTCGCCCGCGCGGGCGCCGGGTACGCCGTCCTGACCAGCCGCCACCACGACGGCGTCGCCCTGTGGGACACCGCGTACGGCGACCTGAACCTGGGCAGGGACTACGTCGGCCCCTACGCCGACGCCCTGCGTGAGAGGGGCCTGAAGGTCGGCCTGTACTACTCGCACTCCGACTGGAACCACCCCGACTACGCCAGCACCCGCAAGCCGGGCCGCCCGCCGGAGCTGGAGGACAACCGCTACTCCGAAGTGGCCGCCGAGGACGAGGACCTGGACGCCTGGGAGCGGTTCATCGCCTACCGGGACGGCCAGGTACGGGAGCTGGCCTCCCGCTACCGGCCGGACCTGATGTGGTTCGACGGCGAGTGGGACCGCAGCGAGGAGCAGTGGCGCATCCCCGAACTGGCCGCGCTCATCCGCTCGTACGTCCCGCAGGTCGTCTTCAACGCGCGCATGCTCGGCGAGGGCGACTACGCCACTCCCGAACAGGGCGCCCCCGTCGTGCCCCCGGACGGCCCCTGGGAACTGTGCCTGACGATCAACGACTCGTGGGGCTACCAGCACCACGACCACAACCACAAGTCCCTCGCCCAGCTGATCCGCTACTTCACCGAGACCATCGGCGGCGGCGGCAACCTGCTGCTCGACGTCGGCCCCACGGAGGACGGGACCATCCCGCAGCCGCAGGTCGAGCGCCTGGAAGGGCTGGGGAAGTGGATCCGCCGACACGCGGAGGCGGTGTACGGCACCGTGCGCGGCCTGCCGGCCGGGCACCACTACGGTCCCAGCACCCTCTCTCCCGACCGGCGCACCCTCTACCTCACCCTGTTCGACGCCCCGCGCGCCGGGATCGGCGTCCGGGGCCTGGCCACCAAGGTCGACAAGGTCACCGTCCTCGGCACCGGCACCGAACTCCGCCACCGGGTGATCGGCGGGCTCCACGAGGCGGTCGGGGTGCTGTGGATCGACCCGCCGGCCGAGTCCGACCTCGACCCGCACGCCACCGTCCTCGCCGTCGAACTGGACGGCGAACTGGAGCTGTACCGGGGGTCAGGCCGGTTCTGACCCCGGTGCCGCCTCCCGGACGACGCCGCACGGGACCCCTCACCGTTCGACCGGTTGCGACAGGGCGCGCTTGACCTGCCGGGTCCGCTCGTCGGTGAGGACCTCGACCCGGTCGTTCGCCAGAGCGTCCATGGTCTGCCCCGCGACATCCTCCACGCTGATCTTCGACGCGTCCGTGAAGGAGCTGAGATCCGTCTCCACGAAACCGGCGTGGACCCCGATCACGAGGGTCCCCTGCTCGCGCAGGCCCTCCCGCAGCGCGCCCGTCAAGGACCACTGGGCCGCTTTGGAGGCCGCGTACCCGGGATAGTCCGGCCGGGAGGCCCACGACGCCGTCGACAGCATGTTGACCAGTGCGCCGCCGCCGTTGCGGGCCAGGACCGGGGCGAAGGCACGGGAGACGGCCCAGGTGCCGAAGTAGTTGATCTCCATCGCCTCGCGCGCGCCGTCGAAGGAGCCGGTCAGCAGCTTGGTGTCAAAACCTCCGACGCCCGCGTTGTTGATCACGATGGTGACGTCGTCGGCGGTCGCGGCCGCCGCGGCAACCTCCTCCGGCACGGTGACGTCCAGACGGAGCGCGATCAGGTCCGCGTCGCTCACGCTCGCCGGATCGCGGACACCGGCGTAGACCTTCGCCGCTCCCCGTGCGATCAGCGCGCGGGCGAACGCGTGGCCGATGCCGCGATTGGCCCCGGTCACCAGGGCAGTCGATCCTTCGATGTCCATCACACTTCCTTCCCGCTGCCGCCCGCCGATCACAGCCGGCACCCGGCGAGGGACCCGCTTGCGCTCCCTCACCAGCGTGCATCGAACGCCGCGGCGCCGCACGCGAGACAGCGCGCGGCGGTGCGGGCCCGATGCCGGCGCCCCCAACCGGCCACATCGCCGCCGAGCCACGGCCCAGGTCCTCGCAGACCCCAGGCACCCCGTCCGGCCGTCCGGGCCGACGGCCCGGCCGGACGGCACGCACCCGACCGAGGGCACTGAAAAGGTTGAAGCCTCATCCCTCGGGCCGGGCAACTCCTGGGCCGTGCACCGGTGACGGTCGCTCGGCCTGTCCGCACCCGCCTTCGCGCTGGGCGAGGCGATGTACGAGAGCTGGCGGTACACCACCGCCGCCAACAACTGTGACGACACCGTCAGCGTCTCGGTGACCTACCAGGACGGGGCGACCGGCCCCTGCGCCACCCTCCCCCCGGGCGCCGTCACCACGGTCGGGGAGGGCCACCTCGGCCAACACGGCCATCCGGACCCCCTGGCAACCTGCCGGCCGTACTGAAGTCCGACGCAGGGGCGCGACGGCGGCTATCGGGCAGCGTCCACCAGGCGGGCTTCCTCCGCCCTCGTCGCCGTCGGCGGTCGCCGCCCGCCGGCCCGCGAGGTGAGCGGTGCCTCCGCGAGGAGCACGAACCGGCCGTCCTCGCGGACGCCCGCCTCCGCACGGCCGCCCAACTCCGCCAGACGCGCGCCGAGATTGGCCAGCCCCTGGCCGCCGCGGCGTCCGGCGGCCGCCGGGACGACGCCGTCGTTCACCATGACCAGCCGCGCGCAGCCGCCGGACACGGTGAACGTGACGTGGCAGCTCCTGGCCTCGCTGTGCCTGATGACGTTCGCGGCCCCCTCCCTGAGCACGATGGCCAGGGCCTCGTCGAGTGCCGGGTCCAGCTCGTGGGGGGTGGTGATGTCCATGGTCACGTCGGCGCCGGCCATGGTCAGGACCGATCGCACCGACTCCTGCTCGGCCGCGAACGAGAGGGGGCTCCGGTACCCCCTGGCCACCCTGCGCAGGTCGGTGAGGGCCTGACGTGAGGCGGCCACCATCGCCTCGATCTCCTCACGGGCGCGGGCCGCCTCCGCGGGGACCAGCCGGTGGGCCAGCTCCCCCTTCAGGATGATGGAGGAAAGGCTGCACCCGAACACGTCGTGGACGTCCCGCGAGAAGCGCAGCCGTTCCCGCGCCACCGCGGCCCTGACCAGCTCCTCCCGGTCCTCCCGGGCCTCGCGCACCTGGGTGACGAGACTGGAGAGTCTGCTGAATCCCCAGATCATCCAACTGGTCAGCACCGTGTCCACGGCGTCCGACACCGCAGGGAGGAACGGCTCCCGGGGCCAGGAGACGCCCAGGACGCTGAGGACGACCAGGGACCAGACGAGCCAGGCTCCGCGCATGTCGACGAGCAGGACCGAAGCCGCCAGCAGCCCTGTCATGCCGGTCCAGGGTTCGCCGAACCAGTGCAGCGGCAGATAGGCCAGCGCGGCCTGCACCCCGAGGACCGCCAGCAGCCGGCCGTCCGGCACCTGCCGGGTCCCCGTCGTCATGACGACCGCCTGCGCGGCGAGCATGAGGGCGACGAGCACGAAGAAGGCCACCAGGAGCGCGGGCCGCGTGTGCGCGTACAGCAGGCCGAGCAGGCTCTGCCAGACGATCCAGGCGAACGGGGCGAAGGCGACGATCCGGGTCAGGGGACGCATGGGAGTGTCATGGTCCGGCAACCGGCCGAGTTCTCGTCCGCATGTGGCCTCCGGGGGACAAACAAATCTCCGCTTCACCGCACGGTGCTCCCTGCCCCACGACCCCCGCACGTATGCGGCCCGCGCGCCCAACATGACGTAGATCACGGCGACATGCACACCCATGAAATATTCACATCGGTACTCGTGAGGGGATCACTGGGCCCCACGACACGTTTTTTGCGAGGCTGCTAGGCAGGTTCCGCATGACAGTAGAGGACTCAGATGACAGACATCACGGTTCTCGGGCCGTTCTCCGCTGCCTACAAACAGTCTTCGTTCGCGCCCAGCGCCACCAAAACCCGCCAGATCCTGGCGCTCCTCGCACTCCA
Organism: Streptomyces sp. NPDC047841; assembly: GCF_040704085.1. Taxonomy (NCBI): domain Bacteria; kingdom Bacillati; phylum Actinomycetota; class Actinomycetes; order Kitasatosporales; family Streptomycetaceae; genus Streptomyces; species Streptomyces sp. NPDC047841. Next base: position 127,943 of record NZ_JBEYRP010000018.1, read on the forward strand.
GGCAGATCGCGTCGTCGCCGCGTCGACCCTGATGGAGGAGATATGGGGCGAGAAACTGCCGCGCAGCGCCACGACGACACTGCAGACCTACATCGTGCAACTGCGCCGGAAGCTCTCCGCCGCGCTGGAGGACGGCACCGACCCGAAGGACGTGTTGGTGACCCGGCACGGCGGGTATCTCCTGCGGGTCCGGCCCGGACGTGTGGACGCGCAGGAATTCGAGAAGCTGGCGGCTTCCGGGGGCAAGGCCTTCGAGGGGGGTGACGTCCGCACGGCCTCCAGGCTCCTCGGCCAGGCTCTCGGGCTGTGGCGCGGCCCCGCACTGATGGATGTGAAGGTGGGCCGGGTGCTGGAGCTGGACGTCGTCCGGCTCGAGGAGAAGCGGATGACCGTCCTGGAGCAGCGGATCGACGCGGACCTGGCACTCGGCCACCATGGTGAACTGGTGCCCGAGCTCTCGGTCCTGACCGCCCGGCACCCCATGCACGAGACGTTCTGCGCGCAGCTCATGACAGCCCTGTACCGGTCCGGCGGCGCGTGGCGGGCCCTGGAGGCCTACCAGCGTCTCCGTTCGGCCATGGTGGAGGAACTGGGTCTGGAACCCTCGCAACGGCTGAAGCGGCTGCACCAGGCGGTGCTCTCCGGTGAGGAGTTCACCGACCACCGCAGCCTCGCCGCGCCCCGCCCCCGCACCACGGTCCGCCTGAGCAGCCGTACCACGGCTGCCTGACGCCGCGCCCCGCGCCGGTCCCGGGCCCCGGTGGCCCCCGGGACCGGCGCGTCCCGTGCACCGCGACGCCCCGACGAGGCAGTCGCGTCGCGTTCCGGCGGAGGCCCGCTTGAGGCCCGGCAGGACACCGCGCGGACGTTCACCCGGTGTTCAAGGCAGATTCCAGGCGGGCTGGCCAGGCTTCGGAGCATGAGGAATCCCCATCTCGCGGACCACGGGCGGGAGCGGAGGAAACCCCTGGAGAGTCGCCCGTCCCCCCATCCGCCGCACTCGTGAGGCCCCATGTGCACCCCCTGTACATCCGACACGCCCACAACCGGCGCCGAGCCCCGCGACGCCGACGTCATCCCGCTGCCCGATCGCCACGCCCCGCAGGTGAACCTGCTGTTGCCCCGCGCCCAGGCCGGCGACCGGCAGGCCATGAACGATCTGCTGCGGCACGTCGCCCCCATGGTCGTGCGGCAGTGCCGGCGGGTCACCCAGCGGTACGGCCCGGACGCCGCGCAGGAGGCCATGCTCGCGATCTACCGCGGCCTTCGCGGCCTGCGCGAGCCGGGCGCCTTCTACTCCTGGGCCCGCGCGATCGCGGTACGGGAAGCCGTCCGCGTCCGCCGCCGCCTGGGCGACCTCGGTGACCAGGACCTGCCCGATCTGGTGCAGGACACCAATCCCATGACCAGCGTCCACATCAGCGACGTCCTGGACCGGTTGCCGCACCACCATCGTCAGGTGCTCACCCTGCGCGCGATCTACGGCCTGGACGAGCAGGAGATGGCGACGGCACTCGCCCTCCCGCTCGGGACGGTCCGCTCCCGGCTGTACCGGGCCCGGCGCAACTTCCACGACGCCTGGCACCAGCAGTCCGCCTGACCGTCCGGGAACCCGGCGGGACGGCGGGGACCGCCGTCCCGCCGGGTTCCCCGCGCGGTACGGCGGTCCCCGCCGCGCCGGGCCGTCAGGTGACGGCGGCGCGCTGCCGGTGGCGTGGCTCCAGGTGCTCCCGCAGGGTCACGGCCTGCCGCAGGTGCCGTACGGCGGTCAGCACGTCGTGGTGGGAGACGTACAGGGAGTTGACGCCGAACCGCAGCAGGTCGGGCGCGCGCATGTCGCCGATCACACCGCGGGCCGCGAGCGCGCTGACCAGCGGGTAGGCCTCCGGGTGCCGCAGGGCCACCTGGCTGCCGCGCCGGTGCGGTTGCCGTGGGGTGACCACGGTGAAACCCAGACCGTCCAGCAGGGCGTCGGCGCAGTCCATGAAGAACCCGGTCAGCGACAGGCTCTTGGCCCGCACCTGGTCCATACCGACGCCCTCGAAGGCGGTGAGGGCCGCCTCCAGGGCCAGCAGGGAGAGGATCGGCGGCGTGCCGATACGGGCGCGCTCCACTCCGCGGGCCGGAGCGTACTCGCCGCGCAGCGCGAAGGGGTCCGCGTGCCCGTTCCAGCCGGTGAGCGGCTGGTCGAAGGCGTCCTGGTGGCGTCGGGCGATGTAGAGGAAGGCGGGGGCGCCGGGGCCGCCGGACAGGAACTTGTAACCGCAGCCCACCGCCAGGTCGACGCCCAGTTCGTCCAGCCGTACGGGCAGCGCACCGGCCGCGTGGCACAGGTCCCACAGCATCACCGCCCCGGCTCCCTGGACGGCACGGGTGACGGCGGCCATGTCGTAGAGCTCGCCCGTGCGGTAGTCGACCGGCGAGTAGCCGGCCACCGCCACCTCGTGCCCGCGTTCGGCCAGGCAGCGCGGCAGGTCGTCCACCGCGACCCGGAGGACCTCCAGGCCGAGCAGCCGGGCCACCGAGTCGGCGATGTACACGTCGGTGGGGAAGTGGCCGGGATCGGTCAGCAGCAGCCGCCGTGCGGGGCGCAGCCGCGCCGCCGCGGTCAGGGCGTTGAACAGGTGCACGGTGGTGGAGTCCCCCACCACGGTCTGTCCGGGCGCCGCGCCGAGCAGGCGCCCGATCGTGTCCCCCACCCGCAGCGGCGCCTGCCACCACCGGTGCTCGTTCCAGGAGCGGATGAGGCCCTCTCCCCACTGCCGGTGGACCGCGTCCGCGAGCGCCTCCGGCACGGCGGCCGGCAGCGCGCCGAGCGAGTTGCCGTCCAGGTAGACGACGCCGTCCGGCAGGACGAAGCGTTCCCGCTGTGCCGCCAGCGGGTCCCCGGCGTCCAGCGCGGATGCCCGTGCCGCCAGTTCCTCCAGGACGGTCGCGCTCCCGGGGGAGTCCGGTCGCCTAGACACGTCCCCGCACCGTCCAGATCTCCGGGAAAACGGGACGGGCGGCCCGTTTCTCCAGCCAGGCGACCCCCGACGAGCCGCCGCTGCCGCTCTTGGCGCCCATGGCCCGGCGGGTGGCGAGCAGATGGTCGCCGCGCCACCGCATGACCGTCTCGGCGATGTCGGTCAGCGTCTCGCCGAGGGCCAGCAGCGGGTCGTTCTGCGGGCCGGCGTAGACGCGCCGCCAGACGTCCTCGACGCCCGGGTCGGCCTCGTAGGGGGCGGTCACGTCGCGGTCCAGCACATGGCGCGGGACGGGGAGTCCGCGGCGGTGCAGGTAGGCCAGCGTCTCGTCGTACAACGAGGGCTGGTTCAGCAGCTCCTCCAGTTCGGCGTAGGCGATGGGGTCCGCCCGCTGCGGGTTCATCAGCGAAGGGGACTTGTCGCCGAGCAGGAACTCCATCTGCCGGTACTTGGCCGACTGGAAGCCGGACGCCGCGCCGAACGCCTCGCGGAACCCGTTGAACTGGGCCGGGGTCATCTTCGCTATCGGCCGCAGGGAGTCGTTGAGCGCGTGGTGCGCGCTGATGCTGCGGCGCAGGGCGTCCATGGCGCACTCCAGGTCGTCCTTGGCCAGCGCTCCCCGGGCGGTCCGCCACTCGTGGACGACCAGGGTGAACCACAGTTCCATCACCTGGGTCGTGACCAGGAACGCCATCTCGTACGGGGCGTCGGTCAGGGGCTGTTGCAGGGAGGACAGTACGGAGGCGTGGACGTAGTCGTCGTAGGGCGTCCTTCCCCGGAAGGCCACCAGAGGGTCGTCCGTGCCCCGGTGGCGGGGCAGTGACGTGGTGTCGGTCATCGTGTCTCCTCGATAGGGGGCACTGGTCAGCGGGAGCGGGAAGACGCCGGCGGTCGTCGAGCGGCGCTCTTCCCGCCCGCTCACGAGTCGAAGTCCAGCACCGTCTCGTCGGTCTCCGGACGGGCGCGGCAGGCGAGCGTGTACCCCGCCGCGAGTTCCGCCGGCCCCAGCACGTACTGACGACCGGTCGTGACGGCTCCGCGGGTGACCTTGGCACGGCAGCTTCCGCACAGGCCCTCCCGGCAGGAGTACGGGATCTCCGGCCAGGCTCGCACCAGTGCGTCGAGCACCACCCGGTCCCGGTCCCCCATGGCGGTCACGGCCGTACGTCCGCCGAACGAGGCGGTGATCCGGGCGCGGCGATCGCCCTGTCCGGCCTCCGGCGGTGCCGGGTCGCCCGGTGCGGCGGAGAAGAGTTCGAAGCGGGTCCGTGCCGGGTCGGCGCCCCATCCGGTCAGCGCCTCGCGCAGCGACGTGACCATCTCCCAGGGCCCGCAGAGGTAGAAGTACGTGTCGTCGTCCGGTTCGGCGCCGACCGCGGACAGGAGGGCCGGCAGCCTCGTGGTGTCGAGGCGACCGGAGAGCAGTGCGGCCTCCCGGGTCTCCCGGGTCAGGAGGTACAGCGGCTGGAACCGGTCGAGGTACGCGTCCTTGAGGTCGGCCAGTTCGTCGGCGAGCAGCACCGACCGGGCCGTACGGTTGGTGTAGATCAGTGACACCCGGCAGCGCGGGTCGTCGCGCAGGGCCGCCGCGGCCATGGTCAGCAGGGGGGTTATCCCGCTGCCGGCGGCCACCATCACATGGTGTGCGCCGGGCCGTTCCACGAGCCCGAAGCCGCCGCTCGGCGGTGCGACGTCCAGCGTCTCACCGGCTTCCATCGCGGTCGTGGCGTACTCCGCGAAGCCGCCGGGCCCGAGTCGCCTGACCACCAGGCGCAGTTCGGGCGGCGCGAAGGGGGGCGGGCAGACGGAGTAGCTGCGCCGGATCTCCGTCCCGTTCAGGACGTGCCGTACGGTCACGTGCTGGCCCGGCCGATGGACGAAGGTGTCGGCCAGCCGGTCCGGGAGGTCCAGGGTGAGGGCCACCGCGTCGTCGGTGAGCGGCCGTACCCGCCCCACCCGCAGCCGGTGCCATCCGGTGTCCTGGACGGCGGGCGCCGCCATGGCCTGCTCGGTCGTCGTCACGGCGCCGTCACACCGCCTTCAGGTGGGCGAAGGACTCACGGCAGGCGGTGCACACCAGGATCGTCTGGCACCCCGTGGCACCGAACGGGCCGAGCGGGCGGGTCGCCACGGAACCGCAGTGCGGGCAGGGCCGGCCCAGGCCGAGCCGTACCGGCAGCGGCGCCGCGGCGGGTGCGGGGGGCACGATGCCGTGTGCGGCGAGCTTGCGGCGGCCCGCCTCGCTGATCCGGTCGGTGGTCCAGGCGGGCGCGAGCGCACGGGTCACCCGTCCTTCGGGGTGCCCGCACTCCGCGAGGACGGCCCGCAGCTCGGCCGTGATCACCGGGAGCGCCGGGCAGCCGAGGTAGGTGGGCGTGAAGACGACCTCCATCACGCCGTCCTCGCCCTCGCCCACCGACCGGATCACGCCGAGGTCGGCCAGGGTGATCATCGGCAGTTCCGGGTCCGGCACGGCCTCCACCCGGGCGCGGACCCGGTCGGCGTCCAGCCGCGGGACCGCGCTCACCAGACGCCTCCGGGGTACTGCCGGAAGACCGACTGGAACTCGGCCAGGAGCGGGGCGAACGCCTCGGTGTGCACTCCCGCCCGCCCTCCGGTCGCCTGCCACGACGGTGCCGGGACGGTGAGCCCGGCCTCCGCCAGGACCTCCGCCACCTCCCCTTCCCAGGCGGCCCGCAGCCGGGCCGGGGCGCAGGCCGTGCCGGCGGCGTCGAGCCGCGCCGTCAGCGCGTCGGCCTCGAACAGCTCGGCCGTGTACGGCCAGACGTGTTCCAGCCCCGCCTGCATCCGCCGGCGGCTCTCCTCGGTCCCCCGGCCCAGCCGCACGGTCCACTGCGCGGCGTGCAAGCGGTGGTACTCCGCCTCCTTGGCCGCGCGGGCGGCGAAGGACGCCAGCTCCTCGTCGGCCGATGCCGCCAGCTCCGCGTAGAGCAGGCTCGTGCTGTGGGTGTACGCCAGCTGCCGGGCGATGGTGACGGCGAAGTCGCCGTTCGGGAGCTCCGACAGCAGCGCGTTGCGGAACTCGCGTTCGGTCCTGCGGTAGGCGAGGTCGTCGTCGCTGCGGTCCGTGCCGTCCCGCCGGCCGCTGAGGGTCAGCAGCGCCCGGGCGTGGCCGAGCAGGTCCAGCGCGATGTTGGACAGGGCGAGGTCCTCCTCGACGGTGGGCGCGTTGGTCACCCAGGCACACAGCCGCTGGCAGAGGATCAGCGCGTCGTCACCGAGCCTGAGCGCGTACTCGGCGATGTCGTGGTCCCGGGTGCCGGCCAGGGCACCGGTGCGTTCACTGGTCATGGTCGTCTGCCTCGTTGAGCGGCGTGTACATCTGCGGGTACCGGTAGGGCTTGCCGGCTCCGTTGCTGAAGAAGGGGTCCTTCTCCCCGGGGGAGGAGGCCCGCACCGCGTCGGAGCGCACCACCCAGATCGACACCGGGTCGCCGCGCCGGGTGTAGAGGTCCCGGGCATGGGCGAGGGCCATGTCGGCGTCCGCGCCGTGGACCGATCCGACGTGCTGGTGGGCGAGGCCGCGGCGGGACCTGAGGAACACCTCCCAGGACACCTGCGCCCGGCCGGTCTCGCGGCTCATGCCTCCTGCCCTTCCGCCGCCCGGCGTGCCGCGTAGGCGTCGGCCGCCGCGCGCACCCAGGCCCCGTTCTCGTGGGCCGCCACCCGGTGCGCGAGGCGCTGTCTGCCGGTCTGCGCGCCGCCGGCCAGGGCCGTGCGGTACAGCTGCCAGTCCACCGGGGTGAAGTCGTAGTGCCCGCGCTCCTCGTTCCAGCGGATCGCGGGGTCGGGCAGGGTCACGCCGAGACGCTCCGCCTGCGGGACGACGCTGTCCACGAAGCGCTGCCGCAGCTCGTCGTTGGTGTGGCGTTTGATCCCCCACGCCATCGAGCGCCGGCTCACCGCGGCGCCCAGGGCCGCGGCCCGTGCGTCCCCGCCGCCCTCGGTCGTGTCCGGCGGGCCGAACATCAGGGCCACCGCGGGCAGCCACCACCGGTCGACCGCGTCCTGCGCCATCTCCCGCTGCTCCCGGGTGCCCCGGCACAGCGCCCACAGCAGGTCGTAGCCCTGGCGGACGTGGAAGGTCTCCTCCTGGCACACCCGCTGCATGGCCCGCGCGTACGGGCCGTAGGAGGTGCGGCACAGCGGCGCCTGGTTGATCACCGCAGCGCCGTCCGTCAGCCAGGCGATGGCCCCGGTGTCGGCCCAGGTCAGGGCGGGATGGTTGAACGTGTCGGAGGACCGCTGGTGTCCCTTGTGCAGCGCCTCGAGGAGTTCGGCGCGGGTGACGCCGAGGGTCTCCGCCGCCGCGTACAGGTACAGGCCGTGTCCGGCCTCGTCCTGCACCTTGGACAGCAGCACGGCCTTGCGGTGCAACGACGGCGCCCGGGTCAGCCAGGACCCCTCCGGCTGCATCCCGATGATCTCCGAGTGCGCGTGCTGGGCGATCTGCCGGATCACCATCCGCCGGTAGCCGTCGGGCAGCCGGTCCCGGGGCTCGATCGTCTCGCCGGCCGCGATGAGTGCCTCGAAGTACGCGTCGCGCTGCCCGCCGTCGTCCGCGCCGGCGGCCGTGGAACCTGCCTCCGTGATCACGTGGAACCTCCGCTCGCCTCCGTCCGGCCCGTGTGCAGCACTGCTGGACAAGGGCCTCACCTACGAAAGGAGTGCCGGTGCGGCCGGTCCAATCCCCCGGCCGCTGACGGAAATCGAGTGAGGAAGGCCACAGTGGCGGCAGGGATTGCCGGAGGGTCCCCCGTCCTCCTTACCGATCGAGATCTTGGCGTACCGAGAAAGGCGGACGGCATGAGCACCATACGAGAGCTACTCACCGAACTGACCGGGACGTCGGAGTACGCTGAGAAACTCAGCGACGACACCCCCCTGGCCGCCAGCGGCATCGACTCGGGGGACCTCGTCCGGCTGATCCTGCTCATCGAGCAGCGCACGGGCGTGGAGATCACCGCCGGGGACATGGAGCACCTGTCCACGATCGCGGACTACGAGCGCTTCCTCACCGACCGGGCCGGCTCCGGTGCGCAGCCGGGCAGCGCGTGATGTGGCTGACCCAGCTGCTGCAACGCAACCGGCAGTGCTTCCCCGGCCGGACGGCGCTCGTGGACGCGCACCGTTCCGTCACCTGGGCCGAGTTCCACGACCGGGTGACCCGGCTCGCCCACGGACTGCACGAGCACGGCATCCGCCCCGGCGACCGGGTGGCCGTCCTGTCCCTGGACCGCATCGAGGTGCTGGAGACGTACTTCGCGCTGGCCCGTCTGGGCGCGCTGTTCGTCCCCCTCAACCACAGCCTCACCCCCGCCGAGGTGACCGGGATCGCGGAGCGCTGCGAACCGGCGGCGGTGATCGGTGAGTCGGCCCTGCTGGATCGGCACCCGGATCTGCCGGTGCGGACCCGACTGCCGCTGGACGGACCGGAGTTCGCCGCACTGTGCGAGGCGGGCGGGCCGGCACCCGCCGGCCCCGCCGCACCGGCCCCTGCCCTCCCCGACGTGCCGGACGACGCCCTGGCGGCGATCCTGCACACGTCGGCGACCACGGGCCGGGCCAAGGGGGTCGTCGTCGACCACGCCTCGTTCCGGGCCATCGCGCTCGGCTGGCTCGCCCAGGTCCGGCCCACGGACGACATGGTGCTGGTCAACTGCTGCCCGCTGTACCACGGCAGCCTGGTGGTCTCGCTCACCTACATGGCCGCGGGCGCCACCGTGGTGCTCATGCCGGGGTTCCAGCCGCAGCGGGCGCTGGCCGCGATCGCGGACAACCGGGCCACGCACATCTGGCTCGTGCCGCAGATGCTCCGTTTCCTGCTCCAGGCGAAGTCGCTGCGGAACACGGACCTGTCCAGTCTGCGCGAGGTGCTCTACGGCGCCGCGCCGATGCCCGCGGAGGTCCACGCCGAGGCCGTCGAACGGATCGGCTGCGGCTTCCGGCAGGTCTACGGGATGACCGAGGTGGGCGGCCCGTTCGTCACGCTCGGTCCGGACGAGCACCCCGCGCCGGGCACCGTCGACGTGATCCCGGCCGGCCGGGTGATCCCCGGCATGTCGGTGCGGGCACTGGACCCGGAGGACCGGGAGGCGCCCCCCGGCGTCATCGGGGAGATCTGTGCCCGCGGCCCCGGAGTGATGCGCGGGTACTGGAACGACGACAAGGCCACCGCGGAGATCACGACGGACGGCTGGGTCCGCACCGGCGACCTCGGCTTCGTCGACGGCGAGGGCCGGGTGCATCTGATCGACCGGTGCAAGGACCTGATCATCCGGGCGGGGCAGAACGTCTACCCCCGGGAGATCGAGCAGGCGCTGCGGTCCCACCCCGCGGTGCACGACGCCGCCGTGATCGGGGTGACGGACGCCGACTACGGGGAGGTGCCGCTGGCCTTCGTGGTGGCCGAGGACGGGACGACGGCCGACGAGGTGCAGGCCCATCTGACCGGCCTCCTCGCCGCGTACAAGCGGCCCCGGCGCATCCGGTTCATCGACGAGGTGCCCAGGAATCCCGCGGGCAAGATCCTCAAGAAGGCGCTGCCCGTCTGACCCGCGCCCGCGCCGGGCGGCGATCCCTCCGCCGCCCGGCGCGACGGCGCGGTGCACCGGACGAAGCAGCTCCGCACACCAACTGCCCTGCTACAGCCGCCCGTTGTCGTCGGGACACCCGATGACGAACATCACACTCGGGCGGCAGGCGGGCTATCCGTCGTGCGCGGCCGTGCGAAACCACAGGTCGGCGGCGTCAGCCCCCTCACAGCTCACGTGTCCGCGGAGTACGTCACGACGATCCCCCCGGCTGCGTGTGAACCCACCGTAGTGATGCCGACGTGGTGACAGTAGAGTCAAGCGGCACCGCAGGGACGCCGGGGCGCATCGATCGGGACGGAAGTGCGGAACCATGCCCATCAGAATCCTGCTCGCCGAGGATGTCGAGATGGTCCGCGGGGCACTGGTCGCCTTACTGGAGCTGGAGGAGGACCTGCTCGTCGTCGCCTCCGTCAGCCGGGGGGACGAGATCGTGCCGGCCGCCCTGGAGACCCGGCCCGACGTGGCGGTGCTCGACATCAGTCTCCCCGGCACGGACGGGCTCACGGCAGCGCAGGAACTCCACCGCAAGCTGCCGAGCTGCCGCACCCTGATCCTCACGTCCTTCGGCCGGCCGGGCCTGCTGCGGCGTGCTCTGGCCGCCCACGTACAGGGCTTCCTCCTCAAGGACGCCCCGCCGGACCAGCTCGCCGCGTCGGTGCGCACGGTCGCCGCCGGCCGGCCCGCCATCGCCTCCGAGCTGCTGCTGGAGGCCTGGGAGCATCAGGAGAGCCCCCTGTCGGCCCGGGAGGCCGAGGTCCTCCGGCATGCCGCCCGGGGCGCTGACGTCGTCGAGATAGCGACGAGCCTGTGCCTGTCCCAGGGGACCGTGCGGAACTACCTGACCTCCATCGTCGCCAAACTCGGTGCGCGCAACCGCGTCGACGCGGTCCGGATCGCCTACGAGGAGGGATGGGTGTCCTGAGCCCGGACGCGGCCGGCACACCTCGCGCCGCAGCCGTTCAGCACCGCGGGCGCTGGTGGCCGTCGGCGGGCAGGGCCGCGGTCAGGCGGCGGAGGGTGGCGGCGACCGCGAGCGCGCCGGGGGCGCCGGGCTCGATGAGCGTGTAGTGGCCGACGCCGGGCAGCACGACCGTCTCCAGGTCGTCGTGGACCGCCGCGTAGTCCGCGAACTGCGTCAGCGGCACCTCCTCGTCGACCGAGCCGTGCAGCAGCACGGTCCGCACACCCGTCGTCCTCGGCCCCCTGAGCAGCGTCAGCGGATCCACGTACGGCATCCGCGCCTCGAACAGGTCCTGTCCTCCCAGGAGTTGCAGCGCCGCGTCGTTGCTGAGCCGGTCCCGGCGGGTGGCCTCCAGGTCGGTCAGCGGAGCGAGGGCGAGCACGGCGGGCGGGAGGGACGACGTGTACCACGGCGAGCCTGCGGGCAGCAGGGCCCGCGCCGCGCACCACAGGGCGAGATGGCCGCCGGAGCAGTGGCCGGCCAGGACGTACGGCCGTCCCTCGGGCAGGGTGTCGACGATCCGGGCGACGTCGTCGAACGTCTCCGGATAGCCGCCGGCGCCTCCGGACCGGCGAAAGCCCGGCAGCAGCACGGAGAAGCCCTGCCCCGCCAGCCAGGCGGCGAACGGCGTCAGGTGCATCCGGTCGTAGCGCCAGTACCCGCCGTGCAGCAGCAGCACCAGTGGGGCGTCCGCGTCCTCGGCGGGCCAGGCGTCGTAGACCTGGTGGGGATGGTCGCCGTATCGTCCGTGCACCGGCGCGAGGACCGGCCTGAGGCTCAGAACGCGCCGCTCCTCCTCGGCGGCGAAGGCCGAGATCTCCCTGGCGGTCATGCGGTGCTCCTTCCGCCTACAGGCCGAGGTGGACGCCGCCGGCCGCGTCGAGCCACTGACCGGTCACCCAGCGGGCGCCGTCGCTCGCCACGAAGGCGACGACGTCGGCGATGTCCTCCGGCTGGCCGAGCCGGTCGAACACCGAGTGCGCGGACAGCGCCTGCCTGATCCGCGGGTCCTTCAGGGTCGGGTTGATCTCGGTCTCGGTGAAGCCCGGGGCGACCGCGTTCACCGTGATGTTCCGCGGGGCGAGCTGGACGGCGAGGGGCAGCGTGAGATGGTCCATGGCCGCCTTGGTCATGCAGTACGCGATGATCGACGGGTACGCGAACCGCGTGGCCGCCGACGACACGTTGACGATCCGGCCGCCGTCCCGCAGCCGGCCGAGGCCCTGCTGGATGATGAAGAACGGGGCCTTGGTGTTGACGGCGAAGACGCGGTCGTAGGCCTCCTCGGTGACCTGCTCGATCGGCCGGGGCAGCGTGATCCCGGCGTTGTTGACCAGGATGTCCAGACCCGGTTCGGCGTCCGGGGCGTACGCGGCCAGCTCGCGGTCGAACGCGGCCCACAGGGCGGCCGCGTCGCCGGGGACGCCCAGCTCCGCACGGATCGCGAACGCCCGGCCGCCGTCGGTCTCGATCTCCTTGACCGTACGGTCCGCCGCCGCCTCGTCGTGCCCGTAGTGGACGGCGATCAGCGCGCCCTCGCTCGCGAGCCGTCTGCTGATGGCCCGTCCGATGCCGCGGCTGCCTCCCGTCACCAGAGCGGTCCTGCCCTGGAGTCGTCCTGTGCCTGCCAATGTCGTCTCCTTCGTGTCCGGCTCGGGCGCCATCCGACACTGATCGACGAGGAGCCGGCCGGTCAAGGTGGTCCAGGGGAACTCAAGCCGGATGTGCGGGGGGACCCAAGGTGATGTCAAGCGGGCTTCCACCGGAGCTCAAGTCCTCCTGATATCAAGCGCCTTATCCTGCCGTACGACAAGATCACACAGTGCGGAGAAAGGCTGTTCAGATGCGACGTGCGCTGTGCCCCGCGGAAAACCTCTACGTCGCCCAGCGGAGCAGGGCGGTCCTCTCCTGCGTCCTGGAGGGCCCCGTCGAACCGGCCCTCCTGGCCGAAGCGTTCGAGGCGGTCACCGCGGCGCAGCCGACGCTGCTGACACGTATCGTCCCGGACGGAGACGGCCACGCCCTCGCCCCCCTCCCCGAGGCCGAGCGGCCCCGGCTGCGGCTGCGCACCGGCGGCGAGGAGGCGTACCTGGAGGAGTTCAACACCCCGCTGCCGGTGGGGGGCCCGCTGACCCGCGCGGTGCTCGTCAGCCATCCCGACACCGAGCGGTACACCCTGATCCTGAGCATCGACCACGTCGTCACCGACGGACACAGCGCGATCGCCCTCCTCAACGCCCTCTGGGACCGCTACCGGGAGCTCGTCGAGGGCACCGCGGCCCCGTGTCCGCCCGTGACCGAACTCCCCGGTCCCGTCAGCGCGTTGCTGCCGGCCGAGGATCCGGAGGAGACCCGGAAGTACCTGCGGCAGCGGGTGGAGCGGACCGGCAGCCACCCCGTCGAACTCGTCCCGTTCGACACCGGCGCGAACGGGGAGGAAGCCGGCGGGGAACCCCACCGGATCGAGGTCCGGCGGCTGCTGCTCGACGCCGGACCGACCGCCCGGCTGCGCGAACGGGCCCGTGCGGAAGGCGTGTCCGTGCACGCCCTCATCAGCGCCGCCATGCTGCTCGCCGCCCGTCGGCGCCTGGACGGCACCGGCACGCGCGTCCTCGGGTGCGTGTCACCGATCGACCTGCGCTCGCGCCTGACGCCCCCGGTGCCCGCCGGCCGCATGGTCGCCGCGGTCACCATGCACCTGCAGACCCTGCCCGTCGGCGAGGACACCGGCCTCGTCGAGCTGGCCCGCGAGGCCGGCGCCGGGATACGGGACCTCCTCGACCGCGGCGACCACTTCCGGGAGATGCGGATCATGCCCTCGGCCGCACAGCATCCGGCGCTCCACCTCGGCACGGTCATCGTCACCAACATGGGCGTCGTGTCCGGCCCGCGCCTCCCCGAGGGCACGCGGCTCACCGACGTGCGGCTCGTGCCGGCCCGCGAACACTACTTCCCGCAGGCCGGCCGCAGCCCGATCATGGCCTGCGTCACCTCTTTCGACGGCCGTCTCGCCATCGAGTTCCCGCACCACACCGCCTGTTTCAGCCGGCCCTTCATGCGCGAACTGCGCGACGAGGTCCGCGCGAGCCTGCTCGCCCTCGCCGAATAGGGCGAGGGCGAGCAGGAAACGGCGGCGGCACGCGCGGACGGTGAATCGCTACGGGAGATTCCCCTTCTCCAGAGCCGCCGCCACGATCCCACCGATCCGCGCGATCGGCTCCGGCTCGGTCATCTCGTAGTGGCCGCAGGCCACCTCGTGGTCCTCGACCACACCGTCGACGTACGCGCCCCACTCCTCGGCCTTGCCCCGGGCGTCCGAGGGGTCGTCCGAGCCGCCGGCCCCGGCCGCACCGCCGACGGCGCTGAAGAACAGCACGTCCCCGTGGAACACCTCCGGGCTGAACCCGGGCGCGATGCGCAGGTTGTTGCGCATGACGCGGGCGATCCGCTCCGCCTCCACAGCCGTCACCTCCGCACCCGCCGCCGGGCCGGACGCGTCGAGCAGCCGCAGCAGTCCGGCCACGTCGGCGGGCGCACCGTCCGGCAGGTGGACACCGGTCAGCCTGGAGAGCAGGGACACCACCTGCCGTTCGGCCACCTCCGGGGACGGCGGATGCCGGTGCAGCAGCGGAGCGTCCAGCATGGCCAGCAGCTCCACACGCTCGCCCTCCCCCTGCAGCGCGGTGGCCATGGCGTGGGCCACCATCCCGCCGTAGGACCAGCCGAGGAGCCGGTAGGGGCCCTCCGGCTGGATCTCGCGCAGCAGTCCCAGGTACGACTCGACCATGTCCTTCGGGTCGGCCGCGGGCGGTGCGCAGCCGTCCAGCCCGCGCGCCTGGACGGCGTAGACGGGCTGCCGGTCGCCCAGGTGGGCGAGGAGCCCGGCGTACCGCCAGCCGATGCCGCCGCCGGGATGCAGACAGAACAGCGGGCGCCGGTCGCCCGCCGCGCGCAGCGGGAGGACCGGGGCGAAGGCGTCCAGCCCCCCGCCGCGGCGGCCCGCGTGGCCCAGCAGCCCGGCGACGGTGGGGGAGGCCAGCACCGCCGAGCCCGGCACGTCCAGCAGGCCCGCGTCGCGCAGCCGGCCGGCCAGGATGACCGCGCGCATGGAGTCGCCGCCCAGGTCGAAGAAGTTGTCGTGCACGCCGACCGGCTCCACCCCCAGGACCTCCTGCCACTGCGCGGCGACCGCGCGCTCCAGGCTGCTGCGGGGGGCCTCGTACGAGGTCCCGAGGTGCGGCCGGGGGGCGGACGAGCGGGCCGGTGCGTCCGTGCCCTCCGGGGCGTCCCCGGGGAGCTCGGAGCTCGACGGGGCGTCCGGCGCGGCGGCCTCCGCGCGCGGGCGGGCGGCCGGGCGCGGAGGGTCGATCCAGTGGCGGCGGCGGTCGAAGGCGTAAGGCGGCAGGGGCGCCCCCGGCCCATGGTCCCGGGCTCCGTCCAAGGGCGCGAGATCGACCGGTACCCCGGCCGTCCACAGCCGGGCCAGCGCCTCGGTGAACACCTGGACGTCGGACCGCGTGCCCTTGGCGTGGCGCATGGTGGTGACCGTGGCCGGCGGCGCATCCGGCAGACACGCCCGGACCAGCTTCGACAGCGTGTCGCCGGGGCCCACCTCCACCATCAGCGGTTCGCCGTGCCCCCACAGGGTCCTGACGCCGTCGGCGAAACGGACGGTCCGGCGGAGCTGGTCGACCCAGTGCTGGACACTGGTCGCCTGTTCGCCGGTGACCCAGGTGCCGGTGGTGTCGGTGACGTAGGGGATCCGGGGCGGGCGCAGGGTGACGCCGCGCACGGCCTCGGCGAAGTCACCGAGGATCGGGTCGAGCAGGTGCGAATGGGCCGCGAGGGACAGCGCCAGCCGGCGATGCGGGACCTCCTCGGCCGCCAGCCGCCGCTCCAGCGCCGCCACCGCCTCCTCACTGCCCGCGACGGTGCAGGCGTCCGGACCGTTCACCACGCTGAGCGACAGACCGCCGGTCAGCAGCGGGCGCAGCCGCGCCTCGTCCAGGGCCACGCTGACGGTGGCGCCGCCGGCCGCGACCATCAGCCGTCCGCGCTCCGCCACCAGCGCCAGCATCTCCTCCAGGTCCATGACCCCGGCGAGACAGGCCGCGGTGTACTCGCCGAGGGAGTGGCCGATCATGGCGTCCGGACGGACCCCGCGCTCCATCAGCACGGTCGCCAGGGCGTACTCGGTGACCACCACCGACAGCAGCCCCTGCACACCGTCGTCGGCGGTACCGGAGGCGAACAGCGTGTCCCGCAGGTCCCGTCCCAGCACGGGCCGCAGGACGCCGGCGCAGTGGTCGACGACGTCGCGGTACGGGGCGCAGCCGCGGTACAGCTCCGCGCCCATGCCGGGGTACTGGGCGCCGCCGCCGGGCAGCAGGAAGGCCAGGCGCGGGGGGCGGTCCGCGCCGCGCGGGGGCGTGTCGGACAGCGGACGGCCCAGCGCCTCGACCGCGTCCCGGCCGTTCTCGGCGACCACCGCGGCCCGGTGGGGCATGGCGGGGCGGCGGGTGCGCAGGGTGTGGGACACCTCGGCCAGGTCCGCGCCGGGGTGGTCGGACAGGTGCCGGGCGAGCCGGTCGCACTGGCCGCGCAGGGCTCCGGGAGTGCGGGCGGACAGCGGCAGCACCTGCCACCGCGCCCCGGGGGTGTCGCTCCGGTGCACCGGCCGGTCCCGCTCCGGTGCCGGCGGTGCCTCCTCCACGACGACGTGTGCGTTCGTACCGCCGATGCCGAAGGCGCTGACGCCCGCCCGGCGCGGACCGTTCCCCGGCTGCCACGCCTCCGGTTCGGCCGGCACCCGGAACGGGCCGCCGGCCAGGTCGATCAGCGGGTTAGGGCGGCGGAAGTGCGCGACCGGCGGGATCAGCCGGTGCTCCAGGACCAGCACGGCCTTGATGAAGCCCGCCATGCCGGCCGCGGCCCCCAGGTGGCCGATGTTGGGTTTGACCGACCCCAGGGCGCAGAACCCCGTGCGGTCGGTGGTCTCCCGGAACACCTTGGTCAGCGCCTCCACCTCGATGGGGTCGCCGAGGTTCGTGCCCGTGCCGTGGGCCTCCAGGTAGCCGATGGAGTCCGCGTCGACGCCGGCCAGCGCCTGGGCCGTGAGGATCACCTCGGCCTGCCCCTCGGTGCTGGGCGCGCTGAAACCCACCTTCCGCCGGCCGTCGTTGTTGACCGCCGACCCTCTGATCACGGCCCTGATCCGGTCGCCGTCCGCCAGGGCGTCGCCCAGGCGTCTGAGGACCACCACGCCCACGCCGTCTCCCGGCACGGTGCCCGCGGCGTCCGCGTCGAAGGCCCGGCAGCGGCCGTCCGGCGAGAACATGCCGCCCGGGACGTGGCGGTAGCCGAGCTTCGCCGACGGGTTGACCGAGACCGCCCCGGCCAGCGCCATGTCGCAGGCGTGGTTCAGCAGCTCCTGACAGGCGGTGTGGATGGCCACCAGCCCCGTGGAGCAGGCCGTCTGGAGGGACAGGCTCGGGCCCGTCAGCCCGAGTTCGTAGGAGATCCTGGTGGCCAGGGTGCCGAGCGAGTTGGCGGCGGTGCTGTGCATCAGCTCCACTGAGCCGGGCCGGCCGGCGAACCGCGGATACACGTGGGACGCGTAGTAGCGGCTGTCGCCCGCACCCGCGTAGACCCCGATCGTCCGCTTCTCCCGGTCGGCCGCGTACCCTGCCGCTTCCAGCGCGTGGTAGGCGCACTCCAGCAGCAGCCGCTGCTGCGGGTCCACGACCGCGGCCTCGGCGGGGCTGTAGCCGAAGAAGGCCGCGTCGAACAGGTCGACCCCGTCGACGACCGAGGCCCTGCGCACCAGGGAGGGGTCCTCCAAGTCCGCCGGATCCCCGCCCGCGGCGAGGAACTCCTCGTCGGAGAGGGGACGGATCGACTCCTTGCCGGCGGCGACGTTCTCCCAGAACTCCTCCACTGTGTCGGCTCCGGGAAACCGTGCTGCCATGCCGATGACGGCGATGTCGTTGTCCGTGGTGTCAGTCATCGCCGCCGGCCCCCTGCTCCTGCCTGCTCCGCCGCACGGACCTGTTCCGTGCGGTGCGCTGCCGCTGCGCCCGTTGCCGTGCGTCCGCCAGGGAACCGTCCCCGGCGGGTCCGCCGTCCTCCGGTACGGGGACGGCCACCCGGTCGGCGAGGTACCGGGCCAGTGCCGCGACCGTGGGATGGCTGAACAGGTCCACGACGGTGAGGGCGCAGCCCAGTTCCCGGTTGATCGAGGTCATCGCGCGCACCAGCAGCAGGGACGTGCCCCCGAGGTCGAAGAAGCTGTCGTCGACCCCCACCTGGTCACGGCCCAGGACCTGGCGCCAGATCCCGCACAGCCGGTCCTCCAGCGCCCGGCGCCGGCCGGTGTCCGGATCGGCGGGCCGCGGTACGGGCGGCGCCTCGCTGGGTGCCGTCCCGGCCGCCCGCAGGACCCACCTGCCGTCGGCACCGGCCGGCCCGGCGGCGTCCGCGGCGGCCCGGTGCAGCTCCCCGATGTCCGTGCCCTCGCGCAGCGCCACCCGGGCCGCGAGCCGGTGCACCGGGCGCGCCGGGCCCGAGAGCCGGCCGCGTACCCAGGGACGTGCGCGGTCGACGCCGATCAGCAGGTGCGGCTCGTCCAGGGACCGGGCGAGGTCGAGGGAGCGCAGACCGTCCCTGTGGCCGAGGACCCGGTAACCGCGCGCCTCGGTCAGCGCCCGCAACGCGTAGCCCCGGCTCATGCCGATGTCGTCCCACATGCTCCACGCCAGGCTCTGGGCGGTCAGCCGGCCCTCGCGGTGCTGACGCACCGCCAAGGCGTCCAGGAAGGCGTTGGCGGCGGCGTAGGCGCCCGTCATGGAGCCGCCGAAGAAGCCGTTGACCGAGGAGAAGGACAGGAACGAGGAGGCCGCGTGCTCCTCGGCCAGCCGGTGCAGCACCCAGCCGCCGGTGACCTTCGCGGCGAGCGCGCCGCGCCACCCGTCCAGGTCGTACTCGGCCACGGGCCGCTGGTCGAAGGCGCCCGCGAGGTGCACCACCCCGGCCAGCGGGGCCGACCACTCGGCGGCGGCCTTCTCCACCGCGGCGCGCACCTGCGCCGGGTCGGTGACGTCGGCGCACTCGTAGCGCACCTCCCCGCGTTCGCGCAGCCCGCGGTACGCCTGGATGCGCCGGGCCGTCTCCGGGTCCCGGCCGGCGGACGCGTCCCAGGTGTGCTCGGGCGGCAGCTCGGTGCGGCCGATCAGCAGGAGCCGGGTGCCCGGGGTCGCGAGCAGATGCTCGGCGACCAGCGCGGACACGCCACCCAGGCCGCCGCTCACCAGCAGGAAGCCGTCGGCCGCGGCCGGGGACCTGCGGGGGAGCGGATCGGGCAGTGGTGCCAGGCGGCGCACCCAGCGCTCGCCGTCGCGGTACGCCACTTCCGGGTCGGTCACCGGACCGCCCGCCTCGGCGAGGATCAGGCGGGCCGCCTCACCGGGGTCGGCGACCGGGAGGTCGAGCCGGCCGGCGTCGAGCCAGGGCAGTTCCTCCCGCAGGCTCCTCAGCAGGCCGCCCGCGGCCGCGTGGAGGCAGGACGGCCGGTCCTCGGGCAGCACGTCCTGGGTTCCGCCGGTCACCAGGCGCAGGCCGACGGAGCGCTCCGGGGTGCCGTTCCCCGCCAGCGCCCTGGCCAGGCACACCAGGCTGTCCACGCCGTCCCGCTGGGCTTCCTGGAGGTCCCCCACGCACGCGGGCTCCTCGCTGCCGGAGGTCAGCGCTCCCAGATGGATCACGGCGTCCACCGGACGCCCGTCCACGGTCAGGCCGGCGAGCAGTGCCTCGTAGTCCTCGGGCCGGTCGACGCGGACGCGGTAGTGCGCCGCGTCGACACGGCGGAACCCGGCGGCCGCGGTGACGACCGTGCACAGGGCACCGCCCCGCCGCAGCTCGGCGGCCACCTCCTCGGCGACCCGGGCGCCCAGGGCGTCGCGTCCGGCGAGCACCAGGGTGTGCCGTGCGGGGGACGCCGTGCTCCACGGGCGCCGCACGCGCCGCCACACCGGGCGCAGGAACCAGTCCGGCACGGTCGCCGCGGTGCCCAGCAGCACTTCGGTGCGCCGTACGTCCTCGTCGAACTCGCCGGCCTCGAAACGCTTGCGCAGCTGCGTCCGCTGGATCTTGCCGATCTCGGTCTTGGGTATGGTCCGCTGCTCCACCGGAATCACGTAGGCGGGGGTGATCCCGGTCTGCCGGGTCACCTTGCCGCGCACCGTGCGCAGTGCGTCGGCCAGGTCGGTGCCGGGGGCGACGTTCAGGAACAGGGCCAGTTCGTCGGTGTCCGCCGCGGGGTCCGGCCGCACCGCGCAGGCCGCCGTGAACGACCGCTCCACGAACGGCAGTTCCTCCACGCACGCCTCGATCTCGTGGCTGTAGTGGTTGACGCCGTTGATGATGATGACGTCCTTGGCCCGGCCGGTGATGTACAGCTCGCCGGAGCGCAGGAAGGCCAGGTCACCGGTGTCGAACCAGCCGTCCTCGGTGAACGACTCGGCGTTCTTCTCCGGGTTGTCGTGGTAGCCGGAGGTCACCGAGGTGCCGCGGACCTGGAAATGGCCGACCGTGCCCTCCGGCACGACGTGGCCCTGGTCGTCCACGACCCGCATGGCGAACCCGGGGTAGGGCAGCCCGCAGCTGACGAAGCCGTCCTCGTCCGCCGCCGGTTCGGCCGGCAGCACGGCGTCCGTCACCACCGAACAGGTCTCGGACATCCCCCAGCCGGGGTGCACGACCGTCGACGGCAGCCCGAACGGGGCGAGCACCTTGAGGAAGCGGCGGGCGGTGGCGGCCACCACGACCTCTCCGCAGTTCATCACCAGCCGCATCGGCGACAGGTCCCAGCGCCGGCCGGCCATCCGGTCGGCGTGCTCGGCGGGCAGACCGAAGGCGAAGTTGGGGGCCCAGGTGACGGTGACCCGGTGCCGGTCCGCCAGGTCCATCCAGCGCAGCGGGTCCTCGAGGATCCAGGACGTGGGCGCGTGGACCTGCCGGCAGCCCAGGTAGACGTCCCTGAGGTGGAACATCACGACGCCGGTGACGTGGTCGAGAGGGATCCAGTTCAGCGAGACGTCGTGTTCCGTCAGGCCGTTGACCTGGGCGGTGGCCGCGGAACGGGTGAGGACGCCCCGGTGGCTGATCCGGACCGCCTTGGGCAGGCCGGTGCTGCCGGAGGTGAGCAGCAGGAGGATCAGGTCGTCGGGGCGCGCCGGATGCCACGCGGAGTCGGCGGGTCCCGAGCGCAGCTCGTCCACCGTGGTGAGCCGCAGGTCCGTCAGCCCGCGCCGGCCGGCGAAGGCGCGCAGCCCGTCCTCGTGGCCGCCCGAGGTGACGATCCAGGGGCGGCCCAGCATCCCCCAGACGCCCTCCAGCTTGTTCACCGCCCCGCTGTCCTCGGCGTAGGAGGACGGCACGGTCAGGGGCACGGTGACGAACCCGCCGAGGATGCAGCCCCACAGGGCCGCCAGGAAGTCCTCGGTGTCGTCGCACTGGAGTATCACCTGGTCGCCGGGGCGCAGTCCCAGCCCGCGCAGCCCGCCCAGGACCCGGGACGCCTCCTCCGCCAGGCTCGCGTAGCTGCGGCGCAGGACGCTGCCGTCGGCCCGCACGTGCACCACCTCGGCGTGCGGTCCGCCGGCGGCCGCCCGGCGCAGGGCTTCCGCCCACGTCCGCACCTCCGGCTCGGACAGCTCGGGGCCCTCGCTGAGCGAGGGAACCGCGTCCCGCCCGGTGCGACCGGCCGCCGCCTTCGGGGCTTGACCGGCCGCCGTGCCGGTGCGCCCGGCGGGGCGGGAGGCGGCCGGCCCCGCGTGCAGCCGGCCCAGCGGCTCCGCGTCCTCCTCCAGCTCCACGGTGACGTCGGCCACCCCGGGCAGTTCGGCCAGCGCCCTGCGCCACCGCTCCGCCTGCTCCGTGCCGATCCGCGGGAGGCTTCGCAGCGCGGCGGTGTCCAGGGCGCCGTCCGCGGTGCGGGGCAGGTCGCGGACGCCCACGACCCGCGGCGTTCGTCCGCCGGGCGCCGCACCCCGCAGAGCCCGCTCCGCCCTCTCGACCGCGTTCGCCCGGGTCGGTACGGCGAGGACGGTCGGCCCGGCGGTGTCGCGGTCCTCGGGCGGCAGCACCGCACACTCCCGGATGCCGCCCACCGCGAGCACCGCCCGTTCCAGGGCCCCCGGGTCGAACGGCTCCTCCACCGCGGCGGCCCGCGAGGACCACGGGCCGGGGTCGGGCAGCCCGCTGATCCGCAGGTCCGGGTCCGCGGCCACCGCGGCGAGGGTCTCGCGCAGTGAGTCGGCCAGCCGACGGACCGTGGCCTCGGCGAAGAGGTCGGTGTCGTACTCGACGTGGCAGGTCAGCCCGCCGGGTGCCCCGTCGCCGGCCCGGCGCTCGGTGAACTCGACGAACAGGTCGAACTTCGCCGTGCCGGTCGCCGTGGGATGAAGAGGGGCCGCGTTGGCGCCGAGCCGCAGGACGGCCTCGGTGTTGTTCTGCAGGGCCAGCATCACCTGGAACAGGGGGTGCCGGGCGGCCGCGCGGGCCGGGTTGAGCTCCTCCACGAGCCGGTCGAACGGCAGGTCCTGATGGTCGTAGGCGGCCAGGTCGAAGGCCCGCACCCGGGCCAGCAGGTCGCGGAAGGCGGGGTCCGCCGAGGTGTCGGTGCGCGTGACGAGGGTGTTGGTGACCAGGCCGACCATCTCGTCCAGGGCCGCGTCGCCGCGCCCCGCGACCGGGGTGCCCAGGGGGATGTCGGTGCCGGCGCCGCAGCGGGTGAGCAGGGCGGCCAGGGCGCCCTGGAGGACCATGAACAGACTGGCCCCGCCGGCGTCCGCCAGCCGCAGCAGGGCACGGTGGAGGCCGGCGCCGATGTCCACGCTCAGGCTCCGGCCGCGGCGACCGGGCACGGCCGGACGCTCCCTGTCCGCCGGCAGCGCGATCTCCTCCGGGAGACCCGCCAGCGACTCCTTCCAGAACGCGAGCTGACGGCCCATCAGGGAGTCGGGATCGCGCAGCCCGTCGAGCAGCTTCCGCTGCCACAGCGTGTAGTCGGCGTACTGGACGACCGGCGGCGCCCAGTCGGGGGCCCGGCCCTCCAGCCGGGCCGCGTACGCCGTCGAGAGGTCGTGTGCGAACGGCACCAGCGACCACCCGTCGGCCGCGCTGTGGTGCAGGACGAGCACCAGCGCGCGGGGCCCGCGCCGGGGGCCGTACAGCCCGGCCCACAGCGGCAGGTCCCGCGTCAGGTCGAACGGGCGGCGCTTCGCCGTCGCGACGTGCGCCTCCACCTCCTCGGCAGGACAGTCCACGACCTCCAGATCGGGCCGCACGGTTCCCGGCGCGCGGATGTCCTGGTACGGAGTGCCGTCGGCCTGCGGCAGGAGGGTGCGCAGGCTCTCGTGCCGGTCGACGACGTCCGCCAGGGCCGCGCGCAGGGCCTCGTCGTCGACCGGCCGCTCCAGCCGTACGACGAGCGGCATGTTGTAGGTGGCGACCGTGGTGTCGATCTGGTTCAGGAACCACATGCCCTGCTGGGCGGAGGACAGTGCGATCCGGCCCGCGCGCCCCGCGGGCACCAGCGCCGGCCGTGCCGTTTCCCGTGCGGCGGAGGGGGCCGGCAGCCCCTCGGCGATCTGGGCGGGAGTCGGCTTGGTGAAGATCGTCCTCAGGGCCACCTCGGCGCCGGTGACGGCACGCAGCCTGGTCCGCAGCTTGGAGGCGAGCAGGGACTGCCCGCCGAGGTCGAAGAAGTCGTCGTCCGGCCCGACCGTGTACGCGGGCAGCCCCAGCAGCTCCTCGAAGAGGCGGCAGACCACGGCCTCGGCCTCGGTGGCCTCCGGGCCGCCCGGGGTCCCGACGCCGTCGGCCGGCGGCGCCTCGCGGCCCGGCGTGCCGTCGGCGGCCGGTTGTGGACCGCCGTCCGGCCCGGGGGACACGTCGGCGGAAGCCTCACCCGACGTGCGCGGGGCCGCCCGGCCCACCGTGAACGTCGTTCCGGTCCCGCCCAGTTGCTCCAGCAGGGCCAGGAGTCCCTCCAGGTGCCCGGCGAGCGCGTCCTCGGTGTACAGCGCCGGATTGGCGTCGAAGGCGAAGTCGAGACCGGCGCCGTCCGCGCCCGGCCGCACGGTGATCAGCAGGTCGTCGACCGCGCCGCCCGACAGGTGGTGCGGCGTCGCGGGGTGGCCGCCGAAGTGCAGCCGGTGGGAGAACGGGACCAGGTTGACGAGCGGCCCGAACAGCCGCCGGTCACCGCCCAGGAGCTTCAGGTCCCGGCGCAGGTCCTCCCCGCGGTACTGCTGGTGCCTGCGCACGGCCCGCAGCTCGGCGGCCGCGGCCGGGACCAGCTCCCCCGCCGTGGTCTCCGGACGCACGGACAGTCGCAGCGGGAGGTTGTTCGACACGGTGCCCGGCGTGCGCAGGGCGGCCGATCCGAGCCGGCTCATGGTCGTCACGCCGAGGATCACGTCCTCGCGGGCCGTCACCCGGTGCGTGTACGCGGCGACGGCCGCCAGGAGCAGTTCGTTGCGGTTCGCGCCGCACTCGGAGGCGACGGCCGAGAGCCGCCCGGCGGTGGCCGGGGACAAGGCCGCGGCACGGCGCAGGAAGGCCGGCGAGGGCAGCGCGCTGCCCTCGGTGAGGGTGGCGGCCCCGGGGAGGCCGGCGAAGCGCCCGGTCCAGTAGGCGCGGTCACGCTCGTACCGGTCCGAGGCCCGGTAGGCGGCCTCCTCCTCCAGCAGGGACCTAACGGGGGCGAACGACGCGCCGGGTACCTCCTGCCCGGACACGAGGGCGGAGTAGATCTCGGCGGTCCGGCGGAAGACGAGCAGGTAACCGTAGCCGTCGAGGAGGATGTGGTGGGCCCTCATGAACCACAGGTGGCGGTCGTCGGCCACGGTGAAGAGGGCCTGCGTGAACAGCGGGTGGTCGTCCAGCGACACCGCGGTGGCGAGTTCCGCGCGCATCCACGCCTCGGCCGCCGCCGTCGGGTCCGGCGCGGACCGCACGTCCTGCACGTGCAGCACCCAGTCGGTGCCGGGCGCCGACAGACAGCGCGGTCCCTCGGGCGTGTCGACGAAGCGCAGCCCGAGTGCCTCCGTCTCGGCGACGGTGCGGCGCAGCGCCGTCTCGAACAGGTCCTTGTCGACGGGTCCGTGGATCTCCAGGTACTCGCCGGTGTTGTAGGCCGGGCTCCCCGGGTCGAGCTGCTGCCCGTACCAGATGCCTTCCTGCGCTCCGGTGAGGCCCGCCGGCGCATGGCTCTGCCCGGCCGACGCCGCGGGACCCGAGGCCGTGGCCGGCCCGGGATCACGCCGCGGCGGCGACATCGGAACCTTGGATCCGTCTGCGTCTTGGAGCACGGTGATCACCCTCGTCAGACAAATGGACAACGGCTGCGTGGCTCGCACGCCGTGGTGGCGGCGGCACGGGGGTCCGGTCACCCCGGACAGGAAAGGGGTGGCGGCCGTCCCGGACAGGCAGGGGTGGCGGCCGGGGCGCGGGGACCTCATCCACCCCGCACCGGCCGCGTTCCGGCCAGCCGGACGGCGGCCGGGGACACGGGAACCGAGCGGTCGCCCGGCGCGCGGGCCTGGCACGTCCACCACGCGGGAGTCCCGTCCGCCGGGACCCGCGGAGTGCCACCGCGGTCTCCGGTCCCGGCGGCCGGCACAGACGACGCGGCCGTCAGGACGGCGTCGGCGGGAAAGCCTGTCACGGACCGCTCGGCGGTCTTCGCCCCGGGCCGGGTGAAGGCGCTCCGAACGGCACGGCCCGGGCGATGCCGCCGGTCGCCAGGGCAGTGGTCCACTCGGAGTGCGCGGGGGCGTTCATCAGGTCTCCAGCGTCGGAATGCTCGGCGCAGCCAGCTTCGGCACCCCACCTAGAACCCCGGTCAAGAAGCGGTTGAGAACGTGACCGCGACGGCCAAGGCACCCTCAAGGCCGGCTCAAGCACGCCGTGACACAGTCGCATCGCCTCGCGCGCCGAGGCACGTCACCGTGCAACGGACCGCGCGAGACACCGTCCGGGCCACGGCACGGACAGGCCGCTGACCGGCAGGCGGCTGCCGCGACGTCCGCGAGCACCGTCCTGGCCGTCCCGCGCCGCCCAGGGGCGCATCCGGTGCCGCGCGCCACCCCCCGCCCGCGCACAGCCCGTCCCCGACCGACAGCCTGTACAGGCGACTGACAGGAGCCGTACCCCCATGACCGTTCCCCTGCTGTGCTTCCCCTTCGCCGGAGCAGGCGCCAGCTTCTTCACCCCCTGGCAGCGCTACGACCTGAAGGCCACCCGGGTCCACCCCGTCCAGCTCCCCGGGCGTGAGCGGCGCCTCGACGACCCGCCCTTCCCCGACGTCTTCACCGCGGTCGAGTCGCTGGCCGGCGAACTCGTCGCCCAGGCCGGTCCGCCGGCGGGACCGGTGGCCCTCTTCGGCCACAGCTTCGGGGCGATCCTCGCCTACGAGATGGCGCGCCACCTGAGCGAGCGGCGGGGGATGACGGTGGCCCACCTCTTCGTCAGCGGTTCGGCCGGCCCCACGACCAGGCGCGAGGCCGGTGCCACCGGGCTTCCGGACGAGGAGTTCCTGGCCCGGGTGCGCGAGTTCGCCGGGTACGACCACCCGACGCTGGCGGACCCGGACCTGCTGGAGCTGCTGCTGCCGGCCCTGCGTTCCGACGTGGAGATGCACGAGGCGTACGTACCGGCCGCGACCGACCCCCTCGACGTGCCGATCACGTCCGTGCGCGGCCTGGACGACACGCTGGTCTCGTCCGAGCAGGCACGTCAGTGGGAGACGGCCACCCGGTCCGGGTTCCGCATCGAGGAACTGCCCGGCGGCCACATGTACCTGACCGAGTATCCCGGACCGCTGCTGAAGCTCATCGACGACGAACTCAAGGCGTGGGCATGAGGCTGCGCGGAAAAACGGTCATCGTGACGGGCGCCGCCCGCGGCATCGGCCGCGCCTGCGCCGAACTGCTCGCCGCCCACGGCGCCGACCTGGTGCTGGTCGACGTCGCGGACGATCTCCCCCTCGTGCCGTACGCCCTCGGCAGCGAGGGCCAGCTGGCCCACACGGAGAAGCTGTGCCGGGCGCACGGCGCCACCGTCGTCTCCTGCCCCGCCGACGTACGTGATCTCCACGCCGTCGAGGCCACGGTCGCGACGGCCGTCGAGCGCTTCGGACGGGTCGACGCCGTGGTGAACAACGCCGGTATCGCCGCCCCGTCGGGCAAGGCGGTCCACGAGATCGCCGAGGACGAGTGGAACATCATGCTGGACGTGGACCTCTCCGGGGCCTGGCGCATGACCCGGGCGGCCGGCGAGGTGATGGTCCGGCAGCGCTCCGGCAGCATCGTCAACGTCTCCTCCACCGCCGGGCTGGTCGGCTACCGCAACTTCGCCGCCTACGTCACGGCCAAGCATGGTCTGATCGGCCTGACCCGTGCCGCCGCCCTGGACTACGCGCCGCTCAAGGTACGCGTGAACGCGGTGTGCCCGGGGTCGGTACGGGACGACCCGGTGCTGGAAGGACGCATGCTCTCCGAGATAGCCAAGTCCCTGGACGTGCCCGTCGCGGAGCACGAGGAGATCTTCGTCCAGGCCCAGCCGACGAACGAACTGGTCGAAGCGGGCGACGTCGCCGAAGCCGTGCTGTGGCTGGTCGGCGACGGCTCGCGCGGTGTCACCGGCAGCGTGGTCACCGTCGACGGCGGATTCTCGGCCAAGTAGTACGGCCGCCACGGCCCGCACCTGCGACAGGGAGCCCCAGATGTCAGCGGTCCTGACCGCATACGAGTCACACAACGCACTTCCGCGCACCGAACGTTCCCGCCCCAGCGACCAGCACGCGGTCGTCCTCCGCGCAGACCGGCGAGTGGACCCGGAGGTCCTCGCCGAGCGGCTGCGGGACGTCGTCGAGGGGTGTCCCGTACCCGGCGAACGAGACCTCTGCGCGGTGGTGCGGCGCGGTGCCGGGACATCCCGGACGGTGTGGCTGGAGACGGTGCCGCACCGCTCGGACGACCCCCGGGCGGTGCGGGCACTGCACCGGGAACTGCTGCGGCCGGTACCCCGGTACGGTCCGGCGCCGGTGCGCCTCGTGATCCTGCGCTGCACGGACGGCGACCGGCTCGTCTTCACCGCGGCACGGCGGTGTCTCGACCGGGCGTCCCTCACCTCGGTCGCCAGGGCCGTGACGGAGAACCCCGACGGCCCGGTGCCGCGGCTGTGGTGGGACCTCCCGGTCCCGGGCCCGGACGACGGGGCGGAGTCGGCACGGGTGGCGAACGCCGGCGTGCGCGGCGCCGACAGCGGCCCCGGCTGCCGAGCGGCACACCGGTTCACGGTTCCCGCGGCCGGCCACCGCCCGGCACCGGCGGCGCCGGAACTGCGCGCCGCCCAGCTGGCCGCGGTCGCGTACACGGCGATGCGTTACCTGGACCGCGCCGAGGCGACCGTGGACGTGGTGCGGCGCCGCCACCGCAGCGCCGCCGTGCTGGGAGCGGCGGAGGAAACGGTGCCGCTGACGCTGACGGAGACGGACACCACGGGCGGGCTGCTCGCGCAGGCGCGGTCCGCCCTCGACGGTCTCGCCCGGGCCACAGGCGCCGGATCCGGGCCCGGGGGCGACGGCGAAGGCGAGATACCGCGGATCACCGTGGCGTTCGACGACGACAACCCCGGCGGTGACAACCCCGGCGGCGAGGTGTCGTACTTCCCCGGCACCCGGCCCGGCACCCCCCTCGCCGTCCACTGGTTCGACCAGGGCTCCGACGGACTGGAAGGGGTGTGCCTCTTCGACGAGAGCAACCATGACAGGACCCTCGTCGAACAGTTCTGCCGGCACCTGACCGCGGTCCTCGGACAGCTTCTCGGACAGCCGCCCACGACGCCCGTCGACCGTCTGCGGATCCTGGACGACGAGGAGGAGGCCGCGATCCGGGCCCTGGCGGACGGAGGCCCGCTCGACGCGGAACCCCGCTGTGTCCACCGTGCCTTCGAGGAGGTCGCAGCCGCCCAGCCCGACGCCGTGGCCGTCGCGTACAAGGAGGAGACGCTCACCTACCGCCGGCTCGACGCGCGGGCCAACCGCTTCGCCCACGCGCTGAGGTCCCTGGGCGTGGGGGAGGGGGACCGGGTCGGGGTCTGCATGGAACGCTCCGCCGATCTGGTGGTGGTGCTCCTGGCCGTCCTCAAGAGCGGAGCGGCCTACGTCCCGACCGACCCCGGCTATCCCGCGGAGCGGATCGCCTACACGGTCAAGGACGCCGGTCTGCGGCTCGTGATCGGCCCCGACGAGGACTCGGGGCCGGGCATCGCCGGGGTCCGCACGGTGTCCGTCGGCGACCTGGCGTCGCGCGCCGAGCAGGAACCGGACACACCCGTGCCCGACCGGACCGACCCGGGACGGCCCGCGTACGTCATCTACACCTCCGGCACCACCGGCCACCCCAAGGGGGTGCTCGTCCCGCACCGCAACGTCACCGCACTCGTGGAGGCCACCCGCTCGGACTTCGCGCTCTCCGCCGACGACGTGTGGTCGCAGTTCCACTCGGTCGCCTTCGACTTCTCCGTGTGGGAGATCTGGGGCTGTCTGCTCACCGGGGGGCGGCTGGTGATCGTGCCGTACTTCGCGGCCAGGTCACCGCAGTCCTTCCTGGACCTGCTGGTGTCGGAGCGGGTGACCGTCCTGAACCAGACGCCCTCGGCGTTCGGCGAGCTCGTCCGGCTCATGGGACCCGGCGCGGGCGAGCAAACGGTGTCGGTGCGGCTGCTCGTCTTCGGCGGGGAGGCGCTCGACCCCCGTGTCCTCAGGCCCTGCCTGGACGCCGACGGCTGGTCGCGGTGCCGGTTCGTCAACATGTTCGGCATCACCGAGACCACGGTGCACGTCACGGCGCAGACCGTGACCCGGACCGAGATACTGCACGGCGACCGGTCGGTGGGCCGCGCGCTGCCGGGCTGGCGGGTGACCGTCCGGGACAGCAGGGGCCGGCTGCTCCCGCGGGGCGTACGGGGCGAGATCCACGTCGGTGGCGCCGGCGTGGCGCTCGGCTACCTCGACCGTCCGGAACTCACCGGCGAACGCTTCCTCGACGATCCGGCCGACGGCGGCACCGTGTACCGCAGCGGCGACTGCGGCAGGCTCCTCCCCGACGGCCGCATCGAGCACTGGGGCCGGCTGGACAACCAGGTCAAGATACGCGGCTACCGCATAGAGACCGACGAGGTGCGGGCCGTCCTGCTGGAGGACCCGGCCCTGTCCGACGCCGTGGTGGTCCCCGGCCCCGACAACGTCGGCGGTCTCCGGCTCGACGCCTACCTGATCTTCCGCGACGGCGTGCACACCGGCCACGCCACGGCGGAGGTGCGGGAACGCGCGGCCAGGACCCTGCCGCAGTACATGCTGCCCAGCACCTGGACGCCGATCACCGAGATCCCCCGCACGATCAACGGGAAGCTGGACGCCGGCAGGCTGCCCGCACCGCGGCCCGGCGCGCCGGAGAACCCCGTCGGCACGGTGCCCGGACCCGAAGCGTCCGAGGCGGCGGAGACCGGGCTGCTCGCCCAGGTGTGCTCGGTCTGGAGCGAGGTGTTCGGCTTCGGCGTGGGGCCCGACCACGACTTCTTCGGCATCGGCGGGAACTCCCTGCTCGCCACCCGGCTGACGGCCCTCTTCCGGGAAAGGGGCCTGCCGGCCCCGCAGACACGGGACCTGTACCGCAATCCCACGCCCAGAACGCTCGCCGCCCGACTGGAGCGCTGACCGGGCCGGCGCTTCAGCAGGTCGCCGTCGCCGTCGCCGGCTGCGCGGTGCGGCCGGTGTGGTGACGGCGCATCCGGTGGAAGGGGACCAGGGCCAGGGAGCGGACGGCGACGGCTGCGATGACACCGGTGGCGACGGCGACCACGACCCAGCCCAGCGGGGTGCTCCACGGCGCCCCGGTGAGGGACAGCAGCCGTATGCCGTAGGTCGCGCTCGCCGCGGTGGTGAAGGTGAGGGCCCAGAAACCGAGGCCGAAGGGCAGCTGCAGGTAGTCCTTCACCAGGACGAGGTGGGGCAGGAGCAGGGCGGCCATCGCGCCGAGCAGGATCTCGTGGACCGTTCCGGGCCGGCCCCCGGTGATCGCCCACCAGGCGTTGCCCGCGACGGCGGGCGGCGCCGAGAAGATCGCCAGGGTCGGCAGCAGCGGCCGGGGGAGTTCGGGACCGGTCGCGAAACGGGCCAGCAGCAGGCTCCCGGTCAGCAGCCAGAACAGCATGCCCGCGGCGAACAGCACCTTCGCCGCACCGGGGTGACCGATCGTCGCGACGGACTGGGCCGAGATCAGGGACGCCGCGACCGTGGGCAGCAGATGCCCCCCGTGCAGCGTCGCCGGGTCGCGCGGCACGGTCAGCAGCCTGGCGACGAACCACGCGCCGAAGCCGGCGCCGAGGGCCAGCATGACCCACACCAGCCCCCTCCCCACCAGCGGGAACCACACGGCGAGCCGGGCCGACATCAGCGAGGCGGCGGCGGGCACGAGGGCGGCGAACGGGCCGAGAACGGGGTGGCGCAGATCGTCGGCGACCTCGCGCGGCCCGAGCCCGGCCGCGGCGTAGCGCAGCACGGTCACCACCCACGCGGTCGCGGCCACCACCCAGAGGACGGTCCCGATCACCCGCGGCGCCCCGAGCCCGGCGGCGGCCGTCCAGGTCGCGGCCAGCCCGGACAGGCCGAAGGAGATGCCGAAGGCGTTGAGCGGAAGCCTGCCCCGGACGCGCCGCGCGGCGTGGCCGGACCGGCCCGGACGGGGGGTGGATACGGACATCGGGACTCCAGTGGTACGGGCGGTCGACGCCCTGCTTCCGAGGACGCTCCGATCTTGCGGTGTCGCCGTGGCATGAGTCCAAGGAATGATTCTCATCGGTTCGATAGGTGTGGCGCATGAGCGGTGCGCGAGAACAGGAGGACCCCCGGCCCCGCGAAGACGCAGAGCACGCACGAGCGAACGGAAAACCCTTTCGGCGCTGTCGGTGCCGGCTGTTAGCTTCATGCGACTCGCGTCGGACTCGAGCGCCAAGCGCTCGCGAAGGAGGGCTACTTGACCAGGTTCGGAAGGACGGGCGGGAGCAGACGGACGGTGGTGGGCGGCTGTGCGGCGGCACTGCTGGCGATTGCTTCCGGTACTGCGTACGCGGTGGACAACCTGCCGCCGAAGCAACCGCTGCTCCAGGATCTCCAGACCCAGAGCAAGCCCTGCGCCACCGGTGACGCCACGCCGTACGTGTCGGCGCCGCCCAGGCTCAGTGCCCTGCTGTACGACCCGGAGGAGGACAACCGGCCCTTCGAGTCCAGCCCGGTGCAGGGCGAGTTCGAAGCCTGGTGGACGGACCCGGCCGGGGCGGAGCAACGCCGTACCTACACGACCTCCACCTTGTCGTCGGGCTCGCGGTTCTACTGGACGTTGCCGGACGACACACCCGCGAACACGGTCGTCTCCTGGCACGTCCGCGCGAACGACGGCCAGGCGAAGTCCGCATGGAGCGATGAAGGCGACGGCTCGGTCTGCTCGTTCGTGTACGACGACGCGAACCCGGAGAAGGCGGCGATCAGCTCCCCCGAATACCCTGAGCCCGAGGACGTGTTCTGGGTGGACGGGGTCGGCGTCTACGGGCACTTCACCGTGGACTCGCCCTCGGACGACGTGGTGTCGTACACGTACAGTTTCCTGGACGGCCCGCATGGCACCGTGTCCCCCGAGCGGCCGGGCGCTGCCGTGACCATCCCCTACCTGCCGCTGACTTCGGGACCCAAGAATCTGACGGTCCGGGCGATCGACCGGTCCGGCCGCAGCAGCGGAGAGACGCTCTACCGTTTCAACGTGAAGTCCGGGCGTCCCCCCGTCGCCCGCTGGAAACTGGACGACCCGGCAGGCTCCCGGACGGCCTCCGCCGAGACGGGCGCCCCCGCCCGGGCCGGCACCGGAGTCACCTTCGGCGGTCCGGCGCCCTCGGGGACCGGGACCACCGCCGCAGTGCGCCTCGACGGCGGCGGTCACGGCTTCCTCACCCCGGACGCCGCGGTCGCCGACACCGGCAAGTCGTTCGCGGTCAGCGCCTGGGCCCGCCCCGCTGCAACCAGTGGGACCATGACCGTCGCCAGCCAGGACGCGGACGTGCGGCCCGGCTTCACCCTCGGGCTGCGCACCCCGGGCAGCGGGCCCGTCTGGTCGTTCACGATCGGGGGCGCGACGGTGTCCGGCGGCGCGCCCGAGACCGGAGAGTGGGCCCATCTGGTCGGGCTGTACGACGCCGAGACGGGTCGCGCACACCTGTACGTCAACGGTCATGAGGTCGGCAGCCCGACCGAGGCGACTCCCGCCGGGACGCCCGGCGCGTTCCAGATCGGACGGGCGCAGGGTGCCACCGGGTACCGCGACCGGTGGCAGGGCGACATCGGCGACGTACAGGTACACGACCGGGTCGTCGTACCGGGCGAGGCGGCCGAACTGGCGCGGCGCAAGCCGGAGTCACGCGGCCACTGGTCGCTGGAGACCGAGGCGGACGGCGCGAGCCCCGAGCAGTCGGGCGGCGCACCGCTGCGGCTCGGCGGGGGAGCCTCGATCCACCGCGACTCCGGCGACGGCTGTCTCCCGGAGATGGACCCCGACTGCGCCTACGCGCCGCCGGCCCTCGTCGGCGAGGGGCATCTGCACCTGGACGGCGAATCCGGCTACGCCGCTGCCGACGGACCCGTCGTGGACACCGGGGACAGTTTCACCGTCGGTGTCGTCGTACGCCTCGCGGACTCCGCACCGGCCCACCCGATGACCGTGCTGTCGCAGGCCGGCGCACACACGGACGCGTTCAAGGTGCGTTACGAGCCGTCCACGTACACCTGGCAACTGGTGATGCCGGAGAAGGACGAGGCCGGAGCCCGCGAGACGGTGGTGGCCCAGATCGAGGGCGCGGACGGCGGCGAGGGGCCGGGTCACCGTCTCGCCGTGACCTACGACGACGGAACCGACACGATCAGGCTCTACCTCGACGGTCAGACGAACGCCGGGGCGACCGCGAGCCTGCCCGACGGCTGGCACAGCACCGGTGCCCTCCAGATCGGTCGGGGCAGAACCGGTGACGGCTGGGGCGAGTACCTCCACGGTGACGTGGACGAGGTCCAGGCCTTCTCCGGCGCGCTGCGGGACACGGACGTGCTGGGCCTCGGCTCGGGGACGGATCCCTGCCTGTGCTGATCCGTCCGTGCTGAGCCCGGAGCCCTCCAGGGAACTCGGCAGCGGGAAGGCGGCACTTCCGGCTTGCGCCGCGGTAGCCGCAGCGGCCCTGCTTCCCACCTCTTGCAGCCAAGGCTCCGAGGGCCCGACACGCGAGTCCCCGGGCGGATCAGCACTCTGTAGAAGGAGTCGGTGCCTGTGAGCGCGGTGTCCCGTCCGCCTTTCAGGGGGACACCGCCTCGCGCCCGTGGTCGCCGCTTCCACCGCGTCCACCGGCGCGGGGTGCGTGGGGGAGGCCGCAACGGCCCACTCGCCGGAGGCGCGATGCCGCCTCCGGCGTACGTCCGTCCTCGTCGCGCTGTCGAACGTTCAGCCCCGGCCGGCACGGAAGCCGTTGGCGCCGCCGGGGGCCCCGGCGTCACGCCAGGGCGAGGGCCGGGTGGAGCAGGGCGGGCCGGAGCTGGACGGTGACGCTGGACGTGAACGCCTCGTGGCCGTCCTGTACGCCGGTGATGTCGACGGTGTCGGGGCTGCCTTCGGCGGTGCCGCGGCGTGTCGTGGTGACGAGGCAGGGCTTGTCGAGTTCGACGTAGCGCAGGAACGTGGTGTCGAAGCGGGTGGGCACGGCACGCAGCGGATGGACGGTGGCGATGGCGGCCTGGCTGCACGCCTCGAGCAGTACCATGCCGGGCACGTGGTCGTGCGGATGGTCGAACAGCACCGGGTGGGTCGTGTCGACCCGCAGCAGCCAGGAGCGGGGAGCCCGGGTGGCGGTGAGGACGACATCGCCGGTTCGGCGGCTTCCCGTCAGGATGGGTGCCGGTGCGGAGGGCGGGAGCGCACGTGAAGTCGCCGTACAAGGGTCGGCGTACGGGCCGCGCAGTCGGTCGTAGATCGCTGGGGGGTGCGCGCTGTAGGCCACGTGGGCTGATCCGAGGTGGTGACCGTCGCGGGTCGCCTCGACGGACGCGGTGAGGCGCACGGACCCCCGCTTGCGCGGTGTGACGTGGGAGTGGGTGACCGTCAGGCGTATGTCCGGGTCGCCCTCCTCGCTGTACAACCGGCTCGCCGCCACCGCTAAGTTGAAGGTCTGCCAGCCCATGCGGCTGGACAGCGGGACTCCGAAGGCCGTCCTGGAGATGAGCGCCAGGGCCTGCCTGATGCTCTCGGTGAGTATGTGAGGGTCGTAGCCGCTCGGGTCGGAGGTGTAGTAGCGGTGGGCCCGGGGCCATTGGGCGGTGACGACGTGCGTGTCGTCGGTCTTCGCGGCCAGTGCGCGGACGAGCACCTCGCTCACGTCTGTCTTGCCGACGTAGCGGTGCAGGTCAGGCGGTAGGGAAGCCATGCTGCTGTGAGACATGTGATCCTTTCCGGAACATCATCGTTCGAGCCGCGTCTCCGCCGGGAAACATTCGAAGATAAAAATAGATACGGTTATGTTTCTTGTCGAGAGGGTGACTGGAGACGTGGGACGGATGACGGGTAGAAGGTCGGCGCCGCAGCAGGCGAGGGCGCAGCGGACGCGCGCCGAACTCCTGCGGGCCGCGGCCGAGGTCTTCGCCGAGCAGGGCTTTTTCGCGACGACCCTGACGAAGATCACGGATCGCGCCGGAGTGACGCTGGGGGCTATGTACTTCCATTTCAGGAACAAGGAGGAACTCGCGCGGGAAATCGTCCAGCTACAACCGGAACGACTGAGGCCGGTTCTTGACGACCTGGAGTCGGAGGGACTCCAGTTCTCTGTCGACGTCACGCTCAGCTGGGCTCACCAGATGATGGACGACGTCTTCCTGCTGGCGGGCGCGCGCCTGGTGATGGACCAGGAGTTCTTCATGAACGGGGAACAGAACTCGCATCAGCAGTGGACGGGGGTGCTGGTGGAGAGCCTCAGGGAGGCCCAGCGCCGGCGTGAGGTACGGGCGGCCGCGGAAGTCGAGGCGGTGGCGCGGTTGATCGTCAACGCCTGCACGGGCGCGCAGATGCACGCGCATCTGGAGACGGAACGCCAGGACCTGCCACTGCGCGTCCGCGACATGTGGCGGTGCCTGCTTCCCGCCGTCGCCACGCCGTCCGCGGCGGGCAAGGTCGCGATGGACGAAGAGCGTTACCTGTCCCGTTAGTCGCCGTGGGGCGCGATCCGGGAGTGAGTCCGGGGGCAGTGGTCGCTTCGAACGTCTCGAACCCGGTCAACTCGGCAGCGGATTGGTGGAGTTCGGAGCGGACGGCGGTGGTCTCGTGCCACTGTGTGCGCAGTGATGTCGCTGTCGGTTCGTCCACGCTCACTTCACGGGGGGTCGCGTGCTCGCGGGAAAGACGATCATGATTTCGGGTGCTTCCAGCGGTATCGGGGCGGCGGCTGCTCGCCTCTTCGCCCGCAGGGGAGCCCAGCTCGTGCTGATGGCGCGCCGGGCGGAGTCGCTGCGGAAACTCGCCGAGGAACTCGCCGCTGACGGAGCCCGGGCTCGCGCCGTCGTCGGGGACGTGACGTCGGTGGAGGACGTCAAGTGCGCCGTCGACGAGGCCGTCCGGCACTTCGGCCGTCTCGACGCCGCGTTCAACAACGCCGGCTGGGGCACGGCGGGCCCCGCCCTTCACGAGGTTCCCGACGCGATGTACGACCAGATCATGGACGTCAATGTCCGTGGGGTCTTCAACTGTCTACGCGAGCAGATACCGGTCATGCTCGAGCAGGGCGAGGGTGGGGCGATCGTCAACACCTCCTCGACGGCGGGACAGGTGGCCACCGGCGCGGTGGCGCCCTACGTCGCCGCCAAGCATGCGGTGATCGGTCTGACGAAAGCGGCGGCGGCGGACTACGGCGGCCGGGGGATCCGCGTCAACGCGCTGGTCGTCGGGAGCACCAGGACAGCGCTGATGGAGGCCGCGATGCGCTTCATGCCGTCGGAGGAGGCCGCTTACACGCGGGCGATCCAGCGGCGACTCGCCCTCCCGGAGGAGGTGGCCGAGGCCGCCGCGTGGCTGTGCAGCGATCAGGCTTCGTTCGTGACCGGGGCCGCGATGGCCGTGGACGGCGGAGTCGGCGCGGTCTGACCGACCGCCCTCGGCGACTCGTGCCCTCCAGCGCGGCGCTGCCGGTGCCCGAGCTGCCGCCCTCCAGCACCCGAAGCGGACGCTCAGGCCGGTACGCCGCGCAGCGCCCGGCCGGAACGCAGGGGAGTGCCTGCCAGCCGGCGGTAGGCGTGGGCCGCCGACATCAGCGTCATGAAGTGGTGCCAGCCCGGGTAGGAGCGGCCCTCGAAGTCCAGCAGCCCGAAGTCCTCCTCCAGTTCACGGACGCACGCGGTCGTGGGGACGAGGTGCTCGGTGAGGAGGCGCAGTTCGCTCAGGCGGCGGCGGACCATGTTGGTCAGCCAGATCCGCTCGGGCTGATGCGGGTCGGTGAACAGCCGCAGGACGCCGTGCCGCCACGCGCCCGCCGTGGGGACGGGCAGGCGGGCCAGGCAGGTGAGTCCGCGTCCCGCGCGCTGACCGTGCCGCAGGGCGCTGCGGGCGTGGAGGACGGAACTGGC
The DNA here is from genome assembly GCF_040704085.1 of Streptomyces sp. NPDC047841. Taxonomy (NCBI): domain Bacteria; kingdom Bacillati; phylum Actinomycetota; class Actinomycetes; order Kitasatosporales; family Streptomycetaceae; genus Streptomyces; species Streptomyces sp. NPDC047841. The sequence goes on from NZ_JBEYRP010000018.1 coordinate 165,248, forward strand.
GGAAGGGGACAGCATCAGCGTGCGCCGGCCGTCCGAGGAGGGCAGCTCCGCCAGTCCCGTGGCGGACGGGTCGATGGCCATGACGGGCAACGCGGGCGGCACGGCGATCACGAACTCGTTGCGCTGGCGCAGCAGTGCGCACGCCAGGTCGGCCGTCGGCCGCGCGCCGCTCATGTCGGCCACGAGCGGGGCCGGTGTCAGACCGTGGCACCGCCTGAGCCTGTCCGCCATCTCCAAGGCGTCGGCCCACGGGGGTAAGGACCGGGCGTCGCCGGGAATCCGCGCCCGCCGGCGCAGGTGGGGGTGCATCCAGCGTTCGGGGAGGTGCAGACGCCAGTCCACGGGCACCGCCGTCGTGCCGTCCGACATGAAGAGCCCGACCGACATCTGGCCGTTGACGTGCTGGCCGAGATGGGGCACGAAGCGCCGGTGCACACCGCAGGAGTGATCGCCCCGCTTGGCGGCGACCGTCGTGGAGACGGTCCACGCACGTGGGGACAGGCGTGCGTCGCTCCAGCGCGCCAACTCGTCCCGCACCGGCTCCCACTCCCACGGACTGGAGTTGACGAACTGCTGAAGCGACTGGAACGCCGTCGGGGACGCCGTGGAGGCCGCGGCCAGGCGCCGGACGGTCTTCTTGCCCGGGACCGTCAGCAGGCCCTGGAGGTAGGCGTGGCCCCAGCGCCTCTGGTCAGCGCGTTGCAGATGGGCGAACACGGTGTCCGTGAACGTGGACAGGCGGTCGGCGGAGCCATGCGGGCCGACCGGGGGCGGGTAGAGCAAGGACATGACAATCCCTTCTCTCGGGAGCTCATAGAATAATTGAGTCAACTATGTTTTTGGCGAGTCGGGAATCGGACATTGCGCTGGGGGGCAAACCGCGAGAGTGGAAGGCCACGGGGGCGCGCGCGAGCCGAAACAGGCCATCTCGGCCGAGCGTGTGGGGAAGTTGGACTTGTGGCAACGGCCAGGTGACCGCGAGGCTTGGTGTTCCGTTGCATGATCGTTCAAGGGGATGCGGGATGCCAGCCGCTGACCGCGTCGCCGCAGTGGTGAGTCCGGTCGGCAGCCCTCGCGCAGCCCTGAGGGAGGCCCGCGCACGCGACCGTGGCCGCCAGACAACCAGATAGCGTCCCGGAGCACAGATGCAGGAAAGAGCAGCGCGTACACGGCGCGCGTTGGTGCAGGCGGCCGCGTCGGAGTTCGACCGCTACGGCTACGCCGGCACGTCCCTGGTGCAGGTGTGCAAGACGGCCGGCATCACTACCGGTGCTCTCACCTTCCACTTCCGCAGCAAGAGCGAACTGGCCGACGCCGTCCAGGCGGAAGGGTGCACGGCCATCCGGCGAGTCGTCGAACACTTCGCCCGGGGGCACAGCCCCGCCCTCGAACGGCTGGTTGAACTCACCCTCTCGCTGGCGCGGCTGCTGGAGGACGAGACGGCCGTACGGTCCGCGGCGCGCCTGACCCGGGAGCGGCCTGCCAACGACCTCGGCTGGGCGTCCTGCTGGCTGCCGGCCGTGGGGGAACTGGCGTACCGCGCCCAGCGCACGGGTCAGCTGCGTGCCGGCACCCAGCCGGCCGCGGTGGCCCACCTCGCGGCCTACCTCCTGGTCGGCACCGAGATGCGCGTACGGACCTCGCTGCAGGCCGCCCGCGAACCGGACGCGGTCCAGCAGCTGGAGCAGATGTGGAACCTTGCGCTGCGCGGCATCATGCCGTGAGCGGCGGGCTGTCGGCCGGGCGCCGTGGGCTGGGGGGCGTGGGGCCTGGGCTGTGGGGTGTGGTCGTGGGTTGTTAGCCGTGGGCCGTGGCTGTGGGCTTTGGGTCGTGAGCCCTGTGCCGTGAGACCCCTGGTCTGGGTAAGCGGTGAGCCGTGAGCTGGTGAGCTGCGGGTCGTGAGCCCTGAGTCGGGCGTCGTGGGTCTTCGGTCGGGCGCCGTGGGCGGTGGTGTGTGAGTCGTGAGCTGGTGAGCCATAGGCCGTGGCCGTGAGCCCTGGAGCCGGGTGCCGTGAGCCGTGACCCCTGAGCCGGGCGACGTGAATCAGGCGCCGGCCCCGGCCCAGGCCGCCTCCGGGCTCTCGCGCGAAGCCTGCGGCCGCACCGCACCCCCAGCCGCTCGGCGGGCACACCGCGGAGTCCGGGCACCGGCGGGCGGCCGGCCCGAGCCGGGCAACCGGGGGCGGAACCCTTGCGCGAGGCTCGCCCACGGTGCGGACGGCGAACGCTTCCCGGCACGGACGGTGCTGTCCGCCGGCACCCCTGCGGGGAACGGCACCCGAGGACCGCGCCGGTGCAGAGCCGAACCGCACCCGCCGCCCGCCCGCCGCCCCGCCCGTATTCGCCACCGGCGCCACCCGCCGTTCGCGGCCCCCGCACCTGCCGCCCGCGCCACCCGCATCCGCCGCCCCCGCATCCGCGGCCCGCGCCACTCGCATCCGCCGTTCGCGGCTCCGCACCCGCCGCCTGCGGCCCCCGCACCCCCAGCCCGCCCCCGCACCCCCCGCCCCCACACCCACCCCCCCACAGCCCCCGCCTCACTTGAGCAAGTCGCCGTTGGCGGGCGCGGGTGCAAGGGGCAGGCTGGCCCACGTCACAGCCAGCACGGTGACGCGTCCGACGGGCAGCCAGGAAACTCCCTGCATTCGGCGCGTCGGGAAATGTTCGGGCATCGATGACGCCGGAGGAGGGTCCCGCTGACCCAAACTGGACGATGAATGTCACATACACCTCTCGTGCGGGCCCATAGAAATAGCAAGGATTAACCCGTCACCACCCGGCATAACTCGGCTGAGATTCCGGTCAGCCATGTCAGGCATGCCCTCATAACGGCGTACAGGAGGATTGATGGCGGAAACCGAGCACTTCGACGTGGTCGTCGTCGGCGGTGGTATAGCCGGATCCGCTCTGGCAGCAGCCCTGGCCGGCGACGGGTACGAGGTGATGCTCCTGGAGCGGCAGACCTCCTACCGCGACAAAGTACGAGGCGAAGTCATCAACTGCTGGGGCGTACAGGAACTCATCGACCTGGGCCTCGAAGAATGTATTCTGAAAGCCGGCGGAACCTACGTCGACCGTTTCATCGGTTTCGACGAGATCGTCGATCCGGAAACCGCGAAGTCCAAGGCACTGCATCTCGACCGTATGCTGCCCGGAATTCGCGGAGTTCTCGATGTGGGGCACCCGGCCGCCTGTGAAGCGTTGTCCACCGCCGCCGAGGAGGCGGGCGCCACCGTCGTGCGGGGAATCGGCGACGTCCTGGTGAGCGCAGGGGACGATCCCACGGTCCGCTACGAGCTCAACGACATGGAACACCAGGTGTCGTGCCGGCTGATCGCGGGCGCGGACGGCAGGATGTCCACGGTGCGCCGCCAGCTGGGCATCGGGCTGACGCAGACACCGCCCAACTCGCTGGGCGGCGGAATGCTGGTGGAGGACCTGCACGACTGGCCGGTCAACGTCACCTCCATCGGCACCGAGAACGACCTGCTGTACTTCGTCTTCCCGCGGGAGGGGGGCCGCGCCCGCCTCTACCTCCTGCACGACGTCGGCCAGAAGGGCCGCTTCGCCGGCCCGAACCGTCATGCCGAGTTCCTCCAGGCCTTCCAGCTCGACTGCATCCCCGGCAGCGAGATGTTCGCGGCGGCGACCCCCACCGCCGTGTGCGCCTTCTACCCGATGAACGACGCATGGGCCGACACCCCCGCCGTGCCCGGCGCCGTGCTGCTCGGGGACGCCGCGGGCTGGTCCGACCCGGTGATCGGACAGGGGCTGTCCATCGCCCTGCGCGACGCGCGCATGATCCGCGACTGCCTGCGCACCGCCGGCACCTGGGACGCGAAGATCTTCGAGTCCTACGCGGAGGAGCGCAAGGAGCGCATGCGCCGCCTGGAGATCTCCGGCTCGGTACGCACCACGATGAACATGACCTTCACGGCGCAGGGCAGGGCCCGGCGCTCGGCCTACGCCGAGGTGTGGCCCACCGACCCCGTCCTGGCGGGGTCCCGGCTGGCCACCTTCCAGGGGCCCTTCCACGTGCCCGCCGAATCGTTCGCACCCGACACCATCGAGCGCCTGTTCGCCCTGGGCTGAGGCAAGCACCCCGCGCGGCAGACGCCTTACGAGAGGAACCGCATGCACGTCAAGACCAGCGCCGGCGACGAGCTGATCCGCAAGAACGGCTGTGACATCCGCCAGCTCTACCCCTGGGAGGGCGTCGTCACCCCGCCGTGGAACAGCACGCTGTGCTCCATCCGGCCCGACGAGTCCAGCACCCCGCACGGCCACGCCACCGACGAGACGTTCATCTTCGTCAGCGGCCGGGGCCGCGCCCGGGTGGGGGACGAGGAGCGGCAGGTCGTACCCGGGGACGTGATCTACATCCCGCACGGGACCGATCACATCGTCACCAACACCAGTGCGAGCGAACCGCTGACGTTCGTGTCCATCTACTGGCTCCAGCCCACCGACTGAGGGGGATCCTCCCGCATGACCGACGCCCCTTCAGGCCGGCGACGCATCAACGTCACCTTCTCTCCCCCCACCCCCAACGGCGACTTCCACCTCGGCCACCTCGCCGGCCCGGTGCTCGCCAGCGACGTCTGCGCCCGCTCCCAGAAGATCCTCGGAAACGACGTGGCCTTCGGCACCAGCACCGACGACAACCAGACCTACGTCGTCACCACGGCCGAGCGCATCGGAACCGACCCCGAGTCGCTCATCCGGCACGCCTACGACAGCATCAGCCGCACCCTGGGCCTCGCAGCCGTCGACGTCGACCTCTTCGAACGCCCGGACGGCGAATACACCGCCTTCGTGCGGGACTTCTTCACCCGCCTGTGGGAGAACGGCGCCTTCGACCGGCGCGAGGTGGACCTGCCCTACGACGCCGCCACCGGCACCTACAAGGCCGAGGCCTTCGTCACCGGGCGCTGCCCCACCTGCCTGGCACACGCCAGGGCCGGCGTCTGCGAGGCCTGCGGCCTGTACAACCTGCCCGGCGCGCTGCTGCCCACCGGTGGAACGGGCGGCGACCTACCGCGCCGGTCCGTCCCCATCTGGGTCCTGGACCTGGAGCGCTACCGCTCCATGCTCACCGACTGGTACGAGGACTCCGACATACGGCTGCGCCCCGACCTGGCCCGCGTGGTCGAGCAGACACTCGCCGGCCCCCTGCCGTACATCCCGATCACCTATCCGCTGACCTGGGGCATCCCCGTCGACTGGGACGGCGCCGGCCAGATCGGGCAGACCATCAACGCCTGGCCCGAGATATACGTGGGCCACGTCTACTGGCTCCGGCAGACCCGCGGCGGCCGCCGGGAGAGCGTCGACGAACTGGTCCAGTTCATCGGCATCGACAACGGCTTCTACAACGCCTTCGTCTACGTGGCGCTGTCCCTGCTCGCCGCCCGCCACGGACTGCCCGTCGAACCGACCAGGACACGCACCCTCACCAACCAGTACTACCTGCTGGAGGGCCGCAAGTTCTCCACCAGCAAGGGAGACGTCCGCTGGGCGGGGGAGTACCTGGACAGCGTCGGCCGCGACCGCACCCGGTTCGTGCTGTCCCTGACCAGCCCCGAACTCCAGCAGTCGGAGTTCAGCGAGCCCGTGGCCGCCGCCACGATCACCACACGGTTCGACACCCCGCTGTCGAAGATCCGCGGCGCCCTCGCGGAAACCGCGACCGGCCGGCGCGTCGACACCGACCCCTCCGCGTGGTGGGCGACCGCCCTGAACGCCTCCCGGCAGCGCTTCGAGGACGCCTACCGGCTGGAGTCGTTCTCCATCCGCAAGGCCGCCGAAGCGCTCGCACTGCACCTCGAAGTCCTCGCCCTGCGCTGCGAGAACCTCGACGCCGACGACCCGGCCGACGTCAGCGGCGCCCTCCAGTTCCTGTGGAGCCTGCGCACGCTCGCCTGGCCGCTCACCCCCGACCTGTGCCGGCACATCACCGCGGCCTTCGGCGCGACGGCCGAGACCGCCCCGCCGCTGCTCGCCGATCTCCACGGCCGGCCCCCCGGCGCCTTCGCCGGCCTGACGGACTCCCTTCCGTAACAGGCCCGCCCGAGATCCCGGCCCCCGGCCGCGGAACGCGCCCTCACACCACCTGCCGCAACCGACCGACATCACACACCTGGAACAGGAGCCGCACCATGCTGCGCACGTTCATGCACTCGAAGATCCACCGCGCGACCGTCACCGACAGCAACCTCAACTACGTCGGGTCCATCACCATCTCGCCGGAACTGCTCGAAGCCGCCGGCATCGGCGTCCACGAACTCGTGCACGTCGTCAACATCAACAACGGCGCGCGCTTCGAGACCTATACCATCCTCGACGAGTCGCCGCAGGCGCCTAAGGGACACGTCGTCATCAACGGGGCCGCGGCCCGGCTCGTCCAGCCCGGCGACAAGGTCATCATCATCAGCTACGCCCAGCTCAACGACGAGGAGCGGATCGGCTTCAAGTCCCGCGTCGTCCACGTCAACGAGGCCAACGAGATCACCGACACGGCGCTGCTCAGCTCCTGAGCGCAGATCAGCCCCGCTGCATCGCGCAGCCCCCCACGCGCAGAACCTGCCGGCGCCGCAGGGCCGCTCCAGGCACCTGCGGCAGCTCGCCGCAGGTGCCTGCCGCCGCCTTTGCACGCACGACAAGCCGAGGGACACCAAACGATGGAACAGATAGTCCACCCCATTCTGGGCATCGGGTTCGGACCGGCGAACCTCTCCCTGGCCGTGATCCTCGAAGAGGTCGGACGCCTGAGCGACGCCCATTTCATCGAACGCTCACCCGGCTTCCAGTGGCAGGACGAACAGCTCCTGTCCGGCGCGGACATCCAGAACAACCCCTTCCGCGACCTCGCGATGCAGCGCAACCAGGACAGTCCCCACACGTTCATCAAGTACCTGGCCTCCCGCGGAGCGCTGACCGACTACCTCCACCTCAACGCCAAGTTCCCGCTGCGCCGCGAATACGGCGCCTACCTCGCCTGGGTCGCCGGCGCGTTCGCCGACCAGGTCGACTACGGACGGAGCGCCGCGCAGCTCACGCTCCAGGACGACGAGGACGGCAACGAGGTGTTCCGCGTCAGGACCCAGGACGGCCGGCACTACTTCGGCCAGACACTCATCCTGGGGACCGGGCGCTCCCCCCGCATCCCCCACCCCTTCCCCGCCAGCCTCGGCGACACCGTGTTCCATTCCACCCGCTACCTGTCCTCCATCAACGCGTTCAACGACCAGGACATCCGCGTCGCCGTCATCGGAGCCAGCCAGAGCGCCATCGAGATCGTGCTCAACCTGCTGGAGCGGCCCAACGTGCGCGAGGTGACCTCCATCCACCGCAGCATCGGCTTCCGCCTCAAGGACACCAGCCCCTACAGCCGCCAGGTGTTCCTGCCCGAATTCGTCGACTACTTCCACCCGCTGCCCGCGGCGGTCAAACGCCGCCTGCGCACCGACCTGCGCTCCATCAACTACGCCGCCTGCGACCAGGACGTCATCGACCGTCTCGTCACCGTGCAGCGCGAGTACGACCTGATCGGCTCCAACCGCCTCCGTCTGCGTCCCTTCACCGAGGTCACGGAGGTCGACACCCCCTCCGGCCACGGACCCCACCGCCTGACCATGCGCGAAATCAACCACCACACCTACGACAGCCTCGACGCGGACGTCGTCATCCTCGCCACCGGATTCAAGGACTTCGGCATCAGCGCCGACGACGAGCGCTACCACCCCCTGCTCGAAGGCGTCGCCCACCGGCTCCCCCTCGACGAGGAGGGCATCCCCGAGGTGGGACGCGACTACGCCATCGAACTCAAGGCCCCCGAGAGCGCCTCCCGCCCGCTGAGGATCTACCTGAACGGCCTGTGCGAAGCCAGCCACGGAATGGGCGACGCCGGCGCCCTGGCCATGCTGTCCGCCCGCGCCTCGGACATCGCCGACTCCCTCCTGACGCCTCCCGCACCCTCCCTCCCCCACCCCGCGCACGAGGCGCTGCGATGACGGCGGCGCTGAGGGCGGACGTCGCCATCGTCGGCGCCGGAATCACCGGCCTGGCCACCGCCGAACGGCTCACCGCCCACGGCGCCGAGGTCATCGTCATCGACGACTCCGCCACCGACGCGGCGACGCTCGTCTCCGGCGGCCTGATACGCGCCTTCGACCCGGCCGGCGCCTACGCCGCCTGGCCCGTCGAAAGCTGCGTCCGCTACCTGGCCCGCGGCCCGCACGGCTCCTGGCCCGCCGTCCGCCGGCACGGCAGCCTCACCCTGATCGACGAGGGTGATCTCGGCCGGGCCGCACCCCGCATCGAGGCGGTGCGCAGCGCCGGACTCCCCGTCGACGTCCTCGACGCCGACGACATCGTCAAGCGCCACCCGCAGCTCACCGTCCCCGGCCACGTCGTGGGCGTGCTGGAGCCGCAGGCCGGCTGGCTGCCCGCCGCGGAGACCCTCCAGGCCCTGCACCGCGACGCGGGCCCCGGACTGCGCCTGCTCCGCGCCCGGGCCCTCGGCCTCACGCACTCCTCCTCGCGCGTCCAGGGCGTGCGGACCTCCGGCGCGGACGTCCACGCCGACGCGGTGCTCCTCGCCGCAGGCGTGGGCAGCACGCCCCTCGCGGCGTCCGCCGGCGTCCACCTGCCGCTGCGCACGAGAGCAGTGAGCTACTGCCTGTTCCGCGTCGAGGACACCACCGGCCTGCCCACCATGGTCGACCACACCACAGGCGCCTGGCTGCGCCGATGGGACACGGACCGCACCGTCCTGGCCGGCGTCCCCTCGACCCGCACCGACGTACCCGCCCGCACCCGCGACGGCGTCGACCCAGCCGAAGCGGAACGCGTCCGCGCCGTCGTCGCGCAGCGCTTCCCGCAGCTCGCCGGCGCCGCCGTCGTCGGCGGTGTCACGGCCTACGACGCGATGGTGCCGGCCGGCGGTCCCGGATCGGTGACCAGCCGGCCCCGTCCGCGCGGACTGGTGACCGCGGCCGGCTGGAACGGGGGCGGGTTCAAAATCGCCCCTGCCGTGGGCCGCCAGGCCGCCGACCACCTCCTGGAGGCGCTGCAACGATGACGCGCGCGACACGGTGGCGTCTGAACTCCACCGACGAAATGCTGCACCAGGCCGCCACGGCGCTGGGCTCCTCCCGCATCGTCCAGGTCCTGTGGCGCCTGCCCGGTCCGCTGCCCGAGAGCGAACTGCACGCCGAATGGCAGCGCCTCGACGGCGGCCTGCTCAGCCGTACCGCGGCCCGGAGCCCGGTCCCCGCCGCCCGCCGCAAGTGGGTCATGGCCTCCAACACGCACCACCTGGCGATCGACCGCACGCCCCTGACACCGGACACCGCGCTCGCCTGGGCCGACGCACAGACCCGCACACCCTTGCCGGCGGACTCCAGCCGCCTGTGGCGTCTGGCGGCCGCCCCCTACGGCGACGGCTCCCTCGTCTCGCTGACCGTCCCGCACTTCCGGAGCGACGGCCTGGGCCTGCTGCGCGCGATCGCCGCACGCACACCGGCACAGCAGCCCCCTGACAGCGACCTCACCGACGCGCTGGGACAGACCACCCGGGCGCTGACACGGACGGCGTCCTGGCTGCTGCGCCAGCCACGGCACCAACGACGGGCCGTCCTGCGGGCCCTCGCCAGCCTGTCCGCACCCGGCCCCGGCCCCCAGCCGGCCTCGACGCCCCGCTACTTCACCACGGCCATCGTCACGGCTCAGGCCGAAGCGTGGGAGGCCGCCGCGCGGCGCCACCACGGCACGAGCAACACCCTCCTCGTGGAGATCGCCGCCAACCTCACACGCACCCACGTTCCGCGCACACACCGCCAGGACGTACAGGTCGGCATCCCCATGAGCCTGCGCCGCTCCGCCGACGACGAACAGGCCAACGCACTCGTGGTCGTCCCGTTGAGCCTGCCCGGCGGCGCCGCGAACCACCAGGACCTGCGGCCCACCCGGCACGCCACCAAGGAGCTGCTCCGGCACTCCGGACAGCACAGCGCCACCCTCGTCCCCGAGGCCCTCTGGCACCTGCTGCCGTCCCGCGCCGCCGCGGCCCTCAAGACCCCCGGAGCGCAACAGACCGACGTCGTCGCCTCCAACTTCGGCGACGTCGGCCACGACGTGCTGCACTTCGCCGGCCGCACCGCCGACTCCCTGGCGCTGCGCACCATGAACGTGCCGGGTCTCCTGCCGGACCGAGCCCGCCTGAGGGCCTCACTGTGCCTGGTGCGAAGCGGCCGGCAGATGACGGTGACCGTGACCGGCATGCCCGAGCACTTCGGGGACGCCGCCCACCTGCACCACCTCGTGAGCGAAGAGTTCGCGGCCTGGGACATACCCGTGCAGCCCTGGTGGACCTCAACCTCCTACCCCGTGCAGAAAGGCTGACCGATGCCCGGCCCCACGCAGCCTGCCGATCCCGAGCGCTGGTTCCGCACCCGCCCCGACTCCTCCGTCCTGACCCGGCCGCGCCTGCTGGCCCGTTCGCTGATCCCGCTGCCGGACCTGGACGAGCACATCGGCTACTACGAGCGCCTCCTCGGCGTTCCGGCCGACCTGCGGATGCCCATCCCCGACTTCGGGGGCCTGGAACTGGCCGCCGTCGGCAACGTCCTGCTGATCGCCAGCAGCCGTCCCTTCACCCCGATCCAGCGGCAGACGCGCTACTCCCTCGTCGTGCCGCACCTGGCGCAGCAGCTGGACCTGCTGGAAGCCACCGGTACCACCGTGGTGGAACCGCCCGAGCCGATCCTGCCCGGCGCGCGGGCACGGGTCCGCTACCCCGACGGAACGCTGGCCGAACTCGTCGAACACCGGCCCTGGTCCGGCGAGCAGCCACGGACGGCCATGCCCGGCACCGCACGTCCGCGGCCGCGGGAGACCGGCCTGCGGCTGCTGCCCCGGCACGCCGTCGCCGAGACCGACTTCCCCGCCACCGTGCGGCTGTACGAAAAGCTCCTCCAGGCCCCCGCCCGTCCCGCCGGCCACCTGACAGGACCCGTGGACGCACCCGCCGCCACCGTGGGGGACCTCCTCGTCGTCGGCCTGCCGGACAGCGCGGTCACCGACGCCGCACAGCCACGGGTGGCACTGATCGTGCCCGCGTCCGCCCCCGACCCCACCGCCGGCACGGTCCTCCTCGCCGGGCAGTGGGGAGCGGACGTCTGGACCGAGAAGACCCCGGCGGCCTCCCGGCCCGCCCCGCGGGTACGGCCCGGAGCGAGTCATGCCTGAGCCCGCCGCCGCGGCGCGTCACCCCAAGCCCACGCGCCGGCTGCACCAGGTGGTCATCCGCTTCGCCGGCGACTCCGGCGACGGCATGCAGCTCACCGGCGACCGCTTCACCTCGCAGACGGCGGCCTTCGGCAACGACCTGTCGACCCTGCCGAACTTCCCCGCGGAGATCCGGGCTCCCGCCGGGACCCTTCCCGGTGTCTCGAGTTTCCAACTGCACTTCGCCGACCACGACATCCTCACCCCCGGTGACGCCCCCGACGTGCTGGTCGCCATGAACCCCGCGGCGCTCAAGGCCAATCTGCCCGACGTGCCGGCCGGCGCGGACATCATCATCGACAGCGACGAGTTCACCCCCCGCGCGCTGCAGAAGGTCGGCTACGGCGCCTCACCGCTCGAAAGCGGCGCCCTGGACCGCTTCAACGCGCACGCCGTACCGCTGACCGCGCTGACCACCGAGGCCCTGAAGGACTTCGCGCTGTCACGCAAGGACGCGGACCGGTGCAAGAACATGTTCGCCCTCGGCCTGCTGTCGTGGATGTACCACCGCCCCACGACCGGCACCGAGACGTTCCTGAGGCGCAAGTTCGCGACGCGCCCCCACCTCGCCGAGGCGAACATCGCCGCACTGCGCGCGGGATGGAACTTCGGCGAGACGACCGAGACCTTCGCGGCCTCCTACGAGATCCCGCCCGCGGCCACGGCCTTCCCGCCCGGCACCTACCGCAACATCTCGGGAAACCTCGCCCTGTCCTACGGCCTGATCGCCGCCGGCAGACGAGCCGACCTCCCTGTCTACCTGGGCTCCTACCCCATCACCCCGGCCTCCGACATCCTGCACGAGCTGAGCCGCCACAAGAACTTCGGCGTGCGCGCCTTCCAGGCGGAGGACGAGATCGCGGCCATCGGCGCCGCGCTGGGCGCCGCCTTCGGCGGATCCCTCGCCGTCACCACCACCTCGGGTCCGGGGATGGCGCTGAAGTCGGAGACGGTCGGTCTCGCCGTCTCCCTCGAACTGCCCCTGCTGATCATCGACATCCAGCGCGGCGGCCCCTCCACCGGGCTGCCCACCAAAACGGAGCAGGCCGATCTCCTGCAAGCGATGTACGGCCGCAACGGAGAGGCCCCCGTGCCCGTCGTCGCCCCCCGCACCCCGGCCGACTGCTTCGACACGGTGATCGAAGCCGCCCGCATCGCCCTCACCTACCGCACACCGGTCTTCCTGCTGTCCGACGGCTACCTCGCCCACGGCAGCGAACCCTGGAAGATCCCCAGCTCCGACGAACTGCCCGACCTGCGGCAGCAGTTCGCGCTCAGACCGAACCACACCACCGACGACGGAACCGAGGTCTTCTGGCCCTACAAACGCCACCCCGACACGCTAGCCCGCCCCTGGGCCGTGCCGGGCACACCCGGCCTGGAGCACCGCATCGGCGGCATCGAGAAACAGGACGGCACGGGTCACATCTCCTACGACCCCGCCAACCACGACCACATGGTCCGCGTCCGCCAGGCGAAGATCGACGGCATCGGCGTACCCGACCTGCTCGTCGACGACCCCACCGACGACGCCGGACTCCTCGTCCTGGGCTGGGGCTCCAGCTACGGACCCATCACCGCCGCCGTACGCCGGCTGCGCGGCGAGGGCGAGCGCATCGCGCAGGCACATCTGCGTCACCTCAATCCCCGGCCCCGCAACCTCGGCACCGTCCTCGCCCGCTACCGCCGTGTCCTGGTCCCCGAGATGAACCTCGGACAGCTGTCGGCACTGCTGCGCGCCACGTATCTGAAGGACGTCACCGCGCACACACAGGTGACCGGGATGCCCTTCAGCGCGGAACGACTCGCCACGACCCTGCGGGAGGCCCTGCATGCCAAGTGACCCGCTGCCCCTGGTGCCCAGAGCCGAGACCAGGCAGTCCGCGACGGAGTTCAAGTCCGACCAGGAGGTGCGCTGGTGCCCCGGCTGCGGTGACTACGCCGTCCTCTCCGCGGTGCAGGGGTTCCTGCCCGAACTCGGCCTGGCGCGGGAGAACATCGTCTTCGTGTCGGGGATCGGCTGCTCCAGCCGCTTCCCGTACTACATGGACACCTACGGCATGCACTCCATCCACGGTCGTGCCCCCGCCATCGCCACCGGCCTCGCCACCTCCCGCACCGACCTGAGCGTGTGGGTCGTCACCGGCGACGGCGACGCCCTCTCCATCGGCGGCAACCACCTCATCCACGCCCTGCGCCGCAACGTCAACCTGAAGATCCTGCTGTTCAACAACCGGATCTACGGCCTGACCAAGGGGCAGTACTCGCCGACCTCGGAGACCGGGAAGATCACCAAATCCACGCCGATGGGATCCCTCGAAACCCCGTTCAACCCGGCTTCCCTGGCCATCGGCGCCGAGGCCACCTTCATCGCCCGCACCCTCGACTCCGACCGCCGGCACCTGGTCGACGTGCTGCGCAGGGCCGCCGTCCACCAGGGCACCGCGCTGGTGGAGATCTACCAGAACTGCAACATCTTCAACGACGGCGCCTTCGCCGCCCTCAAGGACAAGCAGAGCGCCCAGGAAGCGGTGATCCGTCTGGAGCACGGCAAACCGATCCGGTTCGGCCACGCGGGCGGCAAGGGCGTCGTCCGTGACGCGGCCACCGGCCGGCTGCGCGTGGTTCCCGTCACCGCCGGCAACGAGGCCGACGTCCTCGTGCACGACGCGCACGAGACCGACCCCAGCACCGCCTTCGCGCTGTCCCGCCTCGCCGACCCGCACACCCTGCACCACACACCGATCGGCGTCCTGCGCCAGGTCGAACGGCCCGACTACGACACGCAGATGGCCGGCCAGCTCGACGCCGCCGTCGAACGTGACGGCAAGGGCGACCTCGCGGCGCTGCTCGCCGGCACCGACACCTGGACCGTCAAGGAGTAACCCCATGACCTACGTCATCGCGCAGCCGTGCATCGACGTCAAAGACAAGGCGTGCATCGAGGAATGCCCCGTCGACTGCATCTACGAAGGCCCCCGGAAGATGTACATCCAGCCCGACGAATGCGTGGACTGCGGCGCGTGCGAACCGGTCTGCCCGGTGGAAGCCGTCTTCTACCAGGACGACCTGCCCGCCCACTGGGCGAACTACCTCGGCGTCGAGCGGGACGTCTTCGCGACCGTCGGCGCCCCCGGCGGAGCCAGCTCCCAGCCCCCGCTCGAGGCGGACCACCCCTCCGTGGCCGGCGAACCCGAGCGCACCACCACCTCCTGAGAGCCCACCGCCGTTCTCCTACCGGAATCGAGCCCCATGACAACCCCCATCGTGCTCCTGGCCGAAGCCCTCGCGCCGGCCACCATCGACGCGCTCGGCCCCCAGGTGGAGATCCGCCACTGCGACGGCGCCGACCGCGCAGGGCTGCTGGCGGCCGTGCGCGAGGCGGACGCCCTCCTCGTGCGCTCGGCGACCCGGGTGGACGCCGAAGTACTCGCCGCCGCCCCCCGCCTCAGGGTCGTCGGACGGGCAGGGGTCGGCCTCGACAACGTGGACCTCGACGCCGCGACACGGGCCGGCGTCACCGTCGTCAACGCCCCCGCCTCCAACAGCGTCACCGCCGCCGAGCTCGCCTGCGGGCTCATCATCTCGGTGGCCCGCCACATCCCCCAGGCCAACGCGTCGCTGAAACAGGGACAGTGGCAGCGCAGCCGCTACACCGGGGTGGAACTGGCGGACAAGACCCTGGGCGTCGTGGGACTCGGACGCATCGGACGGCTGGTCGCCCACCGCATGCGCGCCTTCGGCATGCGGGTCATCGCCTACGACCCCTACCTGTCCCCGTCCCAGGCGGCCGAGGCGGGCGCGAAGCCGGTGACGCTGGACGAACTCCTCGCCGCGTCCGACTTCATCACGGTGCACCTGCCCAGGACGCCCGAGACGACCGGCCTCATCGGCCACGAGGAACTACGACGGGTCAAGCCGGGCGTGCGCATCGTCAACGCGGCCCGCGGCGGCATCGTGGACGAACAGGCCCTGGCCGCCGCGCTGACGGAGGGACGCGTCGCCGGAGCGGGCCTGGACGTCTTCGTCACCGAGCCCTGCACCGACTCGCCCCTGCCGGCCCTCGACAACGTCGTGTGCACTCCGCACCTGGGCGCCTCGACCGTCGAGGCCCAGGACAGGGCCGGCACCACGGTCGCGCACGCCGTCCGGCGGACCCTCGCCGGAGAGCTGGTTCCCGACGCCGTCAATCTGCACGTCACCGCTCCCCTCGCCGAGGTGACGCGCTTCCTCCCGCTCGCCGGCGACCTCGGCCGCATCTTCACGGCCCTGGCCGGTGGGCAGCCTCCCGTGGATCTCGACGTCGAGGTGCACGGCCCGGTCACCCAGCACGACGTCTCCGTGCTCGAACGGGGCGTGCTGACGGGCATGTTCGCCGACGGCCGGCGGGTCACCCTGGTGAACGCCCCCCTCGTCGCACGCGAGCGCATCGGCGCGGTCCGCTTCCTCACCAGCTCCGAGAGCGCGTCCCACACCGACCAGATCACCCTGCGCGGCACCCTGGCCGACGGCCGTGCGCTCGCGGTCTCCGGAGCCCTGTCGGGGCCGAGGAACATCCGCAGACTCACCGGGATCGCCGACTACGACATCGAGCTGGAGATCACCGACCGGATGCTGTTCCTCCAGTACAAGGACGTGCCCGGCATGATCGGCACCATCGGACGGATCCTGGGCGAGGCAGGAGTCAACATCGCCGTGATGCAGGTGGCGCGGGACACCGAAGGAGGCGAGGCCGCCGTCGCGCTGACGGTCGACAGCGTCGTCTCCCCCGGTGTGCTGCACAGGATCAGCGAGGTGGTCCGTCCTTCCTGGGCCCACTTCGTGGACCTGACCACCTGAGTGCCGCCGCGTCGCAGGCACGACGCGGGTGACGGCCGGCGCGGACCCGCGCCGGCCGTCACGCGTTGCGCGCGCGGTGCGCCGACGGGGGCGGCGAGGTGATGTCGCCGGCGGGCATCTCGTTGATGGGGTGATCTCCCGTGGCCCACAGGTACTGCACGGCGTAGCCGCGCCACGGCTGCCACACCCGGGCGCGGCGCAGCAGCGCGGCCGGTGTGCCCGGCAGCTCCAGGGCGGCGGCGGCCAGCTTGACACCGAGGTCCGTGACCGGGAAGGCGTCGGGATCCCCCAGGGCGCGCAGGGCGATCGTCTCCACCGTCCACGGCCCCACACCGGGCAGCGCGCCGAGCCTGGCACGGGCCTCCTGCCAGTCGCTGCCCGCACCGAGGTCGAGACGCCCCGACGCCAGCGCGTCGACCACGGCGAGCACGGCGTCCCTGCGTTTTCGCGGCAGGGCCAGGGCGGCCGGGTCGAGGGCCGACAGGGCGGCGGGGGAGGGGAACAGATGCGTCAGACCCCCCGTCTCGTCCACCACGGGATCGCCGTGGGCCCGCACCAGACGCGCGGCGTGCGTGCGGGCGGCGGCCGTGGACACCTGCTGTCCCAGCATGGCGCGGATCGCGAACTCCGCGCCGTCGACCGTCTGCGGGATGCGCCGGCCGGGGCTCTTGCGGACCAGCGGGGCGAGCACGTCGTCGTCGTGCAGCGCTTCGCCGTAGGCCACCGGATCGGCGTCGAGGTCCAGCAGGCGCCGGCACCTGTTGATGGCGATGGTCAGGTCGCGCAGGTCGGACAGATGGAGCGTGCACTGGATGTACGACGCCCCCGTCGGCCTCAGTTCGACGATGCCGTGCCCGTGAGGCAGGCGCAGCGTGCGACGGTACGCACCGGCGCGCCATTCCTCGACCCCCGGCACGCCCGTGACGGCCAGATGCCCGAACAAGCTGTCGGGGCACAACGGGGAACGGAACGGCAGCCGCAGGGCCACCGCCCCCGCGGTGGCCGAGGGACGGCCGCGACGGCGCAGTTCGGAGGGCGTCATGCCGAACACGCTCTGCACCGTGTCGTTGAACGTGCGGATGGACGCGAATCCTGACGCGAACGCCACCTCCGCCATCGGCAGCGTGCTGGTCTCGATCAGCAGGCGGGCGGCCTGGGCGCGCTGGGCACGCGCCAAGGCCGCGGGCCCGGCTCCGACCTCCGCCTGCAACTGCCGTTCGACCTGGCGCGTCGAATACCCCAGACGGGCCGCCAGGCCGGGCACGCCCTCCCGGTCCACGATGCCGTCCTTGATCAGCCGCATCGCGCGCGCGGCGAGACTGGCCCGCACGTTCCATTCGGGCGAGCCCGGCGTGGCGTCGGGACGGCAGCGCTTGCAGGCCCGGAACCCCGCCTGCTGGGCGGCCGCCGCGCTGGGATAGAAGACCATGTTCTGGGGTTTGGGCGGGACCACCGGGCAGCTGGGCCGGCAGTAGATCTTCGTGGTCAGCACCGCCGTGAAGAACCAGCCGTCGAACCGCGCGTCCTTGGACTGCACTGCCCGGACGCAGTGTTCCGCATTCTCATGCATGGGCCCATCCTGAGTCTCCGCCCCCACGAGGGCTGGCAGGTTTACGACATCAACCTTGCGGCGCCCCGTGCGCCGCCGCGGCCCCCGTCCAGGGCGCCCGCGCGACACCGGCACGGCAGAACGACGCGAACGCCGCCGCCCGTTGGGTCACGTGCGCGCCCTCCAGACGCGCCAGTCCCACATCGAGGGGCGCGACCTCGTCGGCGATCCGGCGCACCTGCACCGCCCGCCCCTCGTAGCTGACGTTCAGGGCGGGGCGCTGGATGAGCAGGGAGTACCCCGCGCCCCGCGCCACGAGGCCGCGGACCACCTCGAAGCTGGACGTGCTGTGGCGTACCACCGGAGCGATCCCCGCCCGCGTGAGCAGGTCGCTGAAGTAGCGGCGGCTGGGCGGCACGTCGAGCATCACCATGTCGAGGCCGGCCAGATCGGAAAGACGCACGCTGTCCCGGTCCGCCAGCGGATGGTGCTGCGGCAGGAGGACGTGCGGCTGGACGGAGTGGAGCCTGTCGAACGCGATGCCGTCGTCCACGTCCACCCCGTACAGCAGCGCCACCTCGCAGCGCCCGTCCCGGAGCAGGCGCTGCAACGTGGTCGCGGAGCCCTCGACGAAGTCCAGGGTCACGCCGGGGTGGGCGAAGGGGAACTCCGCCAGCAGCCACGGCACCAGGAACGGGGCCAGCGTCGTGAAACAGCCGATCACCAGACGCCCGGTCGGGCGGCGCCCCATCTCCTGCACACTGGCGCGCAGTTGCTCGCTGCTCGCCAGCAGGGCCTTGGCCTGGGGCAGGAAGAGGCGTCCGGCGGCCGTCAGGGTGAGCCCTTTGGCCCTGGCCCGCAGCAGCAGCTGCACCCCTACCCGGTGTTCGAGCTCGCCGATGCCGGCCGACACCGCCGAGGGCGACACGTACAGCAGCTCCGCCGCGCCGGTCAGCGTTCCCGCTTCGGCCGCCGCGACGAAATAGTCGAGCTGGCGCAGGCTTATTCGCTCAGACATAAAAAACCCCGCTTGATGCCCAGAATTTTCCGGTTTTCAAAACGGTCGGCGGCGGGTGAGACTGAAGGCCGCCGAGCCCTGGGAGTTTCGTTATGACGGACATGACGGCATGCCCGGTAAACCACAGCTTCAACCCGCTGGGTGACGCCTACGTCGAGGACCCTTACCCGATATTGTCCGCCGTGCGTGAAGAAGGACCCGCCTTCTATGCGCCGGCGATAGACATGTGGGTGATAACCGGGTACGAGGACATCCAAAGCGCGTTGATGAACCCGCGCGTCTTCTCCGCCGCCGTCGGGCAGCGCCCTGTGTTCCCCCTGACGCAGGAGGCCCAGACCATCGTCAAGGCCGGATTCCATGCCTATCCGGTCATGTCGGACTGCGACCCGCCGCGCCACACCCGCATTCGCCGGCACAACCAGAAGGCGTTCTCCGCCCGGCGGATCTCGGTCCTCGAGCCCAAGGTGTGGGCCAAGGCGACCGAACTGGTCGACGAGATCCAGCCCGGGATCGTGGACCTCGTCCCCGCGCTGACCTACCCCCTGCCCGCCTACATGATCTTCACCTTCATCGGCTTCCCCGATGAGGACATGGACATGCTCAAGTCGTGGTGCGGCAACCGCATCGCCTTCAGCTGGGGCAAGCCGACCCCCGACGAACAGCGCGACATCGCCAACAACATGGTCAACTACTGGCGCTACTGCGAGGAGTTCGTCGCCAAGCGCGCGGCCGACCCCGTCGACGACTTCACGAGCGACCTCGTCCGGATCCACCGGGAGGATCCCGAGAGCCTCTCGATCGCGGACATCACCAACGTCGCCTACGGCCTCAGCTTCGCCGGGCACGAGACGACCACCAGCTTCACCGGGAACGCCGTGCGCCGGCTGCTGGCCAACCGCGCGCAGTGGGAGGAGCTGTGCGCCGACCGCTCCCTCATCCCCAAGGCGGTCGAGGAAGTGCTCCGCTACGACAGCAGCATCCCCGCCTGGCGGCGCATCACCACCGAGGCCGTCACGGTCGGCGGCGTCGAGATCCCCGCGCAGGCGAAGATCCTGCTGCTGCTGGGCGCGGCCAACCGCGACCCCGCCCACTTCGACGAGCCCGAGGCCTTCGACATCCACCGCGAGGACTCCCGCAAGCACCTCGCCTTCGGCCAGGGCATCCACTACTGCATCGGCGCCGCCCTGGCCCGCATGGAGGCCCGCATCGCACTCGACCTCCTGGCACGGCGCGCCCCCGGCATGCAGGTCGTCGAGGACCAGGACTTCGACTTCCCCGCGAACGTCTCCTTCCGCGGCCCGCGCAAGCTGCTGGTCTCCTGGCCGGGCTAGGAGGCCGGGCGAGAACCGCCGGCGGTGGGAGGGGCGGCCCGTGCGCACGGCGCGGGCCGCCCCCCGTTCACCGCTCATTGACCAGCAGTGTCTGCGTCACCTGGCCGCACTCGCCGCTCTCGTCGTGCAACTGCCCGACCGCCAGCCCCGACCCGCCGGGGCTGGCGGACGTGGCCGAGCGCACGCACAGCCACGCCCCGGCCGGCGGCCGGTGCAACGCCAGCGTCACGTCCGTGTTGATGACGAGCCGGCGGTGGTGGTCCAGCTCGAACGCGACGGCCCAGCTGCTGTCCGCCAACGTCAGCGCGCGGGTGAGCGCGGTGTCCGCGGCCCCCGCCACCAGGGGGATCCGCTGCCGCGCCCACGCCACCCCCGGCCCGGGCACGTCGAAACCCCCGCCCGCCTCGAAACGCCACTCCATGGCCGCGATGTAGCCGTCGAGATGCGCCCCCGCCATGGTGTGCGGGGCCTGGGCGCCGGGCAGCGCGGGCGCGGGCGGATGGGGCCGCAGTGCGGGCGTGTCGGCCGGACTGGCGGCCACCCGCCAGGCCCTGGCCAGCATCACCGGACCGGCGTCCGAGCTGATCTCCCCCTCCAGCAGCTCGACGCGCCGGCCCGCGTGGACGGTCCGCACCGAGACCCGCAGGTCCGCCACGGGAACGGGGCGCGGCAGTTCCACGGTCACGCGGGCGATGTGGAAGCCCTCACGCGGTTCGTGCTCCTCCATGGCGCGGCCCAGCAGCGCCGACGGAGGACCGCCGTGCTGCCATTTCGGGCTCCACGGGCCGGCCGTGGCCGTACTGCTCTCGAAACGGCCGCGTCCCAGGTCGTAGTAGAAGGCGTCCGGCAGCGCCGGAGCCGGCTGGTTCGTCACACGCTTCCCTTTCCTCGGTGAACGGCGGGCGGGGCGGCGCCACCCGCCGGCGGCGCACGGCGCGCAGCACGCGGCACTCGGGGCCGCCCCCCGCGCTCAGGCCCGGCTGGGCGGGCTTCCCGCCCCCTTGGCACGGAACCAACGACGATAGGCGTCCGGCGACAGGCCCGTGGTCCGGTTGAAGTGCCGGCGCAGGGTCGCTCCGGTTCCCATCCCGCACTGCGTCGCGATCTGTTCGACGCTCATGGCCGTCGTCTCCAGCAGACGCTGGGCCCGGTGCACCCGCTGCGACAGCACCCACTGCAACGGCGCCATACCGGTGTGCGAGCGGAAGTGGCGAGTCAGCGTGCGACGGCTGACCCGGGCCTGCTCGGCCATGTCGTCCACGGTCAGCTCGTGCTCCAGATGCTCCGAGACCCACGGCAGGATCTGCGCGAGGACCTGGTCCGTCTCGTGCTCGGCGATCGCGGGGGCGTCCGTGCCCGGGTCGGCGAAGGGGGCGAACAGGCGGCGAGCCAGCGCCTTCGCGACGGCACTGCCGTGATCAAGGCTGACCACGTGCAGGAAGAGCTCGAGACTGGCGGCGCCGCCCACGGACGTGAGCAGGTCGCCGTCGTCCAGGTAGCGCGCGGCCGAGTCGGCCTTGACCTGCGGGTAGCGGGCGGTCAGAGCGTCGGCGTGCGCCCAGTGCACACTGGCCCGCCGGCCGTCCAGCAGCCCGGCCGCCGCGAGCACGAACACCCCCGTCGACACGGCGACGACACGGGATCCGGCGCCGTGCGCGGTCCGCAGCGCCCGGACGAGGGCGGCCGGCGGTTCCTCGTGCACGTCCGGCCAGGCCGGCACCACGATGGTGTGCGCCTTCGGCAGCTGGTCTGTGCTCCACAGCCGCTCCACGCGGCAGGCATCGCAGTTCTCGGCATCGTCCGGGGCCCAGCCGGCGAATTCGTACCACGGGTCGACCAGATCGGAACGGTCGACACCGAAAACCTCACGGGCTGCTGAGATGTCCAATCCAGCAACTATTGAAGGGAAAAGTAGAGCCACGGATATCGGCATGGGGCCCACCCTCATCCGGCTCTCCGCACCGGTCAACGCAATCTTGCCGAAGTCGCACACGAGTACGCCCACAGCGCACATATGTACGGCAATGCGCGTGCGTCGTAGAAGGAACTTGCCCAAGTCGCGCATGAACTGAGCGACGTCGGATCTTCGCCGTGGAACCCCCTCATCAAACCGGTGACCTGCGACGACCGCGAGGACGCCGATGAGCGGATTTGCGACGCCACCCTTCGCGACGGCGCTCATGTCGCAGATCTGCCAGCCCTCGCCCCGCCGCGCCTGCTGAACTGATCAGGCAACAGCACACTCATCACAGGACGGAATTCATGGCTGCATCCACCACCGCCACCACGCGCGATCCTGGCGGGGCCGATTCACCGCACCGCTCCCCGGTGATCGGATGGCTGGCCGTCGTCGCGGTGATGCTGGGCATCTTCTCCATCGTCACCACGGAAATCCTCCCCATCGGACTTCTGACGAAGATCGGTGCGAGCTTCACCATCTCCGACGGCATGGCCGGACTGATGATGACCATGCCCGGCTTCCTCGCGGCGATCGCCGCACCCGTCGTCACGGTCGCGACCGCGCGGATCGACCGCCGCCTGATGCTGTGCGCCTTCATGGTCCTGCTCGCCGCGGCGAACTTCCTGGCAGCGGTAGCCCCCGACTACTGGCTGGTCCTGGTCTCCCGTGTCATCGTCGGCATCGTCATCGGCGGCTTCTGGTCCATCGGCGCCTCACTGGCCGAACGGCTGGTCCCCGCCGAATCCGTCGGCCG
Organism: Streptomyces sp. NPDC047841; assembly: GCF_040704085.1. NCBI lineage: Bacteria > Bacillati > Actinomycetota > Actinomycetes > Kitasatosporales > Streptomycetaceae > Streptomyces > Streptomyces sp. NPDC047841. The sequence continues at coordinate 187,988 of NZ_JBEYRP010000018.1, forward strand.
GGCCACAGCGGTGATCTTCTCCGCGGTGCCCCTGGGTTCCGTACTCGGCGTACCGGCCGGCACGTTCATCGGCGACCTGGCCGGATGGCGTACCGCGTTCATCGCCATGGGCGGCCTCACCGTCGGCGTACTGATCATGCTGCTGATCGTCACGCCGCCCCTGCCACCGCAGCAGACCACCCGCCTGGGCGTCCTGCGGGGCATGCTCAACAGCGTCGCCACCCGCTTCGCCTTGCTCCTGACCGTTCTCGTCGTGCTGGCGCACTTCGGCACGTACACCTACGTCACCCCGTTCCTCGAGCAGGTCACCGACGCGGGCTCCGGGCTCATCACCGTCTTCCTGCTCATCTACGGCGCGGCGGGCATCCTCGGCAACTTCCTGGGCGGCTCCCTGGTCGCACGGCACCCGCGGGCCACCTTCGGCACCGCCGCCGGCATGATCGCCGCCGCCACCCTGCTCCTGCCCGTTCTGGGTCAGTGGAAAGCCGGAGCTGTCGCCCTCCTGATCGTCTGGGGCGTCGCGTACGGGGCGGTGCCCGTCTCCTCCCAGACGTGGTTCACCAAGGCGAGTCCCGACACCCCCGAGGCCGCCTCCGTCATGTTCACCGCGTCGTTCCAGGCCACGATCTCCCTCGGCGCCCTGACCGGCGGAATCGTCGTCGACGCCAGCTCGCCCTCGACGGTCATGACCCTGGGCGGCATGACGGCCGCCCTCATGGTCATCGCCGTATGGGTCCACTACGCCCGACGCCTGACCTGGCCGGACAACGCCTGACCCGCCCCGGCCTTCCCCGAGACCTGGCACGCCCGGACCTTGCCGCAGCGCGAACGGTCCGGGCGGCCGATCGCAGACCTCCGGTCCCCAATACAGCTACGAGAGGACATCACACATGTGCGGAATCGCCGGATGGGTGGACTTCGAACGTGATCTGACCCGCGAGCGTGCGACGGCAGACGCGATGACCCAGACCATGGCCTGCCGCGGCCCGGACGCCAGCGGCCTGTGGACGGACCGTCACGCCGCCATCGGCCACCGCCGGCTGTCCGTGATCGACATCGAAGGCGGCAAGCAGCCCATGCTCGCGGAGGACGACGGCCGCGTCCTGGCCGTCCTGACCTTCAGCGGGGAGATCTACAACTACCGGGAACTGCGCTCCGAACTCGTCTCCCACGGTCACCGCTTCCGGACCCAGAGCGACACCGAAGTCGTCCTGCGCGCCTACCTGCACTGGGGCGTGGACTTCGTGACCAAGCTCAACGGCATGTTCGCCTTCGCCATCTGGGACACCCGCCGCGAGGAACTGTTCCTGGTCCGCGACCGCATGGGTGTCAAGCCGCTCTACTACTTCCCCACCCCCCACGGTGTCCTCTTCGGCTCCGAGCCCAAGGCGATCCTGGCCAACCCCGAGGTGCCCCGCCGCGTCAACGCCGACGGCCTCAGCGAGATACTCGACATGGTCAAGACCCCCGAACACGCCATCTTCACCGGCATGTTCGAGGTCCGTCCCGGTCACCTCGTCCGCGTGGGCCGGCAGGGACTGACCAAGCACCGCTACTGGGCACTGGAAGCCAAGGAGCACACGGACTCCCTGGACCAGACCATCCGCACGGTGCGCGAACTGCTCGAGGACATCGTCTCCCGGCAGCTCATCTCCGACGTTCCGCTGTGCAGCCTGCTGTCCGGGGGCCTGGACTCCTCGGCGGTCACCGCCCTGGCCGCCAAGGCGCTCAAGGACCAGGGGGCCGGACCCGTACGGTCCTTCTCCGTCGACTTCGTCGGCGCCGCCGAGAACTTCGTCCCCGACCCGCTGCGCAGCACCCCGGACGCCCCCTTCGTGCGCGACCTGGCCGAACTGGTCAAGGCCGACCACAAGGAGATCCTCCTCGACAGCGACGACCTCAGCGACCCCGCCGTGCGGGCCGCCGTCCTGGCCGCCACCGACCTGCCGCCCGTCTGGTACGGCGACCTGTGGCCCTCCCTCTACCTGCTCTTCCAGGCCGTGCGCCAGCGCTCCACCGTCGCCCTGTCCGGGGAGTCGGCGGACGAACTCTTCGGCGGCTACAGCTGGTTCCACGACCCCGAGGTCCTCACCGCCGAGACCTTCCCCTGGCTCACCAGCACACCCGGACCGTTCTACGACGGCACGCCCCTCTTCGACACGTCCCTCCTCACCCGGCTGGACATACCGGGCCGCCGCAGCGACAGCTACCACACCGCCATCGCCGAAACCCCCGTACTGCCCGGGGAGAGCGGACTGGAGAAGCGGATGAGGGAGCTGTCCTACCTCAACCTCACACGCTTCGTGAACACGCTCCTGGACCGCAAGGACCGCATGAGCATGGCCGTGGGCCTTGAGGTCCGGGTCCCCTTCTGCGACCACCGGCTCGTGGAATACGTCTTCAACGCTCCCTGGTCGATGAAGAAGTTCGACGGGCGCGAGAAAAGCCTGCTGCGCGCCGCCACGCGCGACGTGCTCCCGCAGTCCATCGCCGAACGCGTCAAGGCGCCCTACCCCAGCACCCAGGACTCCGGCTACGAGAAGAAGCTGCGCGACCGGTTCGCCGAAGTCCTCTCCAGCGGCGACGCGCCCATCCTGCCCCTGCTGGATCTCGGCCGGGTCAAGGACCGGCTGACCCGGCCCGTCAGTGCCGAGAGCACGCAGATCACCCGGATCGACCTCGAGGTGCCCCTGTCGCTCAACGCCTGGCTCGAGTCGTACGACGTCACCCTCGACGTGTAGCGCCACCGAGCCGGCCGGCGGCACCGCCGCCGGCCGGCGCCTTCGAGACCGCCCGACGTCCCTGTGAGTCCATCCCCCGTCAGCAGGGGCGTCGGGCACCTCAGCCGCCCGGCAGCGACGTCCGTCGCACGAAGTTCCGAGAGGACACACCCATGCCGTCGCCCTCGTGCAGCGCCCCAGGAACGTCCTCCGGCGACCAGCCTGAGGCAGACTTCCCGCAGCACCGGGCCGCGGAGCTGGCGGCCCGCATCACGGGGATCATCAGGACCCTGGACGCGCTGGACCTCACCGGAACCGCACCGGCACCCGTCTTCACCGTCACCGGCCGCGGCGGCACCGGGAGACTCCGGTGACCCAGCCCTACGAACTCACCGCCGCCGCCGCTGCCCGGGCCATCGCCGCGAAGGAGCTGTCCCCGGTCGAACTGACCGAGTCCGTCCTCCAACGGGCGGCAGACACCGAGGACGCCCTCAACGCCTTCGTGACCCGCACGGCCGAGGCCGCCCGGGCAAGGGCGGCCCAGGCGGAGCGGGACGTGATGGCGGGCCGCTCCCTGGGCCCGCTGCACGGCGTCCCCTTCGCGCTGAAGGACAACATCGACGCCTCCGGCATCCTCACCACGGCCAGCTCCTCCGTGTGGGCCGAGCGGGTCGCCGCCGAGGACAGCGCGGTCATGGACCGTCTGACGGCGGCCGGCGCGATCCTGGTCGGGAAGACCGAGATGCACGAGTTCGCCTACGGCCTCGTCACCCCCCAGACCGCCAATCCCTGGGCGCGCGACAGGATCGCCGGCGGCTCCAGCGGCGGGTCGGCCGCCGCCGTGGCGGTCGGCTCCGCCACCTTCGCCCTGGGCACCGACACCGCCGGCTCCATCCGCGTCCCCGCGTCGTTCAACGGGCTCGTGGGCCTCAAACCCACCTACGGGGTGGTCTCCCGCTTCGGCGTGGCCCCCTTGTCCTGGTCCATGGACCACGTCGGCCCCCTCACCCGGAGCGTCCAGGACGCGGCCCTGGTCCTCCACGCCATCGCCGGCCGGGATCCGCGGGATCCGGCGAGCGTCGTCTCACCGCATCCGCCCCGGCTCGGCAAGGGCGCCGAGGACCTTCGGGGCGTGAGGGTCGGGGTCCCCGCGAACTACTTCTTCGACCACGTGGAAACGCACGTGGCGGACGCGGTGCGGCGGGCGACGGCCCGGCTCGTCGACCTCGGAGCGACCGCGGTCGACGTGACCATGCCCCTCACCCCGTATGTGATCCCCACGCTGTGGGGCCATGTCGCCCCCGAGGCGGCAGCGGCGCACGACGATCACCTGCGTCGCCACCCGGAGCTCTTCGGCGACGGTCTGCGGACCCTCCTGGAGGCCGGACGGATGATCACGGCCGACGCCTATCTGAGAGCACAGCGAAGCCGCAGCCTCATCAGGGAGGCATGGCGCGAGCTGTTCACCACCATCGACGTTCTCGCCACACCCACCGTCGCCTGCACGGCGCCTCCGCGTTCGCGGACCGTGATGCGATGGAACGACGGACACACGGAAGACATCACCGACGGCCTCCTGCGGCTCACCTCGCCGGCCAACATCACCGGCCTGCCCGCCCTGTCCCTGCCGGTCGGTGAGGACCACCACGGCCTGCCCGTCGGCATGCAACTCATCGGCGATCACCTGGCCGAACCCGACCTGCTGCACATCGGCCAGGTCTACGAGGCCGCCCGCGCCGACGCGGACACCCGGCGCCGGACACCCCTGCTGCGCGTCTTCTCCGAGACCCACCCGCACGAGCCCTACGCACAGGTCGCGGGCGCAGGCGCTTGACACACATGGGACGGTTCATCCGTGACTGACGACCTGCCCGGCCAAGCCCGGGTTCCCGCACGCGTCCTGTTAGCGACCATGGCAGCGGGGACGCTCGCCCTGACCGCCTGCACCACCCAGGGAGGCGGAGAAGCCGACGCGCCCTCCCCGCCGCGGTCCTCGGCGGGTGCCGAGGCGGCGCCCACGCCGTCGAAGACGGCCGGGGACCCCGGCGAGGCGGCACGAGAGGCGGCCGCCCAGCGCGCGGCCGCCGCCCCCAGCGGGGACCCCGTCAGCCCGGCCGGCACCGCTGTCCCGGACCCCGGCGATGACGGGTTCGGCAAGCCCGCGGCCACGGCGGCGCACGGGGAGGTCGTCGCGTACACCCCCCGCCTGGAGTCGGGACGTGAGGTCGTACCGCTGACCATTCACAACGACGGGGACGCGCGGATGACGTACACCGTCACCGTGACGGTCGTGGGCGGCGCGCGGAAGTCCCCGTTCTCGGTGACCGAGAAGGCCGACGGCGTGTGGCCGGGCACCACATGGCCGACCACGACGGACATCACGGCCTCCGGCCTCGGTGAGACGGCGGACGGCTCGAAGATCAGCCTGAAGGTCGTCAAGGCCGACCCGTTCGCCGGCGCCCGCTGACCGCCGGGCGGGACGCGCTGGTGAAGCCGGCGGGCCGGTCTGGCACGATCCCTGCGTGGACTACCCGAACGACCAGGCCCCCGGCGCCCCGGTCCGCTCCGGCATCCCGGAGCACGGCCGGATCCCCAAGTACTACGCGGTGAAGGCGAGGATCGACCGCCACGTGCGCGAACTGGGGGAGGGCCGCCCGATCCCCACCGAGCGTGAGCTGGCCGAGGACTACGGCGTCGCCCGCGAGACCGTGCGGCAGGCGCTGCGCGAGCTGGTGCTGGAGGGCAGGCTGCGGCGCCGCGGCCGGGGCACGGTCGTCGCCGGGCCCAAGCTGGAGCAGCCGCTGTCGCTGGCCAGCTACACCGAGGGCGTGCGCCGTCAGGGCCGTACCCCCGGCCGTACCCTCGTCACCCTGGACCGCTTCCCCTGCCCGGAGCCGCTGGCCGCCGAGACCGGGCTGACCCGGGGGGAGCCCGTGTGGCACCTGGAGCGGGTGCTGCTCGCGGACGACGAGCGGGTCGGCCTGGAGAGCACGTACGTGGCCGTCGCCCGCGTCCCGCGCCTGGACGCCGACTTCGATCCGGACTCCTCCTTCTACGGCTACCTCGAGGGCCTCGGGATCTCCTTCGGGGACGCCGACGAACGCATCGAGACGGTGCTGGCCACCCCGCGCGAGGCGCTGCTCATCGGCACCCCGCCCGCGCTGCCGATGCTGCTGATCCACCGCGTCTCCCGGGACACCGAGGGCCGCCCGCTGGAGCGGGTGCGCAGCCTGTACCGGGGCGACCGGTTCTCCTTCACCACGCACCTGCGGGGCTGAGAGACGCACCATCCCCTCCCCGAGGGGGTGTGTCACGAATGGATAACGGGTCTAGCCCAATCGTGATGGCTCGTTCAGGCTCTCGTTGTCAGCCGGACTCTTCCGGTTCGCCGTTCGAGAGGAGCTTTGCCGTCGTGAAAGTGACAATCGTCGGAGCCGGCGTGGTGGGCACCATGCACGCCTGGCAGGCAGTGGAACGCGGCCACGAGGTCGTGCAGATCGAGCGCGAGGCCGAGGCCCGCGGCGCCTCGCTGCGCAACTTCGGGCAGATCTGGGTGAGCGGCCGCGCGGGCGGCGAGGAGCTTTCGACGGCCCTGCGCGCCCGCGAGCTGTGGGAGGCGATCGGCGGCCGGGTGCCCGCGCTGGGCTTCCGCGCCAACGGCTCCCTCACCCCGGTGCGCGGCGAGCTGGAGCACGCCGTCGCCGAGGCGGCCGTGGCCCGCCCGGACGCCGCCGCCCGCGGCTACAAGCTGCTGACCCCGGGGGAGGCCCGCGCCGTCAACCCGGCGCTGCGCGGGTCGTTCGACGCGGCCCTGTACTGCGAGCGGGACGCCGCCGTCGAACCGCGCACCGCCCAGCGCGCCCTGCGCGCCGAACTGCTCAAGCACCCCGCCTACACGTTCCTGCCCGGCCGCGAGGTGCGCGGGGTCGTCGGCCGGAGTGCCGTGCGCGACGACCACGGCGACGTGCACACCGCCGACGTGGTGGTGCTGTGCACGGGCGCCTGGCTCGGCGGACTGGTGCGGGAACTGGCCGGCCCGGAACTGCCGGTGCGCCGGGTGCGGCTGCAGATGATGCAGACCGACCCGCTGGGCGAGCCGCTGACCACCTCCGTCGCGGACGCCGACAGCTTCCGCTACTACCCGGCGTACGCCTCCGCGGCGCTGGACGAACTCAACGCCCGCCGGCCGCAGCCCGAGACGGCCGCCGCGCACCGCATGCAGCTGCTGATGGTGCAGCGCGCCGACGGCGGCCTGACCATCGGTGACACCCACGAGTACGAGCACCCCTTCGCCTTCGACACCGTCGAGGACCCCTACGACCACCTCACCGGCGTCGTGGAGTCCCTGCTCGGCCGGCCGCTGCCGAAGATCCGCCGCCGCTGGGCCGGGGTGTACGCGCAGTGCACCGACCCGGCGCGGGTGGTGCACCGGCAGCAGGTGCGCGAGGGGGTCTGGCTGGTGACCGGGCCCGGCGGACGCGGCATGACCTGCGCGCCCGCGATCGCCGAGAAGACCGCGAACGACCTGGAGTGGTGAACGACCCGATGACCGACACGACCACCCTCCGCACCCCCGGGCGCCCCGGCGAGCCCGGCACCCCGGCCGCCCCCGACATCCGGCTGGTCGTCCTGGACATGGCCGGCACCACCGTCGCCGACGGCGGCCTGGTCGAGCGGGCCTTCGCCGCGGCCGCCGCCGAACTGGGCGTCGAGCCCGGCTCCGCCGACCACGCCGGGAAGCTGGCCTACGTCCGCGCCACCATGGGCGAGTCGAAGATCTCCGTGTTCCGGCACCTGTTCGGCACCGAGCAGGACGCCCGGCGCGCCAACGCCGCCTTCGAGCAGGCGTACGGCGAACTCGTCGACGGCGGGCTCGTCGCCCCCGTCCCCGGCGCCCGCGAGGCCATCGAGCAGTTGCGGGCCGACGGCCGCACCGTCGTGCTGACCACCGGTTTCGCCCGGGTCACCCAGGACGCGATCCTCGACGCGCTCGGCTGGCGCGACCTGGTCCCGCTGACCCTGTGCCCCGCCGACGCCGGCGGGCGCGGGCGGCCGTACCCGGACATGGTGCTGGAGGCGTTCCTGCGCACCAAGGCCGCCGACGCCGTCCACCAGGTGGCCGTCGCCGGCGACACCTCCTACGACGTGCTCAGCGGCCTGCGCGCCGGCGCCGGCCTGGTCGCGGGGGTGCGCACCGGCGCCCACGGCGACGAGGAGTTCCACGCCGCCGGCGCCACCCACGTGCTGGACTCCGTCACCGCCCTCCCGGCCCTGCTGCGGGGAGAACGGTGAGATGAGCATCCGGTTCGACTCCGTCACGGTCGCCTATGACGGCACCGTCGTCCTCGACGCGCTCGACCTCACCGTCGCGCCGGGCGAGGTGATGGCGCTGCTCGGGCCGTCCGGCTCCGGCAAGACCACCGCGCTGCGGGCGGTCGCCGGGTTCGTGCGGCCCGCGTCGGGGCGGGTGCTGCTCGGGGAGCGGGACGTGACGGACCTGCCGCCCCACCGGCGGGGCATCGGAATGGTCGTGCAGCAGTACGCCCTCTTCCCGCACCTGCGGGTCGAGGACAACGTCGCCTTCGGGCTCAAGGCCCGCAGGACCCCCAAGGCCGAGATCCGCGAACGGGTCGCCGAGGCCCTGGAGATGACCGGCATGGCCGGCTACGCCCGCCGCCGTCCGCGCGAGCTGTCCGGCGGCCAGCAGCAGCGGGTGGCCATCGCCCGCGCGCTGGCCATCCGGCCGGCCGTGCTGCTGCTCGACGAGCCCCTGTCCGCGCTGGACGCCCGGCTGCGCTCGGGCATGCTCGCCGAACTGGCCCGGCTGCACCGGGAACTGCCCGAGGTGTCCATCCTGTACGTCACCCACGACCAGCTGGAGGCGCTGACCCTCGCCGACCGGATCGCGGTCATGGACAAGGCGCGCCTGCAGGCGTGCGGAACCCCGCAGGAGCTGTACCGGGCACCCGCGAACGCGTTCACCGCCTCCTTCGTCGGCAACGCCAACCTGCTGCCGGTCACCGTCACCGCCCGGGGCGCCGTCCTCGGCGACGCCGAGCTGACGCTGGACACGGCGGGCGCCGCCGCCGGCGCGCGGGCCACCCTGTGCGTCCGGCCGCACCTGGTCGGCCTGGGCGAGGGCCCCAACCGGCTCACCGGCAGCGTCCGCGAGATCCAGTGGCGCGGCTCCACGCACCGGCTGTACGTCGACGTCGGCGGCCACACGGTGATGGTGGACCGGCCCGAGCTGCGCGAGACGCCCGCGCACGGCGAGGAGATCACCGTGCACTTCGCACCCGAGGACGCGGTGCTGCTGGCGGCGGGGGTGAGCGGCGATGACCGGTGAACCCGCGCTGCGGGCGGCCCCCGCCGCAGGCCCGCTGGACCCCGCGCCGCAGTCCGGCCGGACGAACCTCACCGCCCCCGGCCCCGGCTCGCGCGACGCGGGCGGCGCGTCCCCCGCCGCGGCGCGCGGCCGGCCCGTCCGCACCGCGCGGCGGCTGCTGTGGGCACTGCCCCCCGTCGCCCTGCTCACGCTGTTCTTCCTGCACCCGCTCGCCCTCGTCGTCCGGCAGTCCCTCCGGCCCGACGGCGGCGGCACCTCCTTCCAGCCGTACACCGACGTGTTCGCCTCGGCCGCGTTCCGCGAGGCGCTGTGGACCACCGTGTGGATCGCGCTCGCCTCCACCGCCGGCTGCCTGGTGCTCGGGTTCCTGCTGGCCCTGGTCATCGCGTTCGTACCGTTCCCCGGTGCCAAGGCGGTCGCCCGGTTCGTCGACGTCTTCCTGTCCTTCCCGTCCTTCCTGATCACGCTGGCCCTGCTGTTCCTCTACGGACGGACCGGCGTGGCCAACGGGCTGTGGACCGGGGCCACGGGCGCGGCCCACGGGCCGTTCGACTTCCTCACCACGCCCTGGGGCGTGCTGCTGGCGGAGGTCACCTACTTCACCCCGTTCGTGATGCGCCCGCTGCTCGCCGCGTTCGCGCAGCTGGACACCGCGCAACTGGAGGCGGCCGGCTCCCTCGGCGCCGGCGCCCCGCGCATCGTCCGGCGGATCATCCTGCCCGAGGCGCTGCCCGCGCTCGCCGCCGGCGGCAGCCTGGTGCTGGTGCTGTGCCTCAACGAGTTCGGCATCGTGCTCTTCACCGGCGCCAAGGACGTCACCACGCTGCCGATGCTCGTCTACAGCAAGGCGATCCTGGAATCCGACTATCCGGGCGCGTGCGCGGTCGCCGTCGTCGACGTCCTGATCTCCGTGGGCCTGTACGGCCTGTACCGGGTGGTGAGCCGTCGTGCTGGTGCATAGCCGCGGGGCCCGCTGGGCGGTGTGGGCGGTGTTCGCCCTGCTGATCCTGCCCCTGTTCGCCCTTCCGCTCCTCGTCGTCCTCGGCGCCTCGTTCGCCACCCACTGGTCCGGTGTCCTGCCCTCCGGCCCGACCACCGCCAACTACCGGACCGTGGCCCGGGGCGAGGCCCTGCACGCGCTCACCACCAGTCTGCTCACCGCCGCGGCGGCCAGTGCGCTCGCGCTGACGGTGGGCACCTGGGCGGCACTGGCCGCCGCCGCGCTGGGTCGAGCACAGCGCAGGGTGATGGACGCGCTGTTCGTGCTGCCGGTCGCCGTGCCGTCGGTGGTGGTGGGCCTGTCGGTCCTGGTGGCCTTCTCCCAGCCGCCGCTGCTGCTCAACGGCACCCGCTGGATCGTGATCCTCGCCCACACCGTCCTGGTGACGGCGTTCGCCTACCAGTCGGTGTCCGCCGCCCTGGCCCGCCTCGACCCGGCCTACGAGCAGGCCGCCGCCTCCCTCGGGGCCGGCCCGGCGTACGTGCTGTGGCGCATCCGGCTGCCGCTGCTGCTGCCCTCGCTCACCGCCGCGGCCGGGCTGTGCTTCGCGCTGTCCATGGGCGAGCTGAGCGCCACGATGATGCTCTACCCGCCCGACTGGACCCCGCTGCCCGTGCTGATCCACGCCGCCACCGACCGCGGCGCCCTGTTCACCGGCTCCGCCGTCGCGGTGGTCCTCATGGCGGCGACCCTGCTCGTGCTGTTCGCCGTCTCCCGCGTGCGCACCAGAGCCTCCTACCGCTGAAACCGGCCCGACCGCCGGCCCCGCACCCCCTCACCCGCCCCAGGCCCTTCCCCTGCCAGGAGATCACTCCGCCATGCCGAGAAACACCCGCAAGGCCGCCGCCGCCCTCACCGTCCTCGCCGCCCCGCTGCTGTCCGCGTGCGGCGGCTCCTCCTCCGCCGACGCCAAGGTCGTCACCGTCTACAGCGCCGACGGCCTCAAGGGCGAGAACGGCGACGGCTGGTACGACCGCGTCTTCAAGGACTTCGAGAAGCAGACCGGCATCAAGGTCGAGTACGTCGAGGGCGGCTCCGGCGAGATGGTGCAGCGCGCCGTCCGCGAGAAGAGCAACCCGCAGGCCGACGTGCTGGTCACCCTGCCGCCGTTCATCCAGCAGGCCGACGGCAGGGGCCTGCTGCAGAAGTACGCCCCGAAGGGATCCGACCAGGTCACCGGCAAGGCCGCCGACGGCACCTGGACGACCGTCGTCGACAACTACTTCGGCTTCGTCTACGACAAGAAGGACCTCAGGCAGGCCCCCAGGAGCTGGCAGGACCTGCTCGACGCGAAGTTCAAGAACAGGATCCAGTACTCCACACCCGGGGTCGCCGGCGACGGCACGGCCGTGCTGATCAAGGCGATGCACGACCTCGGCGGCAAGGAACAGGCCCTGGACTACCTGAAGAAGCTCCAGGCCAACAACGTCGGCCCGTCCGCCTCCACCGGCAAGCTCGCCCCCAAGGTGGACAAGGGCGAACTCCTCGCCGCCAACGGCGACGTGCAGATGAACTACGCCCAGTCCAAGACCATGCCCCACCTCGGCATCTGGTTCCCGGCCGGCCCGGACGGCAAGCCCACCACCTTCGCCCTGCCCTACGCGGCCGGCCTGGTCACCAAGGCCCCACACAGCGCGAACGGCAGGAAGCTCCTCGACTTCATGCTGACCGAGCAGGCGCAGCGGCAGGTCAGCGCGATCGGCGGCGGCTTCGGCGCCCGCAAGGACATCAAGGCCACCGACGCCAACGCCACCGCCCTGACCGGGCTGATGAACGGCGTGGAGGTCTTCCAGCCGGACTGGGCCGACATCGAGAAGAACCTCACCCAGTACGTCGAGGACTGGAAGACCGCGACCGGCAACTGACAAGCACCCCTGATACGCCCGCCAGGCGCCGGCCCGCCGCCCGGCATCCCCGTAACCCTCGCAACACCACGGCACCGCCGCCCGCCATCCCGCAACGCCCCCTGCACCACGGCACCGCCGCCCGGCACCACGGCACCGCCGCCCTGACCTCGCAATGCCCCGGCACCCCGGCACCACGGCACCACCGCCCGGCACCCCATAACGCCCCCGGCACCACCGCACCACCCCTGGTATCGCCCGGGGGCGTCGCCGTGCTCGCAGCCCGCGGCGTCACACGCCCGTACACCCGGACTCCCCGAAGGCCCCGTACTCCCCGACCCGGAGGAATCACGTGTCGCCCCATCCCTCCCGCCGCACCCTCCTCGTCTCCGCCGCCGCTCTGGCCGTGTCCGGCGGCCCGCTCGGCGCCGTCGCACGCGCCGCGACCCGTACGCCCAAGGTGCTGGTCATCGGCCTCGACGGCTGCCTGCTCAGCCGGATCGAGGACGCCGTCGCCCCGAACCTGGACGCCCTGGCGGCCGCCGGCCTGACCGCGCCCAGCAGCATCTACGCCAACCCGCTCGCCCCGACCCTGTCCGGCCCCGGCTGGTCGACCGTCATCACCGGTGTCTGGCCCGACAAGCACAACGTCAAGGACAACGCCTTCACCGGCAACAGGTTCACCCAGTACCCGGACTTCCTCACCCGCGCCGAGACCGCGAAGCCGGCCCTGAGCACGTACGCCATCGCTTCCTGGGCGCCGATCACGGACACGGTCTTCTCGGCCGCGGTCGACACCCGCGTGTCCACGCCGAGCGCCGAGTACGACACCGGTACCACCTCCCGCGTCGTGGCCCGACTGCGCGACGGCGACCCGGACGCGGTCTTCGTCCAGCTCGACGGCATCGACCACGCCGGCCACGGCTACGGCGCCGCCTCCCAGCAGTACCTGGACGCCATCCACACCGCCGACGCCCAGGTCGGCCGGATCGTCGCCGCGGTCGAGGCCCGCTCCACCTACGCCACCGAGGACTGGCTGATCATGGTCACCGCCGACCACGGCCACACCGACGCCGGCGGCCACGGCGGCTCCACCTCGCAGGAACGCCAGACCTTCCTGATCGCCACCGGCGCGGGCCTCGCGGCCGGCTCGGTCCGCCACGACGTGAAGATGCCGGACGTCGCCGCCTCCGCCCTCGCCCACCTGGGCATCGCCCTCGACCCCGCCTGGGATCTGGACGGCCGCCCCGTCCAGCAGCCCGCGCCGGACGACTTCGACGCGCTGCGCGGCCGGCTGCTCACCCGCGTCGACGAGACCGGCATCGCCGCCGGGCTCACCGGCTTCACGCACACCCCGCCGCCGGGCTGGTCCGTCGACAACTCCGCCATGGGCGGCGGCGGGGTCACCGAGTGGCGTGGCTGGTCCTTCACCACCGACGAGTTCTGGACCCAGACCCAGCGCGACCAGAACCGCGAGTGCAACGTCCGCGCCCGGAACGTCTTCGCGGTCGCCGACGGCGACGAGTGGAGCGACCGGGCCGTCTCCGGCACCTTCGACTCCACCCTCGTCGGCCCCGCCTGGAAGGTCACCGGCGGTCGCACCGCCACCCTCGCCTACACCACCTTCTACCGGCAGGACGGCACGCAGAAGGGCGAGGTGCAGGTCTCCTACGACGGCGGCACCCCCGTCACCGTCCGCACCTACACCGCCGACGTCCCCTCCCGCACCGAGACCGTCACGCTCCAGGTCCCGGCGGGCGCCACGACGGCCCGGGTCCGCTTCCGCTACACCGGTGGCAACGACTGGTACTGGGTGATCGACGCCGTGAAGATCACGCAATCCTGACCGGCGCCAGGCGGTGTCCTGGCGGTCGAGTTCAGACCAGCTCGGGTCGTGGGTCCGGCTGTGGTGCCGGAGCGGCTCTCGGTTCCCACAGCTCGGTGACGCGTACGTAACGGTGGATCACCGACACCATCGCCAGGAGGAGAAGTGGTCCGAACAGCCAAGGATGCCCGGCCATCTGCGTCGGCAGATAACGGTAGGAGACCAGGAGCACGGCGAAGACCGCCGTCCCGTACGCGACGAGCTGGACGCCCGACCGGTCCCAGCCGCGGTCGAGCGAGCGCAGAGCCACCTCGATCGTGAGCGCGAACACGACGCCGGCGATGAGGTCCGTGCCGTAGTGGTAGCCGAAGCCCAGCGTCGCGCCGAGCGTGGCGACCAGCCAGAACGTGCCCGCGTACCGCAGGAGCCGTGGGCCGTTGCGGGTATGGATGAAGATCGCGGTGGCCCACGCCGTGTGCAGGCTGGGCATGCAGTTACGCGGGGTGATCTCGTCGTAGAACATCGGGTGCGGGGCGGTGACGGGCGGTGGCGTATGGGGCCACAGGTCGGCCACCGCCCACTGCACGCCGCCGGTTCCGGAGGCGCCCGGGCCGTAGGCGAAGACGGGCCCGACCACCGGGAAGAGCATGTAGACGCCCGGCCCGAGGAGGCCGATCACCAGGAAGGTGCGCACCAGATGGTGGCGCGGGAAGCGGCCTTCGACCCCGACGTTGCGCAGTTGGTACAGCGCGACCACGACCGCGGCCACCGCGAGCTGCGCGTAGACGAGGGCGAGAACGTGCGTGCCGACCGGGTCGGTGGCCTGGAGTATCCGGCCCAGCAGCCACGAGGGATTGCCCAGCGCCTGATCGGCGGTCGCCACGTACTGATCGAGCACGGCCGGGCGGGTCTTCGCGGTGATGAGCAGCCAGATGTCACCGGTCTTGCGGCCGATCGCCAGCAGCAGGCCCAGCCCGACGCCCTTCAGCAGCAGGACGCGTTCCCGGCCGTCGCGGCGCGTGACGGCGATGACCGCGAGGCCCAGCATCACCCACAAGGCGCCGTTGCCGAAGGCGTGACCGTCGGCCACCTCGGCGTCGGTCGCCCGTCGCACCAGTACGAAGACGACGTCGATGCCGATCGCGGCACCGGCGGCGACGAACCTTTGCCGCCAGGTGAGCACCACCATCGTCAGGGCCAGACCGGCGTACAGGGGCCCCGGCTTGGGCGCGAATATCGTCTCTTTCGCCTGTTCGGTCAGCGGCCCCGGTATGCCGGCGCGACGACGCGCGAAGATCTCCAGGGCGATGAGGAAACCGAGTGCCGCCACACCAGCCGTGGCCCACAGTATGGCGCGTGGTTGACGCCACGCGGCGGGTGTCGTTATCCCGGGTATTCGGGGAAACTTCCGCGATGTTTCAGATGTCAACTGTCTGGCCGATGTGTGGGTGGTTGAACAGGGTCACTTTTCGCGCTGGGTGGCATGAATTCTGGTGTCGGGTGGAGGGGCGGTCGGCGCGAGTTCGAACATGTTATCGGAGCGACGGGGAAATGTTCATGGCGCGTCTTGGTTCTGTCGAACGCGGTGGTGAAGGACGCGCCGGGCCACCGTCTTCACGGACACACCGGGCCCCGCGCCCTCCCGGCCGGCGAGTCTCCCACCAGCCGGCTCGGGCGTGTCAGCTCTTCACAATGCCGTGCAGGAGCAGGTCGATGAGCCGGGTGGCCAGGTCGCGACGCCCCTC